>VTPO01000011.1 GCA_008638205.1 Pelagibacteraceae bacterium | reverse complement strand
AAAAACTAAAACAAAGAAGAAAACTCTTCCTAAAAAGAAAAAGATTAAAGTTTCTAAGCTTAAAAAAACAAAACCAGTTCGTTCTAAAAAGAACACTAAATTGGTAAAAACTAAAACAAAGAAGAAAACTCTTCCTAAAAAGAATAGACTATCATCTACAAAGAAATTACAAAAAAAACTCCTTCCTATTATAGAAAAAATCAAGTTATCGATTTTTGGCCTTTTTGGCTTGAAAGATTTTGTTGCCAAAAAAGTTAATGAGATCGAAGATTATTTAGAGAAAAGAAAAGCTAAGAAAAAAAAGGAAAGAGAAATTGCCAGAATCAAAGAAAAAAAAGAACAGGAAAAACAAAGGATTTTAGAGAGAAAAATAAAACTAAGAAATTTAATATTAGAAAAAAAGAGAAAAATTAAGGAGAAAAAAGAGTTACAAAAAATAAAAGCTAAAGAAAAAAGAGAAAAAGAAATTTTACGAATTAAAGATAGAAAAGAAAAAGAAAAAATTAAGTTAGTCGCTCAAAAATTAAGGATCAAAAAACTTCGTGATAAAGAAAAGCAAAAAATATTAGAAGAAAAAATTGCTATTAGAGATAAAATTAAAGAAGAGAAATTAAAAGAGCGCCTCCTAAAAGAGGAGTTAAGGAAAATTAAAAGAGAAGAAAAAAATAAAATTCAAGTTTTAAGAGATTCTTTAAAAGCTTTAGATCCCAGGTTAGCTAAGATTAGAGAGCAATTTCAGGCAATTAAAGCAAAGAAGAGAGAAGAAAAACTTAAAGAAGCCGAGGTTAGAAAAGAAGCTAGAGAAGAGGCAAGAAAAATACTTGAAGCTCAAAAAGCAGAGGAATTGTTAAAACAAAAGGTTGTTAACAAATTAGAGCGTTATTCAAGAAATATGAAGTCAATTGTTTTTCAAATTAACAAAAGATATTTGACTTTAAGAAGGACCCCATTGCGTTTTGTAGATCATATAGCCGAGAATGGAGAATGTTTTATAAAAAATGAAGATGCGGTGAATGAAGATGAATATTTAATTTTATTATTTATTGAAGGAGAAAATGCCAAAGAAAGATTAAGAAAAAAAATTACATTAGAGGATAAAACAGATCTTGCCGAAACTAAGTTGTTTAAGCCCAAAAATGTTTTCGAAGCATCAGATTATATGATTGATAGATTAGCTAGAATGTTTGAAAAAGAGCGTCAGCTAAAAAAAGCTAGTTAATTTTTAATTTTAGCTTTCACTGAACCCAAAGATTTAATCTCTCCCTTAAATAACCCTGTTTTTTGAATAGGAACAACACCCACTGTAGACCCAGTAAAAACTAAAAAATCTTTATTCAAATCTATTTTATTTTTTTTAATTTTATTTAGAAGCCAAATTAATGATTTTAAGGGGCTATCATAAACAGTCTTAGTATTTCCATTCGCTACTTGGCCGCTTTTTTTATTATAAAGACTAGTAGCTAAGTTGTTAAATTTTAGTTTTTTAAATTTTTGTTTTTTACCTATAATAAATTTTACATTTGCACCAAAGTCACTAATTAAATCTCCTAAATAAGTTAACCCCTTCTTTTTTTGTCTATAGCCTACCACCTCAATACAAGGACCCATATGGCTGACAACAGAAGATACATTTTTTTCAGTAATTTTTTTTGAGTTTGAAAAAAAACTCTTCTTAACTTGATAAAAAACTTCTAGCTCAATGCCCAAGGTATATTTGTTAATTTTTACAGAACCGTTGCTTTTTAATAAATTTTTTTTAAAAATTGCCGCGTAAAAAGGTTCTTTCTCACCCAGCTTCTTAAGCATAGCCTTTCCAGTTCCACCAGCTTTGAATCCAATAATAGGAGATTTGATCAAGCTTTCCGATTCAGCTCGCAACATATTTGCCACTTTAGAATTTTTAGTAAATTTAGTGGAAATAGGACTAATAAAGGACCCTTTATTAAAAGCTATGGCTAATTTTTTTGCATTTTTCTTAATTTCAATTTGATTCATGAGGGTTTATTAATCATAAAAAGTAAACTTATCAAACTATTATATTTGTCGTATCCGAATTTACCTATAGTATTGCAAAAAAAATTTTTTTTCTACACTAATTAAAATTTATGGTTGAAATAGTACTAAAACTTGCAAGCAGATTCCCAAGTTTAAGACTTGCTAAGATTATTGTTTTTTTGGTTTTGTCATCCTTGTTCATTTTTGCAGAAACAAGAGAATTAATTATTAAATCAATGGGAGATGCGTTTATTTCTGTCACCTCCTTTGTTGCAGCAACGGTGTTTGGATTTGCCTATTTGCATAAAAAAGATTTTGATATCCAATCTTTTATTAAAAAACATGAACAGTTTGATGTGTTTATGGCTGCTTTTCTGGGAGCAATTCCAGGTTGTGGAGGAGCTATCATGGTTATGACTATGTATGTTCGTAATTCAATTAGTTTTAGTGCTGTAATTGCAACCCTCGTTGCAACAATGGGGGATGCCGCATTTCTTTTAATTGCTGCCAAACCATTTGTTGCTCTCATTGTTGTTTCTCTGACTTTTGGCATTGCTATTGTATCCGGTTATGTCGCTAAAATTTTTGAATATAAGATAGCACCAAAATTTGATCGTAAAGCTGTTTATGTGGAAGAGGATCTTCCAAATCTTGCGCCTAATATTTTTTATAAATTTTGGTTTTTTCTATTAATACCTGGAATTTTTCTAGGAGTAATAAATGCTTTTGGCAATAAAATAAATTTTATTTTTAACGGAAACGACATTGGTTTACTTTTGGGTTTTATGGGAGGTTTGCTTTCTATTTCTATTTGGTTATTCAATCCATCTTCGGATGTGCAAATAGCAGAGTGTAGACAGAAAAATTTTAGGTCTGTCGTTGACTTAACCTGTTTTGTTACTGCCTGGGTGGTAGTTGCCTTTATTTCTTTTGAATTAATAAATTATTTTTTGGGAGGTAAAATTTTTGAAAAATTAATTTATCTTGGTCCTTTTGTTCCTCTTGCAGCAATCTTAGTTGGATTTATTCCCGGATGCGGACCACAAATTATGGTTACCAGTATGTATATAGCTGGCCACGTTCCTCTGTCTGCTCAGATTGGTAATGCCATCTCTAATGATGGAGATGCACTATTTCCCGCTATTGCAATTTCACCTAAAGCAGCAATTTTGGCAACCTTATATAGTGCCATCCCAGCGGTGCTAGTATCTTATGTTTGGTATTATTTTATTTAAGTCTCACCCAGGCTCGGTGGTAAAAATTATCAATATTTTTCTGAATTAAATGCTTTGCCGTATTGTCAGCCTCTTCTTTACTATCAAAAGGACCATAAATAGTTTTTGTTCCCTTATCTAGCGTGGCAAAGTCATTTGGATCTTTATGATCTCCCTCTATAACAATAAATTGACTCATATTATTTCTTTAATTTTTTTTTTACTTTTTTGGACAATTTTGGTTTTTTATTAAAGCTTCTATCTTTTCCCGATTTTCCAGAATAACGTTTACTCATCTTTAGTCCCTAAAATTTGTAAATTCTACAGGTCTACCAATATCAATTCCATTAATAACCTGCATAGTTTCTTGCAAGTCATCTCTCTTTTTTCCATCTACTCTCAACTCTTCTCCTTGAATTTTTACTTGCACCTTCATTTTGGAAGCTTTTATTTGTGTTATAATTTTTTTTGCACTTTCTTGATCTATGCCTTCTTGTAAATCACTTGTTTGTCTTTTTGAATTTCCAGTTGCATCCTCAACACTTTTGACTTTTACAATTCTTGGATCCAATTTTCTTCTAACCAAATGACTTATAAACAAATCGTTTATCTGATTTAATTTCATATTGTCAGGAGCCAAAATAATAATTTGCTTTTCTTTTTCTTTAAATTCAATAGCTATATTTAAGCCTTTAAAATCATATCTAGTGTTTATTTCTCTCAAACAATTAGATAGAGCGTTATTCAATTCTTGAAAACTTACTTTGCTTACTACATCAAAAGTTGGCATGAGTTGTAGATAGCATGTTTTTAAAAAAAAAGAAAATATTAGAGCACTATTGTTAAAGACTCAGTCCAAACTTTTTAAATTTTGGTCTAAAGCTATAAAACAATGAATTATGATTGCCAGTATCTTTTTTAATGGTTTGTTGCCAGAGGTGAATCATCTCATGTCCTAACGTAGTAAGAAATTCTTTTTTATTTTCATAAGTTGGTTGCATTTCCAGACAAAAAAATCTTGTACCTTTTCTTATAGAATAATCTTCTACACACTGACCCCAACACCCATTCATTCTCTTTATTTGCACATCATTGAAAGGGTTAAGCTCATTTTTAAATAAAGCTTTATTAAAAATATTGAAATATTTTTTTATGTCTTTGTAAGTAGTTTTGTAATTTGTTTTTAAATTACAGGACTCTCTCAAAATGCGTTTTTTAATACTTACAATTTTTTCTAGTTTTTTTTTCTTTTCTTTGTTGGTCATTTTTCTATCTATTGGACGCTGGGTTATACGCTTTATAGATTACAAAGCTATTGTTAATTTGTGACAAATTATTGGCAAAACAAGAAATGTAAAATTTAATTTTGAATTTAAAGAGATTTTCTTTTCTTTTCGCTGTCTGTTTTGAGCTGACCGCAAGCCCCAAGAATGTCTTCACCTCTAGACTTTCTCAAAGTTACTATGTGTCCGGATTTCTTTATTTTGGCGTAGAATTTTTGAACTGTTTCACTATCAGATGGCTCATAGCTAACTCCCGGCCAGGCATTGAATTCTATGAGGTTTAGCTTGCTAGGGAATTTACCCATTAACTTGATTAATTGTTGGGCACAATTGTCATTATCATTAATATCCTTTAACAAGACATATTCTAAAAATATTTTTTCTTTATTAATTTTGCTATAATAAGAACAGCTTTCAATTAAATCTTTAATTTTAAATTTTTTATTAATTGGCATAATTTTCTCTCTTAATTCGTCGGTTGGTGCATGCAGAGAAAGAGCAAGATACGTTCCAATTTCATCAGCAGCTTTCATAATTTCGTCTGAGATTCCTGCAGTAGAGACAGTTATTTTTTTTGGAGAATAATCTAGTCCATTGTGCTCTTTAAGAATAGAAATTGACTTTTTAACATTATCATAATTATAAAAAGGCTCTCCCATCCCCATATAAACAATATTGGTTATTTTTTTTTGAGAACCCCAGTCGTTCAATTCATCTTTAGCCACTAAAATTTGGTTTATAATTTCATGAGTAGTTAAGTTTTTAACCATTAATTGAGTCCCCGTATGACAAAATTTGCAATTTAATGTACAGCCAACCTGTGAAGAAACACATAGTGTTCCTCTTTTTCCTGAAGGAATAAAAACAGTCTCTACTAGATTATTGTCTGAAAGTTTTAGCAACCACTTAATGGTCCCGTCTTTTGAAATTTTTTTTTCTGCTATATTTGTTCTGTTAAAATTGAAGTTTTTTTCTATGTTGTCTTTTAGTTCAGAAGATATGTTGGAAAATTTCGATGTTTCTTTCAAACCTTTTTTATAAACAAACTTCCAAATTTGATTGGTTCTCATGCTAGTTTTTTTCTTTTCTAATGAAAAATTAGTAGAAATAAAACTGCTCAAGTCAGAATAACTAAGATCATAAAAATTAGACAATTCCATAAATAGAAATTTATTTAAATATAGTTAACTACTAGATAGGCAATATTGCCTATATATGGAATAAAAGTAAGCATCATTCCTAACATTCTAAATAACCCCTTTTTTGCGAACATACTGTATGCATGAAAAAACCTTCCTAGTAGAAAAAAGGCTGCAACGCCAATGAGGTATTTTGTGTCTGCCACTAAGAATTCGAGCATTATAAAAGATATAATAAATAGAGGTGTGTACTCCAGAAAATTTCCGTGGGCTCTTACAGCTCTAATTAGGTTTTCATTTTTTTCTTCACCTAGAGGTATCTTTGACTTTCGTCTGGTCATGGCAGCATGCACGGATAGACATAAAAAAAAGATTAAGAGAATTGTAGTAAAAATAATAGATAGTTTTAGTTCCATGGGTATTTTATTGTTTTTAATTAAGATTAGACTTTACCAGTTTATTATATCACCACTCCAATCAAAGAACAGACCAGAATCATTCATTTTTAAATTTGTCATTACTTGCATAATATTTTTTGCAGACTCTACATTAGATTGAATTTTTAAATTATCTTTCTGGAATGGTTGTGAAAGCTTACTAGTTACAGTTCCTGGGTGTATCGCAACGCAGATTGCATTTTTATTTTTCATTTTTAACTCAATAGAAGCTGTCTTGATCATTTGATTCAATGCCGCTTTAGATGCACGATACGAATACCAGCCACCATAGCGGTTGTCAGAAATGGAGCCAACTTTAGCAGACAGAGTTGCAAAAATAGATTTTTGATCTGTGTCTAGTAGTGGTAAAAAATGTTTCATAATCAGGGCAGGTCCCATGACATTAATCTCAAAGTTTTTCTTCATAAAAGTTAAATCAATATTTTTGTATGTTTTTTCCGGCATTTGATTTTGATCTTCACTGTGTAAAATTCCAGTAGCATCAAATAATAAGCATAATGATCCTGGTTGGTTTTTGATAAAATCAGCAGCCTTTTTAATACTAAACTCATCAAGCAAGTCTAAGGGTGGATTGGATGATCTGCCCAAACTTATAATATTGGTAAATTTTTGATTTTTCAGTTCATTTATAATTGCAGAACCAATGGATCCTGTTCCGCCAATAACTAGAGCAATATTCTCTTTATTCATGTGGTGCTATAATACATAAAAAAAATGAGCCGCAAAGCTAATCACGGCTCATTTAATTTTATAAACTTACTTATGCGTTTAACGCTTGATCTATATCAGCAATAATATCATCGGCATGCTCAATACCAATCGATAGTCTTACATAGCCAGGAGTTACGCCTGCTGCTAGTAAATCTTTTTCACTAAGTTGAGAGTGTGTAGTGCTTGCTGGATGAATAGCTAAAGACCTAGCATCACCAATATTTGCAACATGGTATAAAAGTTTCAAACTATTGATAAACTTTTTCCCAGCTTCTTTACCACCTTTAACCTCAATACCCATTAAGGCCCCATTACCACCTTTGAAATATTTTTTAGTTCTTTCTCCAATTTCACCCTCGTGAAGAGTTGAGTAAATTACTTTTTCTATTTTCTTATGTTTTAATAAAAAGTTTTTTACTTTTTCAGCATTTTCACAGTGCTGCTTCATTCTTAAGGTAACGGTTTCCAGGCCTTGAATAATTTGCCAAGCACTTGCAGGACTAATTGCAGAACCTAAATCACGCAATAAGACTACACGAGCTCTTATGACATAAGGAATATTTGCTCCTGTTAGTACTGGCACAGCGTCTCCCCATACTGCTCCATGGTAAGAAGCGTCTGGTTGCCAAATATTAGGCTGCCTTTCTTTATCTACTGACCAATCAAAGTTTCCACCGTCTACTATGATTCCTCCAATGGTAGTACCGTGTCCACCAATAAATTTTGTCAATGAATGCATGACTATTGCTGCGCCGTGCTCTAAAGGTTTGCAAATTACAGGACAGGCTGTGTTATCCATCACCAAAGGTATACCTAGCTTTCTTCCAATATCTGAGACTTCCTTAATTGGAAATACTCTTAAAGATGGATTGGGCAAAGTTTCCGCATAATACAATCTTGTTTTCTTATCAGTAGCTTTAGCAAAGTTTTCAGGATCTTTTGGGTCTGCATATCTTACCTCAATACCCATAGACTTAAGCGTATTGTTAAAAAGATTTACCGTTCCTCCATAAAGGTCTGTAGACGCAACTATATTATCACCTGTACTACATAGATTTTGTACCACAAAGGCAGAAGCTGCCTGACCTGAACTTACACAAACAGCTGCAACTCCGCCCTCCAGAGCTGCTACTCTTTCTTCCAAAACGTTAGTGGTTGGATTTCCGATTCTGGTATAGATATTTCCAAATTCTTTTAATCCAAATAAATTTTCTGCATGCTCTGCTGAATTAAATTGATATGAAGTTGTTTGATAAATTGGAACTGCTACAGAAGTCGTACTTTCATCTCTTCGGTAAGTCCCACCATGCAAAGATATTGTCTCTGGGTGTTTGCTTGTAGTTGTCATATTATTCTCCTTTTAGTCAGTTAATCGACTTTAAGAACAGACCTATGGTTTGGAAGTTCCGCTTAGCTGATAATTAGTCCGCAAGCTGTATCAAATCGACAATTATTTATATTAAATTTAGCGATTTTCTGCAAGGCTTTAAAAAGCATGCAAATCAAAGGTAAGTAGTGCGTCAGAAAGTTTGTGTTTTTTTATATCAATAAAAAGTACAAGAGTTTATGAAAAAATTTATAATAACTATTTTAATTACTGTGTTGTCATTTTCAGCAAACGCTGAATCAAGATTAAACAAAATTTTAAAATCTGGAGAGCTTAGAGTGGGAACTACAGGAGACTGGGATCCTATGAGCATGAAGGATCCTGCTACGAACCAATACAAAGGTTTTGATATTGATATTAGTTCAGAGCTAGCAAAAGATATGGGTGTAAAAGTTAAATACGTACCAACGGATTGGAAGACCATTGTTTCAGGAATTACTTCTGATAGATACGATATTTCTACCAGTGCTACTAAGACAGCAAAAAGAGCATTAGTAGCTGGATTTACAAATTCATATTATAAGTATGGTACGGTAGCCTTAGTATTGAAAAAAAACCTGAAAAAATTCCCTACCTGGGAATCTCTAAATAATAAGAATGTTACTATCGCCACAACCCTTGGAACTTCTCAAGAAGAGATGGCTAAAAAAATATTTGTTAAATCTAAATTAAAATCAATTGAGGCGCCTGCAAGAGATTTTCAAGAAGTCCTAGCAGGAAGAGCTGACGGGCATATTACCAGTTCAACAGAAGCTAATAAGCTAGTTGTTACTTATCCTCAATTAGCAATCATTCCAGATGGAGGCAAAAACCCTGCTGTTCTAGCTATACTCATTGATCAAAACGATCAGGTTTGGTTAAATTATGTCAATCATTGGATTGAGATTAAAAAGGCATCTGGCTTTTTTAAGGATCTATTAAAAAAATACGGTCTAAAAAGCTTAGAATAAATTAGAGTTTTTTATTTAAATCTTTATAACTTTAAAAGTGAAAAAATATTTTTTTTTGCTTTTATTCCTACCTTTAGCTGGTTGTACTAGTTATGAATGGGGCTGGTTTATTTTGTCCCCATCTAATGCTACTGGACTGACAAATCTAAGGTTTCTGATTAGTGGAATCACAACCACAATTTATATTTCTACAATATCCATATTAATTGCTATGGTTGTGGGTTTGCTTGTCGCAATACCTGCAATAACTAAGAATAAATATCTTAGTTATATAAATGTATTTTATGTAGAGGTGGTACGATCCGTTCCATTGCTAGTGTTAATACTATGGGTCTACTATGGCTTACCTATTCTAACAGGATTTAGTTTTAGCCCTTTTGTTTCGGGAATCATTGCGCTTTCTATTAGTGAAAGTGCTTTTATGGCAGAGATATTTAGGGGTGGAATTAATGCAATTAAAAAAACACAGTGGGAAGCAGCTACTTCTTTAGGGTTAAATTTTTCCAAAAAACTAAAATTTGTGATTTTACCACAGGCATTTAAGGTAATTTTACCTGCTCTAGGAAACCAATTTGTCTATGTTTTAAAAATGTCTTCTTTGGTTTCAATTATTGGAATTTCGGATTTAACAAGAAAGGCAAATGAGCTGGTAGTGAGTACCTATAGGCCATTAGAGATATATACCTTTTTGATCTTAGAGTATCTTATTCTAATACTTATTGTTTCTTACTTTGTAAGGAGACTGGAAAAAAAATTAAAAAAAAATAATGATTAGCTCACTAGTTTCTTTAAAAAAACATATTTAACAACAGTTAGTATAAAAATTCCAAAGATCCAATTAATTACAAGCAAGCCTAAAAACAAATCTATAAATCCCCCATTAAAATAATTAAGTATCATCCACATAGTTACAAAAGGCAAAATAACAATTCTAAAAAGATTTATATAGGTAGAATAGATAGGCTTTTTAATTCCTTGAAAAAAAGCATTAGTAATAAAAAAAATAGGATACACCGGACCAATTAAGGCTGCAATCTTTAAGTATTGAACTCCATAAAGAAGAACCTCTGGATCGTTAGTAAATAATTGAATTAAAAAATTTCCACTAAAAAATATAAATAGCCCAGCAATCAGCATCATAAATGCACCATAGAAAATTGCCTTAAAATAAACTTCTCCAATTCGTCCATATTCTTTTGCACCAAAATTTTGACCTGTTATGGAAAGTACGGCAGTATTTAAGCCAATCGTGGGAAGTAGTAAAAGTTGTTCGATACGCAACGCTACTCCATATCCTGCAGTTGCAATATCTCCAAACTTAGAAACAAAAAATAAAATATTATAAATACCAAGACCGATGAGCATTAAACTAATAGTTATTGGCATTCCTTGTTTTAATAAGTCTGCAATTAAATTTACTTTTATTAAAAAAAATTTGAAAGTGATTAACTGAGCAAGATCTGTCTTTAATACTTTGACTAAAATATACATCAAACTTATGAATTGGGATATGATAGTTGCAATTGCTAATCCTGAAACGCCAAAAGCGGGAATAATTCCAAATCCAAATACAAACAATGGATTCAAAACAATATTTAAAAAAAAGCTAATTATTAATATATTTCGATAAGACTTAGTATCACCCTGAGCATTCAGTACAGAATTTAAAGAGACTTGTAAAAAAAAGAAAATTGATCCTATAAAAATAATTTTAATATATTCTAGCGTTAAAAGAATGTTTATTTCCTCAGTTCCCATGAAGCGAAGGGTGCCGGATGCAAAATTAAGTCCTAAAAAAGTGACTAAGATATAAATCAAAAAAGAGTAAAGAACTGATTGGGCTAAATAAGTAGCTGCTTTGTGATCATCTTTTTCACCTAAAGTATTAGCAATCAAAGAAGTGGTTCCAGCTAAAATACCAACACCAAATGCTATGATAATAAAAGAAATAGGAAAAGCTTTAGATAAGGCAACTAGAGCATTGGCAGATATTTTTCCTGCATAAAATGTATCTACCAAAGTATAGAGACTTTGAAATAGGGTCCCCGTAGCAGCGGGTATTGCTATCTTTTTTAAGAGGTAAGGTATTTTATCTTTGGTAAAATTTAGCTTTTGTTCCAATGTAATTGTCTATTCTAAGAAACGTTTTGTTTTAAACTAGTGTAATTGTGATTAGGTTTTATAGAGATCTCAATATCAAATTTATTATGTTTAGATACCAGTAAATTTTTAGTAATTCTTTCATAGAAACTGATAAAATGTTTTAGCTGACTGTCAGTCATTCTCTTATTTTTTGGAATATCCAGCTCTTGTTTTTTTCTGTATTGAAATACGTACTTAAAGCTTGGAATTCTTAAGAAAATAGAACAATTTGATTTCTGATAAATAGCCTTGAAATATTCTTTGCTTTTTTTATTTACATATTTTCTCCATTGCAAATTCTTATCCAGCTTTTTTTCCATGGCATTAATTGGTTTTTTTAAGGAAACAAGAGGTTCTCCTTGGTAGTTAATGCACCAACCTTCTAATATAAAAATATCATAAGGAAATGTTAGCTTATGGTATTTAGATTTTAGAATATCATCTTCTGCTTTGGAAAATTGAGGTAATAAGTAGGTCTGTTTTTTTTTGCTAAAGAAAACTTTTAAAACTTTTTTTAAGTGTTGTAAATTATGAGTTCCCGGAACGCCCCTGGTAACTAGTAAGGGGGAAGCGGTTTTAGATAATTTATTTCGATCTTTTTTACCAAAATAAAAATCATCGATTGATAACACTAAAACTTTCAATTTTTTTTTAGTAAGTTTTTTTTTTATCTCACTTGTAAAAGTAGTTTTTCCAGATCCTTGAGGTCCAGAAACTAAACAAAATAAATTTTTCTCTCTCTTTTGTTGTAAAGTTAATTGCTGACAAACTTTTTCTACTATATTTCTATATTTTGTATTGAACACTTATTTAATACAATTTTTGCTATTAAATTTTTCTACCAAATCAGTTTTGGGATTAATGAAAAACTCTCTTGTACATTTGATAAGTAGGTTTTTCTTATAATAGATGTATGTTTTGTAAGGAATGTTAAAATTAATTAGATCCGGTTCTCCAAGCTCTATTTTTATAGTAGAGCTTTTTTTTCCTAGAAACTTAGACAACATCTTAGTTTCTTCTTTCATTGTCTCGTCTATTTTTTTATCTATAGTTTCGCAAGCAGCAAATAAAATAATAAAAAGCATACAGCTAAATGTTTTTATCATTTTTCTTTGCAAGGTAATTTATTAGCTTTCCATCCTGGTTCATTAATAACCATAGAGCCTTCAAAACCGTCGGATATATTCAGGGTTTTATAGCCACATTTTTCTATAATCATTGCAGCTTTTAGAGAGCGAATTCCACTTCTACACAAAAATAAAATTTTTTTATTTTTTTCAATATTTAGATTTAAAAAATCTTGTTCAAAATTTTCATTGAGAATTCTGTCTGGACCTTTTTGATAAGAAATAAAGTAAGTAGTCATGTTGATAGAATCTCCGTCTGGTTTTCCAATAATGTCCCATTCTTCTTGTGTTCGCACATCTACTAGAACAGAATCTGGATGATTTTGTAAAAAATCTTGGACTTGCTTTGATGGTAATTCTTCTACTTCACTCATTTTAAGAAACAGTATAACAGATAAAGGATAGATATATGAAGTATGATTTTATTATTGTTGGTAGTGGTATTATTGGTCTTACCTTAGCCTATAAGTTAAAAAAAAAATTCAATAACAGTAAAATTTTAATTTTAGAGAAAGAAAAGGATTCCATACAACATGGATCTGGAAGAAATAGTGGCGTTATACATAGCGGTATTTACTATGAGCCGGGATCGTTAAGAGCCACTCTGGGAGTTCAGGGCGGTCGGGAACTCAAGGAATACATTAAGACAAAGAGACTATGGATAGATGAGTGCGGAAAAATACTCGTCCCTACGTCACAAAACTCCTATGAAAACACAGAGCAGCTCTTTGCGAGAGGAATAGAAAATGGAGTTGTAATAAAAAAACTTAGTGGCGAGCAGATTGCCAATCTAGAACCAAACATAAACAACAAATATAACATTGGATTGCATGTTCCTTTCACATCGATTGCAGATCCAAAAGAAGTATCCAAATCCTTAATTGGAGATCTAATAGATTTAGGAGTTGAGATCCAATATCAAGAGGCGGTCACAAAAATAGAAGAAGAAGGCTGCAAAATTCATACTGTTAATTCTACGTACGAATGTACTCATTCCTTTAATTGTAGTGGACTGCATTCAGACGCTATTGCCAAAAAATCAGGACTAGAATTTAGGTATAGTTTTTTACCATTTAAAGGAAAATATTGGAAAATATTAGACTCTAACTTTTCATTAAAACATTTAGTCTATCCTGTTCCAGATCTTCAATATCCTTTTTTAGGTTTACACACTTCTCATAAAAAAAACGGAGATTTTTTTATTGGACCTAGCTCTACGCCAGTATTTGGTAGAGAACAATATGATTGGAATACAAATTTCAGTGTATCGGAAGCTATTACTATAGGTTTCAGTTTTGTAAAAAAAATTATTAGCAATGAAAATAAGCTAAGAACATTAGCCCTCCAAGAATCTAGATTGCTCACAAAGGGTGGATTTTTAAAAGAAATTAATAAGCTTATCACCGGAATAAACAAAAAAAATATTACTGCTTCCAATGAAAAAGTGGGAATACGATCACAAATTTTTGATCCACAGTCAAAAACTCTGGTAAATGATTTTGTCGTCATTAATCAAAAACATTGTACGCACGTACTCAACGCTATCAGTCCTGCCTGGACAGCGTCATTTTCCTTTGCAGAATATTTAATAAAATTTTCTAAAATTTAATTTAAAATTTATTGAATTGTAATTCGGTGCATTACTCGATGGATACCTGTAAAGTCATTGACAGGATTATGTAACATCACATGGTTAGACCATATGGCAAGACAGTTAGGTTCCCACTCAAAACCGTATACAAACTCAGGTTTGGATTGATGTTCAAATAAATACTTTAATAGTTTTTTACTTTCTTCCTTATCCATACCTACAATTTCAGTTACATGGCCTGGAGATAAATAAAGAGATTTTTTTTTATTATTAGCATTAGTCTTTACTATAGAGTGAATTGCTGACATTGATTTAGGGTCAATTCCAGTACCTTTTTCTGCAACCCTATTGTTTCTAGTTTTGGATATGGGACCATCGGCACTAAATACCGCTTTTAAACTTTGAATTTTTTCTTTTAATTCACCGGGAAGTTTTTGATAACTCTCGTATTGAGATGCAAATAAAGTATTACCCTTACCCTTTGGAGGAGTTTTAATAGAGTAGAGCATGGTATATTGAGGAGGTTCAGGGGTATAGGTAGAGTCTGTGTGCCAACCCTCTCCAAACATAATTTGTTCCTCTGGTTTTTTTTCTACCACTGTAATTTCAGGAAACTTATTCAGGCCCTCTAACATAGGATAATCAGCGGGAGTTCCAAATTGTTTTGCAAAGCTAACATAGGCACTAGAATCTAAGTTTTGTTTTCTAAAAAAAACAACTCCAAATTCATCTAATGCAATCTTAATTTCATTAATACATTCAGGATCTGCTGATTGAATATCAGTATCAATGATAGCACCAACATTATTTTTACATGGTTGAATTTTAATAGATTTAAACATAATCTAATTTTAATTTTTAAATGTAATAAGAGTCAACATCTATTTAGTTTATGAAATTACTTAAAATTATTGCTTTGCTCAGTTTAATAACTATTCCCCAGTGGAGTGCAGCTGCGGAACGGTTATCCTCCAAAGATTACGATAAGCTTGTAGGCTTAGGGTACAATAAACTAGATGCATATTCAGATGACTACACTAATGTAAAAACCTATTGGTATACTTTAGAAGAGCATTTAAAATTAAAACCAAAATTTTTAGGTCTGTTAACACAGGAAATGCAAGTTAATGGAAAATTGCAGATCAATTCACATGTCTATAATAGCAAACATCATGTGTTTGCTTCCAGAAATGAGAAATGCGGAAACGATACTAAAAAATTATTTCAAGTGTTGAAAAAATGCAAAGAATTAAAAATGCCTGTTATTGAAGACAATAATATCAGTGTGGATAATTTTGTAAGAACTATTTTAGATCATTGTAATGAAACTAAAGTAAAAAATTTAAAGACACAAGAAGGAGTAGAGTTAAAAATATCAGAAGAAAAACAATGTAGGATTAAGTATATCAACTTTAAAAGATATGAATTTGCAAAAGTATTAAAAGAAGTAGGAGGTAAAAATTCAGAGACAACTAATAAACCTAAAAAAACGAATGCCTCCACCAAGTCAGAGATCAACAACTTAGATGTATTTAAAGAGCAGTGTGAAGATCTTGGGTTTAAACCTAGAACAGAAAAATTTGGAGATTGTGTTTTGCGGTTAGTTGAATCTTCTAAAAAATAGTTGGAATTGTGTTTAAACTATTTATTAATATAACTCTTAAGTTCAGCGTATTCTTCACATCTACAATTTTCTAGCTTTTTTAAAGTTGCATTTGCTAAATCCATTCTTTTGGTATCGACATAAAGTTCTCCAATATATTCAAGAGCTCCTCGGTGGGTAGGTTCAATAGATAATGCTTTTTGATAGAACTCTTCTGCTTTTGTTAGGTTGTTAGTTTTTCTTAAGGCAAAAGCATAGTGATTTAAAATATCAGCGTCTTTGTTATATTTTTTGGTCTCTAAAATTTTTTCCAATCCCTGTACTGCCTCTGCATATTGTTCATTTTTAATTAGCTTTAGCATTTTAGAATAAGAAGAAGGTTTAACAACTTCATTGGCAGAGTCATTACCTGCGGCAAAGGAGTTCTGCGTTAATAAAAACAAAGTGATTATAGCAATAAAGTGTTTCATAATTTTAAAATTTATTTTACTTAATTTTAACAACTATCTATAACAAAAAAATAAAAATGGAAAGTATATACAAATCAGATGTTGTAGTTGTTGGTTCTGGTATTTCAGGTCTAATGGTTGCCATCTCCCTATTTCCCAGAAAAGTTACTCTGGTGACTAAAAAAAAATTAGGAGAGGTTTCTTCTAGTGCTTGGGCACAGGGAGGAATTGCAGCAGCAGTTGGTGATGATGACCACCCAGACATTCACTTTGCCGACACTATCAAAGCAAGCTCTGGTTTAAACAATGATGAAGCGGTCAAATTAATCACTTCAGAGGCTTTGGAGATTGTTCAATTTTTAGAAAAAATAAACATCCAGTTTGATAGAGATGAAGAAAAAAACTTTTGTTTATCCATTGAGGCTGCGCATTCCAGGAGAAGAGTGTTAAAAATTAATGGAGATCAGTCAGGAAAATTCATTATAAAAAAATTAATTAAACATGCTAAAAAACAAGATCACATTACTTTTGTAGAAGATGTATCAGTGGATCACATTGTTCAAAAGGATAATGCCTGCGAAGGAATTGTTGGTCACATGAATAAGCCAGGAGTGGTAGATAATTTTGTATTTCTACAGGCACCTAACGTAGTTTTAGCAACAGGTGGCATAGGAAGTATTTATGCCTATACGACCAATCCAAGAGATATCTATGGAGAAGGAGTTGCAATGGCAGCGCGTGCGGGAGCAAAACTTAGTGACATGGAATTTGTTCAATTTCATCCTACTGCTTTGGATATTGGGTTAGACCCAGCACCACTGTTAACAGAGGCAATACGTGGAGAAGGGGCTCATATAGTAGATGAAAATTATAATCGATTTATGCAAGCAATTCACCCAGACAAAGAGTTAGCTCCTAGAGATGTGGTTGCTAGAGCTATTTTTAGAGAAAGAGAAAATGGCAGATCTACTTTTTTAGATTGTAGGCATTTCAAGCAAAATAGCTTTCAGAGCTTGTTTCCAACCGCATATGAATTCTTAAAAAAAACTAAAATAGATTCTACCAAAGATCTAATACCCATCATTCCAGCAGCTCACTATCATATGGGTGGAGTCAAAGTAGATCTGACTGGGCAAACATCGGTCAAAGGGTTGTGGGCGTGTGGAGAAACTAGTTCTACAGGAGCTCATGGAGCAAATCGTTTGGCAAGCAACTCTTTGTTAGAAGCTTTTGTATTTGCCAAAAAAATAGCAGAGGCAATTAATTCTAAAGCAATCGATCAAACCAAATTAGAAAAAATTAATATTGAAAATTATTTTCCTAAAGAAAAAACAATAAGCAAAATTAGAGCTAAAAAATATATATGGCAATTACGATCGAACATGACAAGAAACGTTGGTTTAGAAAGAAACAATCAAAGCTTAAATCAAGCTTTTATAGAATTTGATCGAATAGAAAGAGAATCAAAACATTTGTCGGCAAAATTAAAAGATATGATTTTAATATCTAGGCTAATAACATATGCTGCCATTATTAGGCAAGAGAGCAGAGGAACGCATTATAGAAATGACTATGCAAAAATTGATAATACATTTGCTTTTAGCAATGTGTTTACAATAGAGGACATGAATCAATATTTATTAAATAAAAATTTTGCAGAAGAAGCTAATATCGCTTAAAGAAAGTTTCAAATTATGCGAACAGTATATGTAAACGGAGAATTTATTGCAGAGCAAGATGCAAAAGTTTCAATTTTTGATAGAGCATTTTTATTTGCAGATGGAGTGTATGAAGTAACTTCTGTATTGAATGGAAAGTTAGTTGACTTTGATAATCATATAAAGCGTCTCAAAAGATCTATGAAAGAACTAAATTTCGGACCTAAAATTAATGAAGAAGAATTTCTAGCATTTCACAGAAAGCTAGTGGAGCTTAATGAAATTAAAGAAGGAATCGTTTATTTGCAAGTAAGCAGAGGTGTTGCAGAAAGAGATTTTGCTTTTCCTGATTCTAAAACAGCGTTAACGATCACTGCATTTACGCAAAAAAAAGATTTAATAGATAATCCGAGCGTACATAATGGAATTTCTATTATTACTATTGATGACTTAAGATGGAAACGTTGCGATATTAAAACTATACAACTTCTTTACCCATCTATGGCAAAAACAGAAGCCATGAAACAGGGCGCTGATGATGCTTGGATGGTACAAAATGGTTATGTGATGGAAGGATCTTCTAACAATGCATGGATTATTAAAGGACAGAATATCTACACAAGAGAAGCTGACAATCTAATTCTAAAAGGCATTACCAGAGAAGCGGTTATCAACGTTGCAAAACATCTAAATTATAAAGTAACCGCTAAGCAATTTACGGTCACCGAGGCAGAGAATGCAGATGAGGCATTCATTACGTCTGCCACTACATTCGTTACAGGAGTAGTAAAAATCAATGGAAGCAAAATAAGTTCTGGAAAACCTGGTATTTTTACCAAAGCTTTGAGAGAGGCTTATATCAAACAGGCCTTAAAGCAGCTCAAATAGATCAAGAATCGTTTTACGCGATTCCCCTCATGGTTGGTTTTAAAATGGTGCAAATCATACTAACGATTTATATTAAGTGTGCTTTGGTTTATTCATTCAGTCCCCTGTTAGTTAAATTAAAGCACACCCCAACCTAGCAAAAATTCATAGCTCCTATTCTGTTTTTAGATATCTATAATCTTCATGACAGTTAAGCATTCTTAACTATCCTTATTAAATTTTACATCAGTATGTTCAGGATTTTAATAATTAAAAAAGGAGATAAATAATGAAAATAAAAAATTTATTGCTTGTTGCAATATTCTCATTACTTTTTATAAGTCCATCTTTTGCTGCCGAATCGACAGTAAATGCAGAAACTCAATTCGTATTTAATACGCTTTTGTTTTTAATTTGTGGTTTTCTAGTAATGTTTATGGCGCCAGGGTTTGCCATGTTAGAATGTGGACTGGTAACATCGAAGAGTGTTTCTTCGATTGCTGCAAAAAATATTGGTTTATATTCTATCGCTGGAATTATGTTTTGGCTTTGTGGATACAATCTAGCTTATGGGATTTCTGAAGGAGGTTTTATAGGTAACTTCTCTGCATGGTCAGACGGAACAGACTTTAAAAAAGATAGTTATGCTGCAGGATCTGATTGGTGGTTTCAAATGGTATTTGCCGCAACAACTGCATCAATTGTATCTGGAACTTTAGCTGAAAGAATTAAAATTTGGCCTTTCTTTTTGTTCGTTGCTATTTTAACTGGGGTTTTGTACCCAATTGAAATGGGATGGCAGTGGGGCGGAGGATGGTTAGCTGCAAAAGGATTTTCAGATTTTGCAGGATCAACTTTAGTTCATGCAGCAGGTGGAGCAGCAGCTCTTGCAGGTGCAATCATTTTAGGACCAAGAGTGGGACGATTTACCAGTGGAAAAAATCTTCTTCCATTTGCGGCGTCTTCGATTCCTTTAGCAACCCTTGGAACTTTTGTTCTTTGGTTTGGTTGGTTTGGTTTTAATGGTGGATCTCAGTTAGCACTTGGAACGTTTGCCGATGCTTCTGCAATCTCTACTATTTTTATCAACACAAACTTAGCAGCAGCAGCTGGTGTAATGGTGAATGCATTAATTACCAGATTTGTCGGTGGAAAAACTGATGTAATCATGATGCTTAATGGAGCATTAGGTGGTTTAGTTGCAATTACTGCAGAACCATTAGCGCCATCTCCAATTGCAGCTATTTGTATCGGTGGTATCGGTGCAGCAGTAGTGGTAGTTGGCACATCATTACTTGATAAACTAAAAATTGATGATGTTGTGGGAGCTATTCCAGTTCACTTATTCGCAGGAATTTGGGGAACTTTAGCAGTGCCCATTACCAATAAAGATACATCATTTGCTACTCAGTTCTTAGGAACTTTCTCAGTAGTAGTGTTTATGTTCATCGCATCCATTATTGTCTGGTCTATCTTAAAAGCAACGACTGGTATCAGAATTAGTGATGAAGCTCAGAAAAAAGGAACAGATGTTTCTGAAATCGGAGTAAGAGCATACGCTATCAAAGACTAATTACCTCTCAAGTTAGTTGGTATAATTATAGGCCCGTAAATTTTTACGGGCCTATTCATTTTTTAGCTAGCTATTTTCATCATAGCTCACAAGCTCAAATAACTCTTCGTTTAAAAATTTGATTAAGATATTTTGATCAGTATGGATTGGAGAAGAATACAAGTATTTACACAAATTTGCGGCAATAAAAGTTTCACAGCTGCTGCACAAATACTTGGCAAATCACAATCCACCTTAAGCCGAGATGTCATCCAATTAGAAAAAAAAATTGGATTTAAAGTATTTAAAAGAGATATTCGAGGAATAAAACTTACGGAACAAGGAAAAAAACTTTTTAAACTTGCAGAAGAATTTAATTCTAAATTAATAGCATTTAATTTAAAAAAAAGTTAGATATCTATTTTCGAGATATGCATTTTAAACATTCCGGACTTTAAATCTGGGGTTTTGTTTATTCCTAAATCATTTACCTGCTATTCTATAATAGCATTGTTCTTATTTGATAAATTATTTTAATTTCTGGCTATGAGAATTTGTAATTTAAGTTCTGCTTTGGTTTCTTCTTTTGCCTCACTTTTTACTTTGACTCCCACAAGTTAGCTTTTTTTGTTTAATAGAGCCCATATGTTTTTGCATATGGGCTCTATTTTGTTATTAAGATAACAAGAATACCTATTACAAAAACTGTAATTCCAATTATTTCAATCAGCTTAATCTTCTCTTTAAAATAATATCGTGAAGATAAGTAGCTAAAGAATAGTTCAATTTGACCAAAAGCTCTTACCATAGATGCTTGGGTTAAAGAAAATGCATAGAACCAAAAAAGAGTTGCTATAAACCCAGAAAATCCTGCTGCAACACTTTTGTATTTATTGTTTAATATATTTTTAAACTGATCTCTTTCTTTGATTGCCAAGTAACAAGATACAAAAATAGTTTGAACAAAAGTAGAGGCAAATAGGGTTGTGATCGCCATTTCAAAATTAGAAGTTAGATTTTCTAACGACAGAGTAGCTCCTCGAAAAGAGACAATGCTTAAAGCCAGTAGAGAGCCGCAAAAAATTCCTAATAGGGTAGACTTTGATAAGATATTTTTTAAAAAAAAGTTTAAGTCCTTTACCGAAAAAATAATAACACCAATAGTAGATATTATAATTCCTAAAATGACTATGCCAGATAGATGATCATTTAATATTATGAGTTCTAAAAAAGCTATTTGTATGACCTCTGTTTTGCTTAATGTAGTTCCCACAACAAAGTTAGAAAATTTAAAAGAGTAAAGAAATATAAAGGTAAATATAATTTGAGATAAGGATCCCAAAACAACATAGCCAAGGAAGGTATTATTGGATAAAGCGTCGGAAACTACATTTAAATCTTTAAAATATCCAAAAAATAACAAAGCAGAAAAGGGAAGCGCAAATACGAATCGAACGTAAGTGGATGCCATTAAAGACATCTGATCATTTAAGCTCTTTTGAAGACTAGAGCGTAAGTTTTGAAAAAAAGCAGCAATAATAGTGGCAGCAATCCAATGCATAGCATTTATTATTACTCTTAGAGAAGCTTATTGTAAAATCGATTATTAGTAAGTTGCTCTTCCGCCACTCAGGTCAAATACCGCACCAGTAGAAAAAGAATTCTCTTCACTGGCTAACCAAGCAACTAAAGAGGCTAGCTCCTCGACTTTAGCAAATCTATTTCTAGGAATTTTAGAAAGCATATAATTAATATGCTCTTCGGTCATTTGGTCAAAAATTCTTGTTTTTGCAGCCGCAGGGGTAATACAATTGACTGCAATATTTTTGTCAGCCAATTCTTTTCCCAATGACTTAGTCAATCCAATGACCCCAGCCTTTGCAGTACTGTAAGCACTAGCATTCGGATTTCCTTCTTTTCCAGCAATCGAAGATATATTAACAATTCTTCCAAAATTATTTTTAATCATATGTGGAGCGATTGCCTTGCAGCAATAAAAAACTGCATTTAGGTCTAAATCTAAAACTTTCTTCCATTCATCAATAGGATAATCCCAAACTGTTGCATTTTTCCCTGTGATGCCAGCATTATTTACGAAAATATCAATCTTTGTTTGGTGAGAAATTTTTTCAATTTCAGAAGAAATTTGATCAAAATTAGTCACATCTATTTTTGCAGCAGAAAGTTTAGGGTTATTCTTTTCCTTTAAAACTTTGCCAGTAGTATCTTCATCAATATCCCACATGATAACGTTTGCACCAGATTCTAAAAACCGCTCTGTAATTGCAAGCCCAAATCCTTGAGCACCTCCGGTCACAATGGCAGTTCTATCTTTTAAATTAATTTGATTCATGTTTTTTCCTTTCTTAAACAACTGTTTGATTTTGTGTTCCTAGCCCTGTTACTTCTAGGGTAATTTTATCTCCTCTTTTGAGAAAAACTGGTGGCTTCATTCCCATTCCCACTCCAGGCGGTGTTCCTGTGGTAACAATATCTCCTGGCTGTAAAGACATAAAATTACTCAAATAAGATAAAATAAAATTAAAATTAAAAATCATTTTATTGGTATTGCCTGTTTGCATTCTTTTTCCGTTTACATCCAACTGAAGTGATAAATTATTAATATCTTTGATTTCATCTTTGGTTACCAGGTAAGGACCAATGGGACCAAATGTATCCCCAGATTTTCCTTTAGTCCAGTTACCACCTCTTTCTATTTGCCACTCTCTCTCACTAACATCATTCACAATGCAATATCCCAATATATGGTCAGAGGCTTCTTGCTCTGTGATATTCTTGGTTTCTTTTCCAATAACAAATCCGATTTCTACTTCCCAATCAAGTTTCTTAGAGTCTTTGGGCATAACTACATTATCATTGGGCCCCACAATAGAACTGGTGGCTTTATGAAATATAATAGGCTCTTTGGGAATTGCCATGCCTGATTCTTCAGCATGATCAGAATAATTTAAGCCAATCGCAATAAACTTGCCAGGGTTCTTAACGCAAGGTCCAATTCTTTGATTAGAATCTAAGTCAGGAAGTTTCGATACATCAATTTTTTTTAACTTGTCTAAAGTATCAAAATTTATTGTCGCTGGATCCAAATCTAAAATATGCTCTTCTAAACTTTTTATTTTACCCTCATGCAATAGGGCTGGCTTCTCTTTGCCCACATTTCCTACTCTTAATAACTTCATATTTCTCCTTTTAGTTTATTTTTTTGTTTGTTCTTTTTTAAATATGGAAAAGACAAAGCAATGACAGATAATACAAAGAACGTAACTACAATCGGTCTTGTAAAAAATAATAAATAGTTTCCATCAAAAATAACTAAAGACTGTCTCAATGTAAGTTCAACTAATTGTCCCAAAATTAAACCAATGATTATAGGAACTACGGAAAATCCAAATTTTCTCAAAACAAATCCAATGACTCCAAAAATAATCATAAGCAATACATCGGAAAAAGATTGATTGAGAGAATAGGTACCACATACAGAAAGTACAAAAATCATGGGCCATAATAATCTACTTGGAATTAGTGTAATTCTTGCAAATAGTTTTGCTCCAAAAAATCCCATAATAAAAAATAAAATATTTGCAAAAAACATTGATCCGAAAATCCCATACAAAAACTCCGGCTGTTCTTTAAATAGGTCTGGACCCGGTCTTAATCCATGAATAATCATTCCTGTTAAAATAACCGCTGTCGTTGCGCTGCCTGGAATTCCCAAGGCAAGAGTAGGAACCATCGCTCCGCCTGTCGCTGCATTATTAGCCGTTTCTGCACCTGCAATCCCATCGATCGCACCTTTACCGAATTTGCTAGGATTCTTAGACCATCTTTTAGCTTCTGAATATCCAATCAATGAAGCAACGGTTCCACCCTCTGCTGGCAAGATTCCAATAAACGAACCAATTCCAGAAGAACGTAAAATTGTTTTAAAACAATATTTAAAATCTTCTTTAGTAGGAAGTTTTACAGCTTTCATCGCAACTCTTTTAAAAATTTGATTAGTTAATGTTGATTGAACTAACATCTCACTTATTGCAAAAAGACCAACCACGACTGGAATAAAACCAATCCCTTCCGTCAATTGACCAACTCCAAAAGTGAATCTGTCAACGGAGGTCATAATGTCTTTTCCAACAGTTGATAACAAAATACCAAAAGCTCCTGCCAGTAAATTTTTAACTGGACTTCCCTCTCCAATAGAAGCCAGCATAGTTAGGCCAAAAATAGCTAAGGCAAAATATTCAGGTTGACCAAATTCATAAGCAATATTTGCTAAAATCGGAGCAAATAATACTAGCACTATCACACTAAAAATTCCTCCAAAGGCACTGCCAAAAGTTGCCATACCCAAAGCTCTTGCAGCCTCTCCCTTTTGTGCCAGTGGATATCCATCCAAGCATGTTGCAGCAGCAGCAGGAGTGCCGGGGGTATTAATTAATATTGCAGTAATAGCTCCACCGTATGTTCCAGCACAATAAATAGAAGTGAGTAAAATAATTGCTGAAAGAGGTTCTAAGGTCATAGTAAAAGGTAATATTAATGCACCACCGGTAGTAGGACCTAGACCTGGTAAAACTCCTAAAATCAAACCAAACAATGTTCCCAAAAGTAAAATTAAAAATATTTTACCATTCATGATAGGCGCAAGCATGTAAAGAAAGTTTTCAGTCATAAGTAGTTAGTTATAGTACAGGTTAGTTAGTATTCCAGAAGGAAACCTTAGGCCAAGTACCACCTCGAATAAGACAAATACTACTATTGGAAATATAATAGAAAGAGATAAAATTAATAATATATTTTTTTCTCCCCACCAAGAGGAAATTAAAAAAGAAAAAATAATTAGAGCAAGAAACAAGTCTATAAAATGAGAGACAAACACAAATACAAATAGACCAAAAATAGTTTTGTAAAATATACGAGGAAGATTTTTGTTAGAAGTTGTCTTGGTTGTAAAATAGAGATAAGTTAAAATAGAGTTTAGAAAGGCAATCAATACAATCAATCCCTTTGGGAAAGTAGCTGGCTGAATTCCTCTCATTAAAATAGGAGGAACTTCATCGAAATATAAAGAAGACGTATAAGTAGCAATACAAAATAAATATATAAATAATAATAAAAGAAATTCTGGGTTTAAAGAAAAAAGGGCAGCATTAAATCTGCCCTTTTTAAGTACCTTAACTTTATTCATGGGAGAATATAGTTGGGTTTATTTTATGTAACCTAATGCTTTTAGTTGAGCGGTCATTTCTTTAAGCATATCTTCCATTTGCTTGCCCCACTCGTCTGCACCAACTACACTAGTCTGGTCTAAACCAATTTCTGTTAAGAAATTTTTGTAATAGTTATGACCCATAGCTTTTAGCATTCCGTTTTCAAGCTCTTTAGCTCGTTCAGACGAAACACCTTTTTTAGTTACAAATCCACGAACTGTAGATAGTGCAACAGGTATTCCTAACTCAGTAGCTGTTGGAACTTTTGAAAGCTTAGCCATTCTTTTTTTAGCTAACACAACAGCAACACAAAGTTTACCTTCGTTGATTTCAGTTAATGCTTCTCCTAAATTCAAAACACCCACATCAATATCACCCTTGATTAGGTTTGTTTTAATGGGAGCCACACCTTTATAAGCAACGATTTTAGGATCTTTTAATTTTCCTTTTTTAGTAAAAGCAATTGCACTTACGTCATCAATTCCACCTGTGTGAGTTGTTCCATAAGAAAAAGACTTGCTCTTTTGCATTTTCACAAAAGTTTTTCCGTCTTTAAATTTAGATTTGCAACTAACAACAAATAACTGAGGATCATCTGTTCCTCTAGCCAAAGGTTGCATATCACTTAGCTTCACTTTAGTTTTTCCTAAAGCCATAGAAACAGCATGACCTGTTGTCCATGTTAAAGTATGCTGACCATCAGCAGGTAATGACATCATGTAGTCCATAGACACAGCACCACCGCCACCTTTTTTATTTACTAATTGCATATCTTGTTTCAGAACTCTTCGAGCTCTTAATAGCATCATTCTGGTAGTTACATCTGTTCCACCACCAAAACCTGCATGTGTTATAGCTTGGATCGCTTTTTTACTATGTGAACCAGCCTTTGCACTCATCTCAGTAATTGGCATATCTAGAACCATTACTAGAGCTGCCAGCACTATTGTGAGTAGTTTCTTTTTTATCATTATTGACTCCCCGTTTTAGTTTTTAATTAGTTTGATTAAAAACGATTATAAATATAAAATCAACAAAAAAACGATATTTTTTATGGAACTTAACAACACTAAAAAAAATGCTGAAATTATAAAACTTCATCCTGAAGTTGCAGAAAAAACTACTTCATTTATTACACAGATTTATAACCAAATTAAAAAGTCTTTAATCAATGGTGAATTAAAGCCAGGAGAAAAATTAAAAATCGATTCCTTAAAAAAAATTTATAATGTTGGCTCCACTCCAATTAGAGAAGCTTTAACTTGGTTAGTTGCCGACAATTTAGTTCAAAAAATAGATCAGAAAGGATTTGTTGCAACAGACTCAACCATCCAAGATTTTAAAGAAATCTTAAAAACAAGACTATGGATGGAAGAGGTAGCTTTTAGAAAATCTATGCAGAATAAGAAAAATATTGATGCATGGGAGGAGGAATTGATTATTTTATGTCATAGAATGGAAAAAAGGGACTGGAAAGAAGAATACGATCCTTCTAATCCCAACTCTTGGGAGATGATACATAAGAAATTTCACATGACTTTAATCAGCAGATGTCAGTCAGAATATTTATTTAAATTTTGTGAGCAACTTTATGATTTAAACTTAAGATTTAGGTTTATGTTAATTAAGAAAAAAAAATCTTATCATCAACGTCCAGTGAATACAGAGCATGGGGATATATTAAAGTATGTTTTAAAAAGAGATGAGAATAAAGCAGTAAATGCGTTAATTGGCCATTATAAAATCACCGATAAGTATTTTGAAAAGTAAGAAAATATAATAAACTCACAATATTAAAAAAAAGAAAGGCTTCACAGACAATGAATAATAAACCAACTATAGGTATCATACTAGGAGACCCATCTGGAATTGGACCTGAATTAGTATCAAAATTGCTCGCAGACAAAATAACAGACAAAGCAAATTGTATTTTAATTGGTGAAAGAAGCATTTTAGAAGATGGAGAAAAAACTTCAGGAGTAAAAACTGATTTAATTCCTGCAAAAAATTTTGATGAAGTAGATTTTAGCAAAGGTTCTAAATTTTTTATAGATATTACGAATGGTAAAAATAGAACGTATGAAAAAAAAATAGCTAATGCAGAATCGGGTGCGAGTGTTTTAGAAAGCTTAGATTATGCACTTGACTTAGCGAAAGCCAAAAAAATACACGCTATCAATTTTGGACCTATGAATAAAACTAGTTTAATTTTAGGGGGATGCAAATACAATGATGAACATGAATTTATGCAAGAGAAACTAGGGATGAAAGAGTTTTGTTGCGAATTCAATGTGGTAGATAATTTTTGGACCGCTCGCGTCACTTCTCACATTCCATTAAAAGATGTTGCACAAAACATCACTATTGAAAATATTTTAAAACCCATAAAATTAATTGATAAAACTTTACGAATGAGTGGCATGAAAAATCCAAGAGTAGCCGTTCAAGCACTAAATCCTCATGGAGAATTTGGTACGGAAGAAAAAGATGAAATTATCCCAGCTATTGAGGAAGCTAAAAAAATGGGAATTAATGCGGGAGGACCTTTGCCATGCGATACTTCTTTTATTACTGCTTTTAAGAACAAAGAATATGACTGTATTATTGGTATGTATCACGATGCTTTACAGTGTGGACTTAAAGCTTTTGGTTTTGATAGAGGAGTAACAGTTTCGGGGGGACTATCTGTTCCAGTCACAACACCTGCACATGGAACTGCATTTGATATCACAGATAAAAATATTGCTAATATGGAGCCTACAATAAATTCTTTTCAAATAGCTCTAGATATGAGTCACGGTTTAATGAATGACAAAAATTAAAGATATTAAAACGACCGTCTACCAGTGGAAGGGGAAAACTGTCCCTCCTCAGAAAAACTTTTGTACTAACGCCTCAGATTTACTTTATGAGCGTGGTGACAATATGGGGTCATTTAGATTTCATGAATGGCTTGTTTGTGAAATAGAAACAGATGACGGTATCGTAGGAATTGGTAATGCAGCCTTGGCGCCTCAGATTGTAAAAAAAACAATCGATTTATATTTAAAACCATTGCTAATTAATGAGGACCCTTTTGACTATGCTTATCTTTGGGAAAAAATGTATCGAAGAACATTAGCTTGGGGAAGAAAAGGAGTTGGCATGACAGCAATTTCTGCAGTCGATATTGCTATTTGGGATTTGATTGGAAAGATCACCAAGAAACCTGTTTTTAAATTATTAGGCGGTAGAACCAAAGAAAAAATTCCTGTGTATGCTTCTAAGCTGTACAGCCAACCAATTAAAGATCTTCAGCAAGAAGCAGAGAAGTATGTCAAAGAAGGTTTTACCATGTTTAAAATGAGATTTGGATGGGGACCCAAAGATGGAATTTCAGGTATGAAAAAAAACTTAGAACTAGTAGAGGCGGTAAGAGAAGTCGTTGGTTACGATACAGATCTTATGCTTGAATGTTATATGGGATGGAATCTGGATTACACCAAACAAATGATGCCCAAGCTAATGAAATTTAATCCGAGATGGTTAGAAGAACCAGTCATTGCAGATGATATTCACGGGTATGCTGAGTTAAATAATATGAACATGATTCCCATCTCTGGGGGAGAACATGAATTTTCATTGTTTGGATTTAAACAACTGTTAGATTTGAAAGCAGTCAGTTATATTCAGTACGATACTAATAGAGTGGGCGGAATAACAGCCGCACAAAAAATAAATGCTTTAGCGGAAGCTTATCAAGTTCCAGTAGTTCCTCACGCAGGACAGATGCATAACTATCATTTAACTATGGCCAATGTGAATTGTCCTATTTCAGAGTACTTCCCAGTGCACGATGTGGAGATTGGAAATGAACTTTTCTATTATATATTTGAAGGAGACCCTGCTCCTAAAAATGGTTTTATCAATTTAGAGGATGACAAGCCTGGATTGGGGCTTACAATTTCTGATAAATATTTGGATAGTTTTGATATTATTAACTAAATATCAAATAACTACATCCATCCTTTTTCTTTATAATATTTAATGGCACCAGGATGCAAGGGTGCAGCAATTCCTTGTCTAATCATTTGTTGAATATTTAATTTAGCGAATGCTTCATGTTCTTTTTGAAAGTCAGAAAAGTTTTCAAATACAGCTTTGACTAAATGATAAACAGTATCTTCAGGAACATTAGAGTGAGTAATTAAATTATCGACAAAGCTAACAGACCGAATCTTTTCTTTGTTTTTATAGGTATCTTTAGAAATTTCTATTAAAGAAAAATAAGTATTATTTTTTATGATATAGTTCAGGTTAGAATCTTTTAAATCCAAAACAGAAGCCCCACATTTAGTTATTGCTTTTTCTATCTCTAGGTTAGGAACTGTACTTATAAGACCCGCGGCATCTAACTTATTATTACAAATATCGTCTGCTTTAAATACATTGCCGTCTTCTAAGGTAATTCCAAAAAAACTTTTATTTACTCGGTTGGCATCCATGAGCAAATCAAAAGTTTTTCTCTCAACAGATCCTTCTTTTCCTATATGTATTTTTTTCCCCTTTAAAGATTTCCAATCTTTAATGTTTGACTTTTTTCTAGTGACAATTTGAAAAATATAAGGACTAGTAGAAAAAACGGATCTAATTTCTTTGAAGGGCTTAATGGTTTCAGACGCTTGCTCTGAAAATACAGCGTTAACTTTGTCAGATCTTACAAAAGAAAATTGAAAATTTTCCTCCTGAACTTGATCTAAATTAAAAGAAGCAGAGCCAGTCGACGGTGCTGTACAACGATAGGATTTAGAATTATTACCTGTGCCATGTTCTGCAGATGGTAACTTTCCTATCATTTTGCAGATCGCATTTCCTAATACAAAGTTAATTTTATTAGAAGCGCCCGATCCAATAGTAAAATATTCAGCAGAGATAGAGTTGGCAGTTAAGCAAAAAGAACTCAGGGTTATAGTCGTAAAAAGAATTTTAAATAATTGGGTCATTTATAATTTGCTTAAGTGTCGTTGTAATAAATCTTAAAAGAATACTATAGTAAACACAAATTTGTTTATTTGTGGGCAATCTTTAAAAAATTAAACGGGGAAAATAGTCTCAGAAATTTTACAAGAATCGCAGATCATAAAACCGTATAGTAAAAAATTAGCATAAACTGTTTCGTTTTCGATTTTACATTTTTCACATTTTCTAATTATCGGCTTGGTCATAAATGCAGACTAACAAATAACTATATAATTGAAATCATAACTAACGCTTACTAGAAACATTCTTCTGACTATGTTATTAGCTAAGAAATCAAGTAGCGCTCGTAGATCAACTGGATAGATCGTCTGATTACGAATCAGAAGGTTAGGGGTTCGAATCCCTTCGAGCGCACCAACTTTATTTTTTAAAGGTTAAACTGGCCCACAAAGAATGCCAGTCAGCATTTTTGATTTCTGATTTTTTAAAATGTACTGCGCTTATTAAAAAAGCTCCTTTTTTTTCAAGAGCAATAGTTGCCTTGCCATCATTATTAGTTCTAATTTTGCTAATTGTAGTTTCATTTTTAGTTTTATTAAAAATAGTAATTTGTGAATTGGGAAAAGGTTTGTTTTTATAAAGCAAAAGAACATCAACTTTGTTTTCACTTCCATAAGGATTGTTTAATGCAATTAATTCAAAAAGAAGACCTGTATTAAAATCTTCGCCCGACTTAGCACCAACTTGAATAAGAGATTTAGCATACCGGGTGTAGGTTTCCTTAATATCAGAATTAATAAAATCAGGATTTTCTTTACTCCATTTTTTCCAAAGTCCCTCATCTTGTAAAAAGGATTTAAATACTTCAAAATTTTTATAATCAACTTTTTCTGGAGCAGACTCATAGGATAGAACATGTAAACCAGATTCCTCTAATAAAGATTGAATAGCAGGATAATCTCCATCTCTAGGTTGTAGGGTAATTGATTTTTGTTCTAAAAAAAGTTTTAGACTTTTTGTTTCAGAACGAAGGTAAGGAAACTTGTCCCCATTAAATTTTTGGCCAACTTTAATATGTGCATTTAGTTTAGAATTAGGCTGTGTGATAAAAGCCTCAGGTTCTAGCCATAGTTCATGCGCAGAACTGGTTAGAGAGATAGAACTAAATAAAAGGACAACAGTTAATTTAGCTAGAAAATGGTTCATTACTTAATTATATATTACTTAAATGTTAATACGCTCTTTAATTATTTTTTTCAGTCTCTGTCAATTTGCATTTAGTCATGAATTGAAGCCGGCTATTGCCAATTTAGAATTAACTTCTAAACCATCAGAGATACATTATGAACTTAAGATTCAGCTAAATTTAGAATCGATTATCTCTGAAGTAGATCCTAATCATGACAATACAAATGAATCAAAGAATTCAGAGCGGTATGAACAATTAAGAAGATATACACCAGAGCTTTTGCGGCAAGAATATCAAAAAATTAGATCCTCTTTTTTTCAAAATATTCATTTTCTAAATGGAAATGATAAAATTGCATTTAAAGATCACGATATACAGATAAGTGAAGTTGGTGATGTTTCTTTGGCCAGAGAAACAGAAATTGTAGTCAGGGGTAGTTTTTCTTCTAGCAATCCTTTGTTACAATTTCGTTGGGACCCTTTTTATGGCTCTATTGTTCTTAGGGTTAATAAAGATAGAGAGGAGCTATTCACCAAATATTTACAAAATGGAGATACTGCTAATTTTTCAACTTCTACCAATCAACAACAAACTTTTTTAAGTGTAGTTCAAGATTATATCATTATTGGTTTTCAACATATTGTACCCAAAGGCTTAGATCATATTTTATTTGTAGTGGGATTGTTTTTGTTATCGACCAGACTACGACCTTTGATTTGGCAAGTATCAGCTTTTACTCTTGCCCATACCGTAACTATTTTTTTAGGAGTTATGAAGATTATAGTCATTCCTGCTTTTATAGTAGAGCCCATCATCGCTATCTCAATTGTTTATATTGCCATTGAAAATATTTTTCTTAAAGACCTAACTAGATGGAGACCCATATTGGTGTTTATTTTTGGGCTACTGCACGGTCTTGGATTTGCAGGAATTTTAAATGAAATTGGGGTGGCGGAAAGCTATTTTATAACGAGCCTGGTCTCTTTTAATATCGGAGTAGAAATTGGCCAATTGCTGGTTATTTTTATTTGTTTTGTATCGATCGGATTTTGGTTTGGTCAAAAAAAATGGTATCGAAATTATCTAACCAACCCACTGTCTGCGATCATCGCACTCATTGGCTTGTTTTGGTTTGTAGAAAGAGTTGGTTTTTTAATTTAGATTTTGTTATGATTATATATGGACCCAATTGTACACAGAACGTCTAAAAGAATATTCAGATTCTTAGACCCCATTTATGAAGCGTTAGAACCTCTAGCATATCCTATGATCAGATTTGTTGCTGGGGCCATGATGATACCTCATGGATATGGAAAAGTGTTCGGAGGAATCGAGGGAACTACCCAATTTTTTGCAAGTGCTGGTTTAGAGCCTGCTTTAATTTTAGCTTGGTATGTTGGTTTGATCGAGTTGGTGGGCGGTATTTGTGTAGCCCTTGGATTGTTTACAAGATTAATGTCTGCACAACTAATTGGTGTTCTTGCCGTGGCTACTTTTTATATACATTTGCCAAGTGGATTTTTGTGGGTTAAGGGTGGATATGAATACCCATTGTTTTGGTTAGTAGTCATGGTTGCTATTACTATTAAAGGCGGAAGCAAATTAAGTATGGACAATATAATAGGAAAAGAATTTTAATGAATTTATCAAGCCTACCTCTTAGTAAAGCTGTTGTAGTATTTTTGATTTTAGTTGCAGCAGTGATTCTCGGAATTACTTTAATCGTATAGTCATTACTTATATTAAGTTCTCTGTTTTTTAAAATATTTACAACGATAGTCTTATAGGCCCCAATATACATGGGTTTTTCAAGTAAACAGATTTTTAATACAACTATAAAGTTTGCTTTTGTCATAAAACTTTAACAATTCTGTAACACAATTGTTCCAAATACAAATTACTTAAACTGCAATTAAACAATTAAAAAAAGGAAAAATAACAAATGAATAAAATAAAGTTTATTGCAGCTTTTGTTTTGGGGCTTGGCATAACTTCTGCCGCTTCAGCAAGAGATCAAATTCAAATTGTAGGATCGTCCACAGTGTATCCTTACGCAACTGTTGTTGCTGAAAAATTTGGTAAAAGCGGAAAATTTAAAACTCCAGTTGTTGAAAGCACAGGTACTGGTGGTGGAATGAAATTATTCTGCTCAGGTGTTGGAACGCAACATCCAGATGTTACTAATGCATCAAGAGCTATCAAATCTAAAGAAAAAGCTCTTTGTGCTAAAAATGGTGTGAATGATATTATTGAAATTGTTGTAGGTAATGACGGAATTGTATTCTCACATTCTTTAAAAGCAAAAGATGCAAATTTTACTAAAGAGCAACTTTGGAGAGCTTTAGCACATGATGTTGATATCAATGGAAAGATAGTTGCTAATCCTTACAAAAAATGGAGCGATATAGATAAGTCACTTCCAAATTTTGGAATTAAAATTATGGTTCCTCCCCCAACTTCAGGAACAAGAGATGCTTGGAACTCATTGGTTATGGGCAAAGGTTGTTCAAAAGCTTATAAAGAGCTTGCAGGAAAAGATGCAAAAAAAGGTTGTCCAAAACTTAGAGAAGATGGTTTGGCAATTGAAGCGGGTGAAAATGATACTTTGATTGTAAACAAGCTTGCAGCTGATCCAGAATTATTTGGTTTATTTGGCTATAGTTACTTAATTGGAAATAAAGATAAAATTAAAGCTGCCTCTATCAATGGAGTAAAACCTTCGTTGGAAGGCATTCAAGATTACTCTTACCCAATAGCAAGACCTCTTTTTTTCTACGTAAAAAAAGCTCACATCGGTGTTGTTCCTGGTATTAAGGAATTCTTAAATGAATTTACTTCCAAGAAAGCAATGGGAAATTTAGGCTATCTAACCGACATTGGTTTAGTACCTTTGAGTAACGACAAATATAAAATCACAAGAAACTCAGCTACGAAACTTATCAACATCAAAATGTAAGTTTTGCAAGCTAGTTGCTTGTAATTTAGTTAATAAGATTAAGAGCCAGAAAATTTCTGGCTCTTAATATTTTAAGGGTTAGGAAAATATGAATATATTAATATTAGTTTTTATAGCCTTATTTAGTTTTTCCTGCTTTTTCTTCGGAAAATCTCAAATTAAAAAAATTGCATATTCACAAAAATTTAAACCCAAGGCGCTACCTCATTTTTATGGTTTTTATTTATCTTTATGGTGTGCGTTGCCAGCTCTCTTAATTATTTTGTTATGGTCTATTTTTGAACCATTCATTGTTAAATACTTAATTATTAGCGGTTTAGAAAAAATTTCAATTAACTCTATTGATCCTGATCAACTAAATTTAATATATCAAAAAATTAAGGCATTTTACTTCGGAAATTTTACTGGTATTGCTAGCGAGCAAATAAAAAAAGGAGCTGAACAATATGGTCATTTTCTTTCTATAGCCCAGAGTGCAAAAGTTGTTTTAGTATTAACCCTGGTTATTGGTTTTGCCTTGGTTGCTTACAAGAAAATTCAAAATAATACCCATGCAAGAGAAGGTGTGGAGTTTATTTTTAAGATTGTATTAATCTCTTGTTCCGTTGTCGCCGTATTAACTACTGCTGGAATTATTTTTTCACTATTATTAGAAAGTATAAAATTTTTCTCGCAAATTAATTTTTTTGATTTTTTATTTGGTCTTGGCTGGAGTCCACAAAAAGCATTTGTGAGCGATACTTCAGTAGCTCTAAGTGCAAAAGAAGCAAAAGAATTGAGCAAGGCTTTTGGAGCGGTTCCATTATTTGCTGGAACTGGATTTATTGCTTTTATTGCAATGTGTGTGTCTGTACCGATAGGTTTGTTTTCTGGGATTTACTTAGCTGAATATGCAACTCCTAGTGTAAGGAAGTTTGGAAAACCAATTATTGAAATTTTAGCTGGAATTCCAACGGTGGTGTATGGTTTTTTTGCTGCTTTAACGGTAGGGCCTTTTATCAAAACTATTGGAGAATCTTTAGGGTTAGCTGTTTCTTCTGAGAGCGCTCTTGCTGCAGGTTTGGTAATGGGTGTAATGATCATTCCTTTTATTTCTTCATTATCAGATGATGTTATCAATGCAGTTCCTCAATCACTACGAGAAGGATCTTATGCATTGGGTGCTACGAAATCAGAAACAATTAAAAAAGTAGTATTACCAGCGGCTCTTCCAGGAATTATTGGATCAATTTTACTGGCTGTATCCAGAGCTATTGGAGAGACCATGATTGTGGTGATGGCCGCAGGATTAGCAGCTAAACTGACTATTAATCCACTAGATTCAACTACTACCATCACTACACAAATTGTTATGATTTTGGTTGGAGACCAAGAATTTACCAGTGCAAAAACACAAGCTGCTTTTGCTTTGGGACTAACTTTGTTTGTTATGACATTAATTTTAAATTTTATTGCTCTACGAGCGGTAAATAAATACCGAGAAAAATATGACTAAAGAACAAAGATTAAAAAAAAGATATTCTGCAGAAAAAAGATTTAAAGCTTATGGAATTATATCTGTATGTGCTGCCTTACTTTTTGTTGGGATTTTAGTTTTTAAAGTTTTTTCTGAAGGATCGGGAGCATTTGTTAAAACAGCTATTCAGTTGGAGCTGGATCTTAGTAAAGAAAAATTAAACTTACCTGAAAAACCTACCAAGGAAGATTTTGAAAATATAGATTTTTATGACTTTGCCCAACAGCACATTTTAAAAATATATCCTGCAATAACCACTAAGGAAAAAAAAGAATTATTAACCTTATTTAGTTCAGACTTTGAATATGAAGTAAAAGATTTTATCCTGTCTAACCAAAATTTAATTGGCCAGAAGGTTTTTTTTAAAATTACAGCAGCATCGGACTTAGATCAAATGCATAAAGGAAATTACACGAGAGATATTCCTGAAGAGAGAAGAAAAGTTTCTAATTTTCAATTAACAATTTATGACTTTTTATTAAAAGAAAATAAAATTAGTAAAATTTTTAATAATTATCTTTTTTCTAATGGAGATTCTAGAAATCCAGAAATTGCTGGTATAGGAGGTGCTATGCTGGGTTCATTCTTTAGTATTATAGTTTGTTTAATTATATCTTTTCCCATAGCTCTTCTTGCTGCAGTTTATTTAGAAGAGTTTGCGCCTAAAAATGCTTTTACTGATTTTATCGAGATTAATATAAATAACTTGGCTGCAGTTCCTTCGATAGTGTTTGGACTTTTGGGCTTAGGTATTCTTCTTAATGTTTTTGAATTACCACGATCTACTTCTTTGGTAGGAGGAATTACATTGGCACTTATGACTTTACCAAGAATTATTATTCCATGTAGGGCATCTCTAAAAGCGGTTCCACCGTCTATTAGAGAAGGAGCGCTTGCAGTGGGGGCTTCAAAAGTTCAATCCGTGATGCACCATGTGGTTCCTTTGGCAATGCCAGGAACGTTGTCTGGTACAATTATTGGCTTAGCACAAGCCTTAGGAGAGACGGCTCCCTTACTATTAATTGGAATGGTTGCCTTTGTAGTGCAGGTACCTGGTACCCCAATGGATCCATCTTCTTCTTTACCAGTGCAGGTTTATTTGTGGTCAGAATCAGCTGAAAGAGGTTTTGTTGAAAAAACTTCAGCAACAATTATGATGTTACTTGGTTTTTTAATTGCGATGAATTCCATAGCAGTTTATGCAAGACAAAAGTTTGAGAAAAAATGGATTTAATTATGGATAATAAAATTAAAATTAAATCAAATAATTTGAATGTTTTTTACGGACAAAAACAGGCTCTGTTTGATATTAATTTAGAAATTAATCAAAATGAAGTTACAGCACTAATCGGGCCTTCTGGTTGTGGAAAATCTACATTTATAAGATGCATTAATAGAATGAATGATGTGATTGATATTTGTAGAATGGAAGGTCAGATACAAATAGATGATAAAAATATTTACGATCCGGGCGTCGATGTAGTTCAGCTTCGAGAAAAAGTAGGAATGGTTTTTCAAAAACCAAATCCTTTCCCAAAAAGTATTTACGAAAATGTATCTTATGGTCCTAAAATTCATGGCATTGGCGAATCTAAAGATGATTTAGATCAAATTGTAGAAAATAGTTTGAAAAGAGCAGCATTATGGAATGAGGTAAAAGATCGACTAGAAGAGCCTGGAACAAGCTTGTCAGGAGGTCAGCAGCAAAGGCTTTGTATTGCTAGAGCAATATCTGTTAATCCAGAAATTATTTTAATGGATGAGCCTTGCTCAGCATTAGACCCCATTGCTACAGCAAAAATTGAAGAACTAATTGATGAATTAAAAAAAACTTTTACTATTGTTATCGTCACGCACTCCATGGCCCAAGCAGTTCGTGTTTCACAAAAAACAGGTTTTTTTCATATGGGAAAGGTAATCGAGGTAGGAACTACTGAGCAAATTTTTAAAAATCCCACGAATAACATGACACAAGATTATATAACTGGTAGATTTGGATAAACTTATGACGAATGACACACATATTGTAAAATCTTACGGAGAAGAGCTTCAATTTTTGAATGATAGTATAATTCAAATGGGAAGCCTAACAGAGTCGCTACTTACCGATTCTATGAATGCAATTACTATTTTAGATAAAGATGCGGTAGACAGGATCGTCCAAAGCGATAAAAAAATCAATGAGTATAGAGCAAAAATTGACACCCAAATTATGACTATACTAGTAAAAAGAGCTCCTATGGCTATTGATTTAAGGGTTGCCATAAGTGCTTTACGTATTTCACAAGACTTGGAAAGAATAGGAGATCTTGCAAAGGGAAGTGCAAAAAAAATAGTTCCTTTGCCTGAAGATTTATCTCAAGCATTGTTAGATAGTTTAAAGCGTCTTGGCAATACGGTTAAAAACCAACTGAACAAAACATTAGATGCATATATTAAAAAATCAAAAGAGGGCGCGATTGAAGTAATTAAATTGGATGAGAATGTAAATGAGCTTACTTATTTATCCATTAAGGAAATTTTAAATTTTTTATCAAAAGACAACAAAAATTTAGAGTTTGCGACCAATCTTTTGTTTGTCGCTAAAAATTTAGAAAGAGCCGGAGACCATATTAGACGAATTTCAGAAAATATTTATTATTTAGTAGAAGGTGATTATTACCAAAAATAATAACTTATATTATGAAGGCTAAAATTTTTATAGTTGAAGACGAGCCTTCGATTGCAACTCTAGTTAAATATAATTTAGAAAAAGAAAATTACAAAGTAATTATTTCTAACAATGGCGAAGAAGGATTAAAGGAAATAAAAAAGATAGAGCCAGATTTGATATTGTTAGATTGGATGCTTCCAGATTTATCGGGTATTGAAATTTGCAGGAGTCTAAAAAAAGATAAAAAATTTAAATTCATCCCTATTATAATGCTAACTGCCAAGGGACAGGAAGAAGATAAAGTATTAGGATTAAATACTGGAGCAGACGATTATCTTGTTAAACCTTTTAGTCATTCAGAACTTGTTGCAAGAATTAATGCATTGCTAAGAAGAGTTAAACCTCAAGCTATAGAAGACTCAGTTACTTTTGAAGATTTGAAAGTAGATCGTTTGCAAAAAAGAGTTTCTAGGGGTAGTCAGGAAATTATTTTGGGCCCAACAGAATATAGATTGATTAATTTTTTTATCACTAATCCTAGAAGAGTTTTTTCAAGAGAGCAGTTGTTGGAAAATGTTTGGCTAAACTCTATTAATGTTGAATTGAGAACTGTGGATGTTCATATAAGGAGGTTAAGAAAAGCAATTAATTTACCAGGAAAAAAAGACTTAATACGAACTGTGCGTAGCACCGGGTATTCTTTAGACAACACTTAAGTTTAGCTAGCCAAAGGGAGATTGATAATAAACTTTGACCCAATACCTTCTTCACTTTCAATCCTTAGATTTCCCCTGTGCTGGATGATAATATGTTTTGCAATTGCCAATCCAAGGCCGGTACCACCTACTACTCGGCTTTTTTTAGGATCGGCTTGAAAAAACCTTTCACTAACACGAGGAAGTAGATCTTTTGGTATGCCAATTCCTTGGTCTTTAAAAACAATTTCAATTTGATGAGAATTTTTTTTATAGGTTTCTACATGAATTTTTTTTTGAGGCTCACTGTATTTGATAGAATTATCAACTAAATTAGAAAATACCTCTATTAGCTTATCTTTGTCCCCAATCACATTTGTAGCGTCTTCAGGAATATTAATATCAAGAGTAATATTTTTTTTATCAAGAGATTCTTTGTTAGAATTTTTTACATAATTAATAATTTCATTTAAATTTATAATATCTTTTGGTTTGACATGCTCTTGCTGCTCAATTTTAGAAAGAATTAGCAAATCTTTAATTAAATTTTCCATCCGGTATGCCTCTTGAAGCATAATAGGTAAGAATTTTTTTTGAGAATCTTTGTCATCAATAGTTTCTAGTCCCATTTTAATTGACTGAAGAGGTGTTCTCAATTGATGGGAAACATTAGCAACAAAATCTGACTTTATTTGTTGAATTTTATAAATCTCAGTTAAATCTCTCAATAATATAATGATAGATCTTTCATTTTCAAAAATTGGAGCTTGAAAAATATTTGCTTCATAAGCTTGGTAGGTTGGAGTTTGAATCTCAGTTTTTACTACAGTGGGTATTTTTTTTTCTATTACAAAATCTATTCCATCTAAAAATTTAGATGTTCTTATAACTTCTGCAATATGAGAATCTTTTATATTTCCACCAAATCTATTTAGAGCTGATTGGTTTGCAAATACTATGTTTTTTAATTTATTTATTACTAGAATTTGATCTGGTATTTGATTTAAAATTTTTTTTTGATTTTTAAATAAATCTTTTGATTCAAGATTTTTTTCACTAATATTTTTATTTAATAAATTTTTATTTTTAAACTTGATAAACAAGAAGGATAAAGCAAAACCAAGTATTAAAAAAAATAATTCGTACATAACTAAATTTAGATATTAAATTTTATTCCATCGTAGCAGGGTTCAATATTTTTGTATTTTTTTAATTTATTTTTTAAATTATTGTAATCAAGATCTTTGCTCATGTGGATTAAAAAAGCTTTTTTAGGATTGATTAAATCAATATATTCCAAGGTTTCTATTAAATTAACATGCAAGCTATGCTCTTTGGTCCTAAAGCAATCTATTATTAAATATTTAATATTTACTATTTTTTTTATGGTTTTTTTAGGAATAGTTTTTACATCTGGGATATATGCAATATCATTATTAATTTTGTAGCCAATAGTTTTGGTGGATCCATGCTTCACATCCAATCTTTCTATTCTGATTTTATCCTTACCATTACCAATGTTAATATGGCTTTTGATTATATTGCTTTTTAAGACAGCAGGATAATTTTTGTTATCCTTAAAAAGGTAACTAAAATATTTTTTTAAATAAAAAATACATTGCTTAGTTGAAAAAATATCAATTTTTTTTTTATTTTTTATCCAAAATGTTCTTAATTCATTTATTCCAAATATATGATCGGCGTGAGAGTGTGTAAAAAAAACATAATCAATTTCAGTAATATTGTGTGCCAATAACTGGAATCGTAAATCAGGAGAGGTATCAAACAGTATTTTGTAATTATTAAGACTTAAGTAAACGGAACTTCTAGTTCTAATATTTTTTTTATTTTTTTTACAATTCCCCCAATCACCATCTGGAGTAGGAACTCCCTGAGAGGCACCACAACCTATGATTTGTAAATAGTTTTTTTTCATTAATAAATTAAGTGCTGGTTATAAATTATTTTTTTATATTTTAGCCTTTTTTGACAAAAAAGAACCTCTTTTGAATAAGAATTTGTTTTACTCTTATTTCTCTTTTCTTATTGTACGTAAATTTTAATTAAAGTAGGTTTAACATTAAATAAACAGAGGGGACAAGTAGATAAAAAAATTTACTATCCAAAAGAAAAAATAACTATGTTCTTAGATTCCAAAAAAATTAAGTTTTTGTAATGGATCTAAAAAAAAAGAAGCTAATTATATTTGATTTGGATGGAACTTTAGTGGATTCTCAAACAGATATTTTAATAGCTAATAATCTTACCTTGCAAAAATTTGGCTATAAAACTATTAGCTACCACAAGGTAAAAAGTATTATTGGTCAGGGAATTATGGGCAATATTATTAAATCATTAGCTATGCAAAAAGTAAAAGCCAGTAACCAGGAAAAACAAGACATGTATGATTACTTTTTTTCTTATTATAAAAAAAACGTTTATGTTAAGTCCAAGCCTTATCCTGGTATAAAAAATTTATTAAAAAAATTACAGAAAAATTACAAGCTAGCAGTTTGTTCTAATAAGTTGGAAAAATTAACTAAAATTGTATTACAAAAATCTGATTTAAAAAAATATTTTGATTTTGTAGCAGGGGGAGACACTTTTAAATTTAAAAAACCTCATCCAAGTGTATTAAACAATGTGGTAAAAAAATTTAAGGTAAATAAAAAAGATGCCTTATTCGTAGGAGATAGTGAACATGATTATCATGCAGCTCAAAATTCTAAGATTGATTTTTGCCTTAAGCAAGGAGGTTACACTAACAAAAAAATAAGCTTTTTTAAGAATGCGGACAAAATAAAAGACTACAGAAAAAATAACAAACTCATTTATTAATTTAGAGTTTGGGGCCAGACGCAAAAATTATAAGATTCAAGACACACACACAACCTACAGTTAGTAAATTTTATTCATTTTTTGTCTAATTTCTTACTTTTTATGACAAATATAAAATTTCTATTTTTTCGATAGGGGGTATCTTTTTTTAATATTGGTCGAAACTTGAGACTTGTTATGTAATGTTAAGCATTAACAAAAGAGGGGAAAACATAATGAATATAATTAAAAAAATTGGAGTTTTGATTTCAATTTGCTTGATTGGTACCAGCGCATATGCCGCTAAGTGTAGCAATCCTAAGCAACTTAGATTTTCAATTATTCCAACAGAAGAATCGTCTTTTGAATTAGACTTATACAAACCGGTTCTTTTAAAATTAAAACAAAATACTGGTAAAAAAATTGAATTTTACATGCCAACTTCTTACGCTTCAGTTGCAGAAGCTTTAATAGGAGGTTTTGTTGATATAGCTGTATTAGGACCTTATGGTTACATTACTGCTAAAAAGAAAGAACCTTCAATAACGGTATTTGCTACATATGCTAAGAAAAAAGGATATATGCAAAATGAAGGACCAGGTTACCAAAGTGTTTTGATTTCTAAAAAAGGATCAAAATTTACAACTCAAAAATCTCTAAAAGGTGCTACGGTGGGTCATGCTGATCCAGGAAGTACTTCTGGAGATTTAATTCCAAGAGTAGTTTGGGCACCTTCTATGAACACTGATGCAGACAAATTTTGGAAACGAATTGTTTACACAGGTGGTCATGACCTTACAACTCTAGCAGTCTATAGTGGAAAAATCGATGCTGGCTTCGTAGCAAGTCACCGATTTGACAACGTAGTTGCAAAAGGAAAAGTAAAATTGAGTGATTTTAATATTTTATGGAGATCACCTTCAGTTCCTCAAGATCCTTTCGTATTCAGCGGTAAGCTTTGTAAGGATATTCAGGATAATATTAAAAAAACTTTTCTAGAGCTTGGAAACGATGCAAGTGCTGCAAAGTTTCTTGCTAATCTTAAATCATCTAAGTTTGTTCCAATGACAGACAAAGATTATGATGTAATCAGAACTTTAGCTAAAGCTAAAGCTGAGTTTAAGAAAAAGAAAGCTAAGAAATAATTAACTCTCCTGTTAATTGATTAAATAAGTAGTATGCGTAGATTTAACAATCTACGCATACTCTAGATAGGATTTTATGAATGAAATATTAAAAGTAGAAAACTTAAACTTAACATATCAAAAGGGAGGCCCCCAAGTTTTATTTGATATTTCATTTTCAGTTGCCAAAAGTGACTTTTACGCAATCATTGGACCCAGTGGAGCTGGGAAGTCTTCATTAATTAGATGTATTAACAAATTAGCAGATGCTAATAGCGGTAATGTTTTATTTAAGGGGGAAAACATTATCAATCTAAGTGGTAGAAAATTAAGATCTGTAAGGCGAAAAATTGGAATGATTTTTCAAGAATTTAATTTAATAGATCGAATGTCAGTTATAGATAATGTTCTAACGGGAAGACTTGGTTATATGAATACTTTTACCAGTCTTTTTAGAATGTTCGATAAAAAAGACATAGCCAGAGCCATTGCTTTGATTGCAAAGGTGGGTCTTGAAGATTTTGCAAATAAAAGAGTTGACCAATTAAGCGGCGGTCAACGTCAAAGAGTTGGTATTGCTAGGGCCTTAATGCAAGAGCCAGAAATTATGTTGGTAGATGAGCCTACATCAAGTTTGGATCCAAAAATAGCCGTCGAAATGATGGAGCTAATTAAGGGAATAGCAGACGAATTAAAAATTCCTGTTTTATGTAATATTCATAATATTGATTTGGCAAAACAATTTGCAAATAGAATTTTAGGCCTTCAAGATGGTAAGAAAAAATTTGACGATACAACAGATAAGTTAACGCGTGAAGTTCTTCAAGATCTTTATAAATATGAGGTTTTATAATGGAATCATTTGCACTTGATGTAAATACTTATTCGCAACAAAACTATAAAAAGATAATTAAGAAAATAATATTTTATATTACTCTTATCGTTGTTATTTTTCTTAGTGTTTATTTTATTATTGTTCTAGATACTGATTGGCATCGAATTGGCTCAGGCGGTGGAATACTTGAGCAGTTATCTTATTTTGTTGGTCTCGATTTTACAATTATGAAACATTTAATTGTACCAACTTTTGAAACTTTTTTAATGGCTTGTTTGGGTACGATGCTAGGTTTATTTCTTTCCTTGCCAGTTGCTTGGTTAGGCGCAAGAAATGTAACTCCTCTAGGAATGGTCAGTTTTGGATTTGCTAGATTTCTAATGACCATAAGTAGGTCTGTCCACGAAATAATTTGGGCATTGATATTTGTAGGTGCTGTTGGACTTGGAGCTTTGCCAGGTATTTTAGCTTTAGCCTTTCGATCAGTAGGATTTATTTCAAAAATTATTTCGGAGTCTATAGAAGGAGCTGACAAAAAACCGATAGAAGCAATTAGAGCAGCGGGAGGGTCAGGTTTTGATATTATGTATTATGGAATTATACCGCAAATACTCCCTACTGTAATTGGAACTATTATTTTCGAGTGGGATATTAATATTCGTAGATCTGCAATTATGGGATTGGTAGGGGCTGGTGGCTTAGGCCTAGCTTTTTTTAGACAGATGCACATGTCTAACTATCCAGGAGTAACAACAGTAATAATTTTTATTTTTTTATTAATTATTATTGGAGAAATTCTGTCACACTTTTTAAGAAAGAAAATTAATTAGATTATGAAAGATATTTATCAAAATAACACTTCAAAAAAATTTGTAGGAGTTTGTCTATTCTTCTTTGTCATTTATTTGTGCTTTCTTTACCTTGGTATAGATTTCGAGAGATTTTTTTCTGCTCTTGGTCGATTTGGAAGCTTAATAGCAAATCGATATTACCCTGTTGATTTAGAATATGCTTTGGACCCTGGTTATCTACAATCTATTTTAAACAGTGTTCAGATGGGCTATTTAGGACTGGTTATTGGTGTCATTATAGCTTCAGTTCTAGCTTATTTTGCAGCTGCAAACATAACCCCAAGCAAAAGAATTGCATATCCAATCGGAAAATTTTTAATTATTTTTTCGCGATCTATACATGAAACCATATGGACCATACTTTTTGTAACTATTGTTGGTTTTGGAATGTTAGCAGGTGTAATGGCTCTTACAATGTATTGCATTGGTTTTTTTGGAAAACTTTTTTCTGAAGAATTAGAAAATGTAAATATGAAATTAGTTGAAACTATACGTTCTAATGGATCAAATGAATTTCAAGTTTTTGCTTACGGGGTTTGGCCGCAAGTAAAAACGGCATTTACGGGTATATTAATTTATACTTGGGACGTATGTTTTAGGGCATCAACAATCATTGGTTTTTTTGGAGCGGGTGGTATGGGATGGTACTTGAAAAGAAATGTACTGCAATTAGAGTATGCAAGAGTTTCGGCTATTATTGTTTCCATTATAGTTTTAGTTGTCTTATCCGAGTCTTTATCGGCATTTATGAGAAATAAAATTCAAAAAGAAACTCAATAAGAAGTGTCTTTTTATAAAAATAACCAGAAAGAACTAATTGATTCTATAAATTTATTTTTAAATAATATTTTAGAGATAAATAATCTTTTCGAAAGTTTAATAAAAGAGTTCTTTTTAAAAAATTACAAAGGTGTTGAAGACCTAACTATTAAGATTTCTAATTTAGAAAGTGAATGTGATAAACTTCGAAGAAGTACTGAAAGAAAAATATATAAAGAAACTCTTATTCCAGAACAGAGGGGTGATGTTTTGGGTATGTTAGAAAACCTTGATAAAATTCCCGGTCAGTTACAGGGCAACGCACACAGAATAAATACTGAAAAACCCAATATTCATGAGGATCTGCATGATGATTTTAATAGTCTTGTCCAGAATAATAGTACCTGCGTAAAGTTATTAATTAGTGGATCTAAACAATTTTTTATTGACCCTAAAAAAACTATTGAGGATTGTTTGTTAGTTTCAAAACATGAAAGCACGGGTGATAAAATTAGCACTAAACTTAAAAATGCAATTTTTAATAATAATAATTTGGATCTTTCTCAAAAAATGCACTTAAGATACTTCGTTGAAATTATAGATGAGGTAGCCAATCTGGCAGAAGATGTTGCTGACCGTTTAATAATATCTTCAGTTAAAAATTAATTATATGACATATCTAATTCTAGCTTTAGTACTAGGGATAATTATTGGAGCGAATGATGCGGTAAATGTTTTTGGGTCAGCCATTGGCTCTAAAATGCTTAAATTTTCTTTAGCAATATGGTTTTTTATAATTTTTATAATTCTTGGCGCTATTATTAATGCTCAATATCCATCAGCTATTTACAAAAATATCATTCCTTCTTATTTCTCATTAGATAGGACCGTTATTATTTTAATGCCTGTTATAGTTGCAACTTTTGTTTCTATAAAATTAAAAATTTCAAGTTCCATTTCACAATCTCTAATCTTTTCTATTATTGGTTTTGCTACAGCAACTGGAATAAATATTAATTATGATATTTTTGAACGATTAATTTTTATTTGGATTTTAACTCCATTTATTTCATTTCTTTTAGTTATTATTTTATATTTTCTAATTAACTCTTGTTTAAACCTTCTAAAACTAAACATATTTTATAAAGATTTTGTCATAAGAGCTTTATTAATTTTATTTGGCTGTTTAGCAGCATTTGCACTAGGGTCTAATTTAACAGCATCAATTGTAGGTATTTTTTCTCCTTTCCTAAATTCTTCAATTCATATTAATGAAAACCTATTATTTTTTTTAGGCTCTTCATGCATTGGACTGGGAGCTCTTTTCTTTTCAAAAAAGATTATTCATAACATTGGAACTAAAGTTTCCAAAATTAATCCAGTATCGGCATTGGCAATTTTGGCAACGCAAATAGTCATATTACTTTTTTTCTCTTCGAAGCTAATTATTGACTATGTAAATTTAAAGTTTGGAATTAATTTGTTTGCAATGCCCATCTCAGCCTCACATGTAACCTTGGCTAGCATTTTAGGTATAGCTGCATTTAAAGGATTTAGGGAAACTAATATTAAGAATTCTTTATTCATAATAAGTAGCTGGATCTATTTACCAGTTGTTGTTTTTATTTTTAGTTATTATTTATCTTTAACTTTTAGATAAGTCTTTAAAACTTGGAACAATATCAAAAAAAGCTTTTATGGCATTAAAGTCATATCTTTTAGTAAGACAGCAAACATATTCGGTAGCATAGAAATTTGTATTAGTAAGCTTTACAAAATTGACTTTTGGCAAGTCTATCTTCTCAGTACTATAGACAAAGCCCACACCCATATTATTTTTTACTGCTTCAAAAATTCCCTCCCTACTTCCAATAGTGTATAATTTTTTTTTAATCCCTAAATGCAGCAATTCTTTTTCAACTAGAGCTCTTGTTTGAGATCCTTTTTCTCTTACAATAAATGTTTCGTTTACAATGTCTTTGAAAGAAATACTTTTTATTTTTGAAATAGTATTTTTAATAGATGCAAACAATAATAATTTATCACGTACCAAAGGCTTTGAGTACAGTTGACTTTGATCGTTTATATCAGCCAAAATTCCAATATCTATTTCTTTTTTTAAAAGCTTTTCTTTAATTTGAACTGAATTACCAAAAACGATATTGCAATTAATCTTGGGAAATTTTTTTGAGAATTTACTCAAGATAGGCATTAAGTGTATGGGTGCAACTGTGCCAATATTTAACGTTCCGCTTGTGAGTTTGTTGGATGATTTTAAAAGATTTAATGCTTGCTCATGAATATCATCTATATCTTTTGTAATATCATAAAGTTTCTTCCCATAGTCGGTTAATGAAATTCCACTACCATTTCTTATAAATAGTTTTATTTTAAATCTGCTTTCAACACTTTTTACCTGTTCCGAAATGGCTGATTGGGAAACATTTAGTATTTTTGCTGCTTTTGTAAAGCTACGATGTTTAGTGACAGCATTAAAACTTCTAATTTGGGTATAGTTCATATGAATTTTCTATAAGCATTATATATAAAAGCGTGAGGACTAAAAATATTATATTTGATATAAGTCTTTTTAAATAATTATGAAAAATTCAGTATCAATAAATAATCGATCTTATAATTGGCCCAAAAAAACTACTATAATCATCTGCTTAGATGGCAGTGAGCCTGGTAAAGATGGGTACATCGAAAAAGCAATAGAAATGGGCTTTATGCCTTGCATGAAGTCTATTATCAGCCAAGGAACCTATGAGATAGGAAAGTGTGCCATGCCAAGCTTCACTAATGTGAATAATTTATCAATTGTAACTGGTACCACGCCTGACGTTCATGGAATTTGCGCTAACTTTTTTTACAATCCTGAAGATAAAAAAGAAACATTAATGAATGATGACTCTTTTTTACGGGTACCAACTATCTTTGAAGCCTTTGAAAAAGCAGGGGCGAATGTAGCTGTCATTACTGCAAAAGATAAGCTTAAAAAGTTACTTGGAAAAAATTTAAAAAAATCAATTTGTTTTTCTGCTGAGAAGGCTGATCTTGCCAATCTACAAGATAGCAGGATAGAAAATGTTTTAGAGTTAGTGGGGAAACCTGTTCCAGAAGTTTATAGTGCAGATTTATCAGAATTTATTTTTGCTGCCGCAGTTAAAATTTTAGAAAAAGGTGAAAAAATTGATCTTATGTATTTATCTACTACAGACTACATTCAGCATAAATGTGCTCCAGGAAGTGATATAGCAAACTCATTTTATAAAATGATCGATAGTTATATCGAAAAACTTTTAAGCCTTGGTTGCAAGATCGCATTTACAGCTGATCACGGCATGAAAGCTAAAAGCAAACCAGATGGAACTCCCAATGTAATTTATTTGCAAGACTTGTTAAATAACAATTATCCAGAAGATAAATGTAATGTCATATGCACTATTACTGACCCTTATGTAATTCATCATGGGGCACTAGGTTCTTTTGTTACAATTTATTTAGACAATAAGGATAAAATAAATGAAATCAAAAACTATATTCAAGCTATCGAAGGAATTGACGTTGCCTTAACAAAAGAGGAAGCTGTAAATAAATTAAATCAACCAGCAGATCGTATTGGTGATTTGGTTGTGACTTGCAAAGCTAGTTTTGCTCTTGGTAAGGGAGAAAAAGATCATGATCTTAGTCAGTTGAAAGAGCCTCTGAGATCTCACGGAGGACTAGATGAAACTTCAATACCAATTTTCATTTCAGAAAAGTTAGACGATAGTTATAAGAAAAAAGAAAAATTAAATAACTACGATATATTTGATTTAGCTTTAAATTATGATCGATAATCTTTTTAAAATAAAAGGAACTTATGTAAATGGTCAATGGATGAATAATCCAAATACCTATGAGGTGACTAATCCTTCGAATGGTGAAAAATTATGCGATGTTCCCATTTCTGATAATGAAGAACTAGAGCTAGCTGTACAATCTGCAGCAAAAGCTCAAAAGGTTTGGGCGAAAAAATCTTTAAACCAGAGAGTGGATGCTCTGTTAAAACTTTGCACTAGAATTGAAGAAAGAGCAGAAGAATTTGCTCTTATTGACTCTTATGATGCAGGAAATGCACTAACCGGCATGAGAAAAGATGTGACTATGAGCATTGAAAATATTAAATATTTTTGTGGACTGGTCCGTGAAGTTAAGGGTGAAACTTTTTCCATGGAGCCAAAACACTTAAATTTTACTAGATATCAGCCATATGGAGTAGTTCTTAAGATTAATCCATTCAATCATCCGTTTAGATTTTGTGTAGAAAAAATCGCAGCCCCTCTGCTAATGGGTAACTCACTAATCATAAAAAATTCTGAACAAGCCCCAATTTCACCACTTAAGTGGTGTGAGTTGTTAAAAGATATTTTTCCAGATGGTTTAATCAACGTTGTAACAGGAGGTCCGGAGGGAGGGTCCTATCTTGTTAAACACCCTCTCATCAAACGAATTGGTGTTATCTCATCAGTTAACACAGGAATTGCAGTAAACAAAGATGCAGCGCCTTATTTAAAAAACGTTTCACTGGAGCTTGGTGGAAAAAATCCATTAATGGTATTTGATGATGCTGATCCTGAGTTTGCAGCTGATTTGGCAATTAAAGGTATGAATTTGAGTAGGCAAGGACAATCTTGCAGTTCTACTTCAAGAGTTTTAGTTCACAAAAGTTTAAAAGATGATTTCGTAAAACATTTAGTAGAAAAGGCAAAAAAAATACCGGTTGGATTACCTTGGATTGAAACAAATGAAATAGGCCCCATTGTTTCTAAAAGACAATTCGACAAAGTAATGGAGTATATTGAGGCAGGTAAAAAAGAGGGAGCTAAACTAGTTCTAGGAGGAGATAATCCAAAAGACCCAGAATTAAAAAACGGTTTTTTTATTAACCCTACCATCTTTACAGACGTCAAACCTGAAATGACTATTGCAAAAGAAGAAATATTTGGTCCAGTAATATCTGTTTTAACCTGGGAGAGTTATGAAGAATTAATTGAAATTGCAAATTCGACTCTTTACGGATTAACAGCAATGATAGCTACCAA
>VTPO01000024.1 GCA_008638205.1 Pelagibacteraceae bacterium | reverse complement strand
GGAGAGCCTTTCAGAAGAGATGCTATGAAAAAACCAGTTAAAGTTGCAGGAATTAGAAAAGAAGACATGATCAAGCAACCCTCACTAATTTAATTTGAAAGATAGCAATATTAAAATTGGATCAAATAAAAGTTTTGGAATTGTTTTTTTTATATTCTTTTCAATAGTCTCAGTATTTCCTTTATTAAAGGATGGAAATATTAGAATTTGGTCTCTAATAATTGCTATAATTTTTTTAATTTTAGGATTATTAAATTCAAAAATATTAACTCCATTAAATAAGATCTGGTTTAAATTTGGAATTCTATTAAGTAGCTTTGTTTCACCATTAGTTATGGGTATAGTTTTTTTTGGTATTGTTACACCTACATCTCTAATTATGAAGGTTTTAGGGAAGAATTTATTAAATTTGAAAAAAGGTAATAAAAAAACATATTGGATTGAAAGATCTGTAATAAAAAGTAAAATGAAAAATCAATTTTAATTATGGATTTTTTAAAAGAATTTTGGGAATTTTTAAAAGTTAGAAAAAAATATTGGCTACTACCAATTCTATTAGTTCTAGTATTATTTGGTGGATTGATAGTCTTAAGTCAGGGTACAGCTGTAGCTCCATTTATTTATACAATTTTTTAAGTGAAAACTATTTTAGGTATTTCAGCATTTTACCATGACAGCGCTGCAACTTTTCTTATAGATGGAAAAATTATAGCTGCTGCGCAAGAAGAAAGATTTACCAGAAAAAAACATGACTCAAGTTATCCATTTAATGCAATCGAATTTGTTTTAAATTTTGCAAAAATGAAATTAAGTGATGTTGATCAAATTATTTTTTTTGAAAAGCCTTTTTTAAAATTTGAGAGATTACTTGAAACTTATGTTGCTTTTGCTCCACGTGGTTTTAAGTCTTTTTGTATGGCAATGCCGATCTGGTTAAAAGATAAACTTTTTCAAAAAAAAATGCTTTTTAATGAATTGAAGAGACATGATAATAATTTTAATGATAATAAAAAAATTTTTTTTTCAGATCATCATTTAAGTCATGCAGCAAGTGCCTTTTTCCCATCTCCATTTGAAGAGGCAGTAGTATTAACTGCTGATGGAGTTGGCGAATGGGCAACAACAACAGTTGCTATTGGTAAGGGAAACAACTTAGAAATTAAAAAAGAAATTCATTTTCCCCATTCTTTAGGCTTACTTTATTCAGCATTTACTTATTATACAGGTTTTAAAGTAAATAGTGGTGAGTATAAACTTATGGGTTTAGCTCCTTATGGAGTTCCAATTTATGAAGATAAAATAAAAAGTAATTTAATTGATATAAAAGAAGATGGTTCATTTCATTTAGATCAGTCATACTTTAATTATGCAACTGGTCTTACAATGACTAATAAAAAATTTGATAACTTATTTGGTCAAAAAGTTAGGGATTCAAAAAATGAAAAACTAACACAATTTCACATGGATATTGCTGCATCCATTCAGAAGGTGACTGAAGATATAATGATTAAGCTTATAAAGTCTCTAAAAAAAGAATTCAATATATCCAATTTATGTTTAGCCGGCGGAGTTGCTCTCAATTGTGTTGCTAATGGAAAGATATTAAAAGAAAAAATATTTAATAATATATGGGTTCAACCTGCGGCAGGAGATGCTGGTGGATCCTTAGGTGCTGCATTGGCTTTGTGGTATATCGAGCAAAATAATCCAAGAAAAGTTAATCCGAATGACAGCATGCAGGGATCTTATCTAGGGCCTGAATTTTTACAAAAAGAAATTGAAGAACAACTTGATAAAGCTGGTGCAAAGTATGAAATTTTTAAAGATGAAGAATTGTTAGATAAAACTGCTACAGATTTATCAAATGAAGAAGCAATTGGATGGTTTCAAGGAAGAATGGAATTTGGACCACGCGCACTAGGAGGAAGGTCTATTCTAGGTGATCCAAGATCAGAAAAAATGCAAAAAAATTTAAATTTAAAAGTTAAATATAGAGAAAGTTTTCGTCCATTTGCACCATCAATATTAAAAGAAGATTTATCAGAGTGGTTCGATATTAATGTGGATAGCCCGTACATGTTAATAGTTGCAAATATTAATAAAGATAAAATTATTAAGATGACAGAAAATCAGAAAAATTTATTTGGTATAGATAAATTAAATGTAAAAAGATCAAAAATACCAGCAGTTACTCATGTGGATTATTCTGCAAGAATACAAACTGTTCATAAAGAAACAAATAATAAATATTTTAGATTAATTGAAAAATTTAAAGAGAAAACAAATTGCCCTATTCTTGTAAATACATCTTTTAATGTAAGGGGAGAGCCAATTGTAAATACTCCATTAGATGCATTCAATTGCTTTATGGGTACAGACTTAGATAAGTTGGTGATTGGCAATTGCTACCTAGATAAAAATGATCAAAATCCAGCATTAAAAAAAGATTACACCAAAGAGTTCGAATTAGATTAATTATAAATCATGAATATTGTTAACGATAATACATGTTCTTGGT
>VTPO01000010.1 GCA_008638205.1 Pelagibacteraceae bacterium | reverse complement strand
TGGATTCTTTCATATGCCTATGCCAGCACAACCTTTTGGTTGGTTCAAAAAGAACGTAACTAAAGTTTCTGATGTTAAAGGAATGAAATACAGAACAGTTGGTCTAGCGACTAACGTTTTGACTGCTATGGGAATGGTCGTAAGACAATTACCAGGTGGTGAAATTCAACCAGCAATGAAAACAGGTTTGATCGATGCTGCTGAATTTAACAATCCTACATCTGACTCACAGTTTGGAATGCAAGATGTGTCTAAACACTATCACTTAGGAAGTTTTCATCAATCTCAAGAGATGTTTGAAATTCCTTGTAATACGAAAAGACTCAAAAGCCTTTCACCTGCTCATCAAGCTATCTTAAAGAACGCTGCATATGCTGCGAACTCAGATAACTACTTTAAAGCATTAAGCAGATATTCTGCTTCTTTGTCTGAGTTGATGAACAAGCACAAGGTCAATGTATATCAAACATCTGATGAAATCTTAGCTGCACAACTAAAAGGCTGGGATAAAGTAATCGGTGACTTTGTTAAGAAAGATGCATTCTTTGCAAAAGTGGTAAAATCTCAAAAAGATTATGCTAAAAGAACTATGAAGTATTTGCTGATGAACCAGCCGAACTACAAGTTGGCATATGAAAATGAGTTTGGACCAATCGCACAAGTTAAAATTTAATTAACTTTACAAAACTAAAAAAGGGGGTATTAGGGCCCCCTTTTTTTAATAATATTTAAGAAATTTTTTAAATCTTATGAGATCTTTTATTAAATTTGCAGATTCGCTTAGCACCTCCATGGGCAAAGCATTTTCATGGTGTATTGTGATTTTAATGGGAGGAACAGTTTATGAAGTAATTATGGCATATGTATTTAATGCACCAACTTTATGGAACTTTGATTTTAGTATGCAAATGTATGGTGCCATTCTTATGATGTCAGGAGCATATACCTTAGCTACAGAAGCTCATGTTAGAGGAGATGTTATTTACAGATTATTTACTCAAAAAACACAGGCAAAAATAGATTTTGTTTTATATTTTATTTTCTTTTTTCCAGGGGTTATAGCCCTTGCGTTTTATGGTTTTGAGTATGCAAAATTAGCGTGGAAGATTAAAGAGACAAGCTGGAGTAGCCCTGCACAAATTCAAATTTATATGGTGAAAGCAATGATACCATGCGCTGGTACATTGTTAACTATCCAGGGTATTAGTGAGCTGTTCCGGTGTATAATTTGTATTCGAACAGGGCAATGGCCTGCAAGAATGGTTGTTGCAGAAGAAACAGAAAAGATTTTAATGAGAGCAGCCCAAGATGGAGATCAAAAAGATGTTATTTAGTTTGACTAATCCAGAAATAGCGATCTTAATGATGGGACTCTTTTTATTTGCAGTTCTTCTTGGCTTTCCAATTGCATTCACTCTAATGGCGATGGGAATTGGGTTTGGTTACTATGCTTATTACGATCCAGGTTTGATGGAACATTTATTTGATAACAGAATTTTTTCATTATTTGTTCAAAATACTTACACTGTTATGGATAATAATGTTTTGACAGCCGTTCCGCTTTTTTTATTTATGGGATATCTTGTTGAAAGAGCTGGAATTGTAGCTAAATTATTTTTTGCAATTAGACTCGCTGCTCACAAATTACCAGCCTCAATGGCAGTAGCCGCATTAATAACTTGTACTTTGTTTTCTACAGCAACAGGAATTATTGGTGCTGTTGTAACTCTAATGGGACTTTTAGCTTGGCCAGCAATGATAAAAGCTGGATACGATAAAAAATTTGCTTCAGGAATAATTTGTGCGGGTGGATGTTTGGGAATTTTAATACCACCAAGTATTATGTTAATTGTTTACTCTGTTATTGCTCAGTTATCTCCACTAAGATTATTTGCAGCTGCAATTTTTCCAGGACTACTACTTGCCGGACTATACGTGACTTATGCTGTTACTAGAGCTTGGTTAGATCCCTCTATTGCTCCTAAGCCTAAAGCTGAGGATATACCCCCACAATCTGAAATTTTAAAAGAAGTGCTAGTTTCTTTTTTACCTCTTTTTGGTTTAATTATGTTGGTTCTTGGAACAATATTGGCAGGTATTGCAACTCCTGCAGAGGCTGCTGCAGCTGGGGCGTTTGGTGCGCTTGTTTTGTCTTATTTTTATAAAACACTAAAGTGGAAAAGTTTTAAAGAATCTGTTTTTTTAACTGCCAAAACAACTGCAATGATTATGTGGTTATTTATTGGTTCATGGACGTTTTCTTCAGTGTTTTCTTATCTTGGAGGACATGAAATATTTGAGCATTTCTTTAAATCCATAGACATAGCTCCTTGGCAGTTCTTGGTTATTACACAAATAATTATTTTTCTTTTAGGTTGGCCATTAGAATGGACGGAAATTTTAATTATTTTTGTTCCAATTTTTTTACCACTACTAGAAGTGTTTGGAGTGGATCCTTACTTTTTTGCAATGCTAATTGCTTTAAACTTACAAACATCTTTTTTAACACCGCCTATGGCCATGTCTGCCTATTACTTAAAAGGTGTTCAAAAAAGAAATGTAGAGTTAATGGAAATTTTTGCGGGCATTATGCCATTCCTTGGAATTGTTATTTTTGCAATGGTGCTGATGTATATGTTCCCTGGCATAGCTCTGTGGTTACCAGAAACATTATTTCCAAATTAAATAATTTTTATGTCAGATATTTTTTCTCTTTCGGCCAGTGAATTAGCTGCACAACTAAGAGAAGGCGAAATTTCTTCTGTCGAAGTTTGCTCACAGTATATTGAAAGAATAGGTAAGTTTGAAAAAGATGTGAAAGCTTGGTCACACTTTAATAAAAAATTACTTTTAGAAAAAGCTGCAGAAGCAGATGAGCATAGAATTTCAGGAAAACCATTGGGATTATTACATGGATTGCCTGTAGCTGTTAAAGACATAATTGGAACTTTGGATATGCCGACAGAATGTGGGACTACCATAAGAAAAAAAATGAATACCTCCCAAGATTCGGAGGTTGTTAATCTTCTTAAAGTAGCGGGTGCTATTATTATGGGAAAAACAGAGACAACAGAACTTGCCTATTTTCATCCAGGAAAAACTACCAATCCTCATGATTACAAAAGGACCCCCGGAGGTTCTTCAAGTGGATCTGCAGCAGCAGTGGCAGCCTATATGGCACCCCTGTCTATTGGTTCGCAAACTAATGGCTCAACTATTAGACCTGCATCTTACTGTGGTGTTGTTGGATACAAACCATCATATGGCCTTATCTCTAGATACGGAATTTTAAAACAATCAGATAAGCTAGACCAAGTGGGTATTTTTGGAAAATCTGTAGAAGATGTGGCGCTACTAGCGAAGGTGTTAATTAAAAAAGATTTATTTGATCCATCAACAATTCATTATTCCACAGAGGATATGATAGATGTGTGTAGAAAAGGTCCACTCTTTGATCCCAAATTTATTTTTTACAAAACTAAGAACTGGAAAAATCTTGATAAAGAATCCCAAGAATCTTTTGAAATTTTTATAAAGACCTTTAAAAAAAATATTGAAGTATTTGATACCCCTTCTTATTTTGATGACATTCCAAAATATCATAAAATAATTCATGAGACGGATATGGCCAATAATTTTCAACTATATTACAAAAAATATAAAAAAAAACTTTCTAAAGAAATGGTAAGTGCAATTGAGCGAGGTTTTAAAAATTCTGCAACAGAATATGCAGAGGCAATTGATTTTATGAAGAGAAGTTATGATTCTTACAAAGAGGTATTTGAAGATTACCATGGAGTTTTAACACCAGCCTCTTCTGGGGTCGCTCCTAAGGGATTGGGAAATACTGGTAGTCCAGAATTTAGTACAGTGTGGACTTATTTGGGTCTTCCATCAATTTCACTACCTTTACTTACCGGAAAAAATGATCTACCATTAGGCATTCAATTGATCGGCGACAAGCATGATGATTTGAGGTTTTTGGGTGTTGCTAGTTGGGTAGAAAAAAATTGCAAACAAAATGATTAATAAAATAACAACAATTTTAGGAGTAAGTCTGGCCATCGCTTTTCTAGTTGGCTTGGCTACTACATTGCAGAGATCTCCCATGATTGGTTTTTTTGATGTCTTACCTGTTTTTATTTTAATGGCTATCGCTATTGGCATGATGGTCTATGAGGCTTTCTTCGATAAAAAATAATCATTTTCTTTATCGTTGTGTCTAATCTTAAAAACAATTTTTTACATTTCTCTTTATTATTTATTCAGCCGATCTTTATGACCAGCAATATTGCTATTGGCAAAGGGGCTCTTGGTTTTATTCCTCCAATCTCATTGGCATTTTGGCGCTGGTTTGTAGTTTTTTTGTTTATGCTTCCATTTGTACTTAAGGAAATAAAACAGAAAAGGGATTGCATAAAAAGCGAACTTTCCAATCTGGCAATTCTTGGGTTCACAGGCTTTTCAATTTGTGGTGCATTTCCATACATTTCAGGATTCACAACTACCGTAACCAATATGAGTATTATTTATGCATTAGCTCCAATTATAATTGTCCTTTTGTCTTCGGTCTATTTTAAGGAAAGATTAAAATTAATTCAGCATTTCGGTATATGGATTAGTTTTGGAGGAGTAGCCTTTGTGATATTTAAGGCAGATATTGAAAATTTATTAAGTTTAGTCTTTACCTATGGAGATTTGTGGATGCTTATATCTGCCACCAGTTGGGCAGTTTTCTCTATCAGTTTAATTCATCGCAAGAGTCAATTTTCTATTCTTGCAAGGTTTACTTTAATGAGCTTTATGGGAGCTGCATTTCTTTTGCCTTTTCTTATAATAGAAAATATTTATTTTATTCCTACAACTTACGATCTAGGATTTCTTTTTTTTGTATTACTAGCAGCAGTATTTCCAGGCGTAATAGCATTTACTATGTACACTAAATTACAACAATTAATTGGAGCTTCTCTTGCGGGACTAACGGTATATTTAATGCCAATTTATGGATCAATATATGGCATGATTTTATTTGGGGAAAAGCTAGAAGTTTATCATTTTTATGGAGCTATGTTGGTGTTAGTGGGAATTTATCTCGCAAATAAAAAATACTCTAAATGATTTTTTATAAAAAAATTATAATTTTACTACTCATTTCTTATTTTGCTATCTGTCTATTTATGTTTTTGTTTCAGAGAACTTTTATGTACTATCCAGATATTAATAGCTATGATGAAACAGGTATTCAGTTTGAGTTTAAAAAAGTTGAAATCCCTTCAACCGAAAATATTGTTCTAAATTCTTGGTATTCTTTTAAAAATTCAAACTACAAGACATTAGTTTTTTTTCACGGCAATGCTGGAAATCTTAATAATAGAATTTATAAACTTAACAAAATTAATCAATTAAACTTAAATTTTTTAATTATTTCTTGGAGGGGATTTAGCGGTAACCAAGGAAAACCAACAGAAGATGGATTATATCAAGATGCTAAAAGTTCAATACGCTGGTTAGAACAGAAGGGTATAATAAAAACAAATATTATTCTTTATGGAGAGTCTTTGGGAACAGGTGTAGCTTTAGAACTTGCTAAAGATTATAAATATGCTGGAATAATATTGGAATCTCCCTACACTTCCATGGTAGCAATGGCGAAAAAGATTTACCCATTTCTTCCAGTCTCTATTCTTGTAAAAGATAGGTTTGAATCTCTTTCAAAAATTAAAAAAAATGTGTCTCCTATTCTAATCATGCATGGAGAAATGGACACGCTTGTTCCAGCTCATATGGGAAAAACATTATTTCAAGAAGCGAACAACCCAAAGTATTCTTATTTTCCAAGTTCCGATGATCATATGATGAAATACGATATAAAATTAGTATCCGTATTGAGAGATTTTATCAGTGCTCTTTAGGTTTATTTTATCAGTGCCTGGCTATATTCTGAGGCAATAAATTGATTCAAATCTTCTTCTTTTTCTCCAACACCAATAGCAACAATTGGAATTTTAAAGCGATCTGCTAGGGCAACCAAAATACCACCTTTGGCAGTACCGTCTAGCTTGGTCATAACAATTCCAGTTAAAGGAGTAATCTTTTGAAATTCTTCAATTTGCGCAATAGCATTTTGTCCTGTGGTCGCATCCAAAACAATCCATGTTTCTTGTGGAGCATCAGGATCAATTTTTTTTAGAACCCTTACAATCTTTGCAAATTCTTCCATCAAATTCTTTTTATTTTGAAGGCGTCCGGCAGTATCAATAATGCACAAATCTTTATTATTATTTTTTGCGTATTCAAGAGTTTTAAATGCAACGGAGGCAGGATCTGCACCAACTTCCGACTGAATCATCTCTGTATTATTTTTATCACACCACACCTTTAGCTGGTCTATTGCAGCAGCTCTAAAAGTATCTGCAGCACCAATAACAACTTTTTTATTATGATTTTTAAATAATTTAGATAACTTTCCAATGGTGGTTGTTTTTCCAGTACCATTAACGCCACATACAATAATTGTCTTAAAGTCCGGTCCGGTATTTACAATTTTTTTTTCTAGAGGTTGTAAAATTTTTGTCACCTCCTCTGAAAAAATATTATAAAAATTTTCTTTTTTTAGCTCTTCTTCAGAAAACTTTTTATTTGCTAAAATTAATTTAAACTTACTTGCAACATCAATTCCAAAATCACATTGAATCATGAAATCTTCAATCTCTTCTAATATTTTTTCATTAGGCTTAGACTTTAGAAAGATATTAGAGACACTCTCAGATATGTTTGATGAAGATTTAAACAACCCTTCTTTTAAATTTTTTAAGAATCCCATTTTTAGATACTAATATTAATTTCTTGGATATCAGAAACGGGCCCAGACATGTGTATGTGATTGTTTTCTTTCCAATCAATAGATAACTTTCCAGTTTGAAAATGTATATTAACATGTCTTTCAGTAAGATTTTTTTTAGCAGAGGCCACAGCAGTAGCACATGCGCCAGTTCCACATGCTTTTGTTAGTCCTGCGCCACGTTCCCATACATTCACTTTAATATTATTTTGATCTATGATTTTAGCAAATGTAACATTACACTTTTTGGGAAAAGTTTTATGATTTTCAATTTCAGGACCAATTATTTTTAATTTATCTATCTCAATGTCATTAAAGAAAATTATGTGTGGATTTCCCACACTCAGAGCATAACCAATAAAACTAGAATTGTCTTTAAGTGTTATACAAACGTTGGAAGGATCCATCTCTTCAGATAACGGAATTTTTTCCCAATCAAATATTGGCTCACCCATATCTATAGTTATATTTTTGTTTCCATTATCAATAGAATTTAAAATACCACTTTTGGTATTGATAGAAATTTTTTTTATTTTTTTTTCTTCCATTAGTAAGTGCGATACACACCTACTTCCATTTCCGCAGGCCTCAGCCTCTTCACCGTCGGAATTGTAAAATAAAATATTATGAGCAGAATCATTTCCAGATTCAATTATAATTAGTTGATCAAAGCCAATATTATCTCTATTGGCCAAATGTCTAATCTGCTCATTAGATAAAATAGTAGGTTTGGTTCTATTATCTAAAATTAGGAAATCATTGCCCAAGCCATTCATTGTATAACCTTTAAAATCCATAACTTTAAGTATTACTCCAGTTTTCTTGACATTTAAATTGTTACTATATAGCTTCTGATCACTTCCACAAATTATTACAATTTTGTGGTGTCCTCTTTGGAGGAGATCAACATTAGTCAGCGAGGATTCGCCCACTAGTGCCTTTTTTGTTGGGAGAAAGAAAGAAAATTATGTTTGAGAGTTTAACAGATAAGATTGAAAGTGCTTTTTCGTTTTTTAACCGAATAACACGATTAGACGAAAAGCAGGCTGATGAAGGATTGCGTAAGATTAGACAGGCTTTACTGGAGTCGGATGTTTCTCTTTCTGTAGCTAAAGAATTTATTAATAATATTAAGCCTAAAATTGTCGGGCAAGAAGTTTTAAAATCTGTAACGCCTGGACAAATGATCGTCAAAATAGTTTTTGATGAATTGGTAAAAGTTCTTGGAGACGAAAAAAAAGAAATTAATTTAAAAGCAGTGCCCCCAATTAAAATTCTAGTAGTTGGTTTGCAGGGGTCTGGAAAAACCACGACATCTGCAAAGTTGGCTAAATATTTAGAAAAACAGTATTCAAAAAAAAGTATGTTAGTAAGTTTGGATGTTTACCGACCAGCAGCACAAAGACAGCTAGAGGTACTCGGAAATAGCAATTCTATTAAAACACTTCCAATAATGGACGGACAGTTTCCTCTAGAAATATCTAAAAGAGCTATTAATGCAGCCTCCCTATCCGGAGAAGATGTAATCATTTTTGATACTGCAGGTAGAACTCAAATTGATCAACAAATGATGATGGAGTTAAAACAATTAGAAAACGATATTCAGCCAAGTGAAATTATATTAGTGGCCGACTCTTTAACAGGTCAAGATGCTGTCAATATTGCTTCGGAGTTTAAAAAAACTGTCTCCCTAAGTTCAATTATATTAACCCGAATTGATGGCGATGGAAAAGGTGGTGCTGCATTAAGCATGAAATCAATAACTGGATGTCCAATAAAATTTCTAGGAACTGGAGAGGGTATTGATGAAATGGAAGTGTTTCATCCAGATAGAATAGCCAATCGAATTTTGGGTATGGGGGATGTTGTTTCCCTTGTAGAAAAAGTTTCAGAGGGATTGGAAAAAGAAAAAATTGAAGAACTTGAGGAAAATTTTAAAAAAGGATCATTTACTTTTAGTGACTACCTAAAACAAATTCAACAAATGAAAAAAGCAGGGGGTATGAGTGGGGTATTGAGTATGTTGCCCGGTGTTTCTAAAATTAAAAAACAAATGGAAGACTCTGATCTGGACGAAAGTTTGCTTGGAAAACAAGAGGCTATTATTTTATCCATGACAGAAAAGGAAAGAGATAACCCAAGAGTTATAGATGGTTCAAGAAAAAAAAGAATTGCAAATGGATCTGGTACAGACATTTCAATGGTAAATAAGCTTCTTAAGCAACATAAAATGATGACAACTATGATGAAAAAAATGTCAAAAGGCGGAAGAGGTGCTCTTGAGGGAATGGATAATGTTCCTCCTGAGTTATTCAATAATCTAAAATAGAAAGGAAGCGTATGTTAAAAATAAGAATGTCTAGAGGAGGAGCTAAAAAAAGACCCTTCTATAAAATTGTAGTAGCCGATTCTCGAAGACCAAGAGATGGTAAATTTATCGAGAAAGTTGGATTTTTTAATCCATTACTTCCCAAGGACAAAAAGGAAAGACTAAATCTTGATATCGATAGAATAAAGTATTGGTTAGCACAAGGTGCACAACCATCGGAAAGAATAGCGAGATTTTTAGGTCAAGCAGAAGTAATACCTATGCCGGCTCAAAGAAATAACCCGATTAAAGCTAAGCCAAAAAAGAAAGCTCAAGAAAAATTAAAAGCAGCAGCTGAAGCAAAAAAAGCAGCAGAAGCAGCACCAGCAGAGACTCCAGTAGCAGAAGCAGCACCAGCAGAGACTCCAGCAGCAGAAGCAGCTGAGGAGGAAAAAAAATAAAGATATAATGTGGTCAGCTAAAATATTTACGCTTTATCCAGATTTTTTCCCAGGCTTGCTTGATGTGGGCATGTACAAGAGAGCTAGGGAAAAAAATATTTGGAATTTAGAAACTGTAAATATAAGAGACTACGCCATAGATAAGCATGGGTCTGTCGATGATAAACCTTTTGGCGGTGGTAGTGGTATGATAATGCGAGCAGATGTTATTAATAACTGTTTGGAAAAAAATCTAAATACCAACTCAACTATTTATCTATCTCCCAAAGGTAAAAAACTAACACAACAAATGGCAAAAAATTTTTCTTTAGAAAAAGGATTAAATATTTTATGTGGTCATTTTGAAGGTGTGGATCAGAGAGTAATTGATAAAAATAATATAGAAGAAATAAGCATTGGAGACTATATCCTGTCAGGAGGCGAAACTGCATCAGTTGTTTTGCTAGATAGTATTTTAAGATTATTGCCAGGTGTTTTAGGTGGGGAATCTTCCTTAAAAGAAGAGAGTTTTAATGGACATTTATTAGAATATCCTCAGTATACTCAACCTAGAGAATGGGAGGGTCAAAAAGTTCCAGACGTTCTATTATCGGGAAACCATGCGGAAATAAAGCACTGGCGTTTAGAACAGTCCAGGGGTATAACACAGCGCCTAAGGCCAGATTTATGGCAGAAGTATAACAAGAATTAAAATGAGTTTAGACATGAAAAATATTGAAGACATAAATAAAGAAGAGATTAAAAAATTATTAGCCAATAAATCAATTACAGACTTCAATCCTGGAGATACCGTAAAAGTAAATGTAAGAATAATTGAAGGTAAAAAACAAAGAATTCAGGCCTACGAAGGTGTTTGTATAGCAAAAAAAAACAGAGGAATAAATTCCGCTTTCACAGTTAGAAAAATTTCATTTGGAGAGGGTGTGGAAAGAGTATTTCAGCTTTACAGTCCAAACTTAGAATCTATTGAATTAATTCGTTCTGGAAAAGTCAGAAGAGCAAAGCTTTACTACTTAAGGGATAGAAAAGGTAAATCTGCTAGAATTAATGAGAAGATTAAAAAAAAGATCGGTTTAGATCTTACTAAGAAGGAAGATTCCGTAAAAATAGAAGCAAGTACAACCGAAAAGTCTCAAGACAAAAAAGAAGACTTAAAAAAATAAGGTCTAATGCCCCAAACCCTATACGATAAAATTTTTGAAAGTCATCTAGTCCACAAACAAGATGACGGTACTTGTTTAATTTATATAGATAGACATCTTGTGCATGAAGTCACAAGCCCTCAAGCTTTCGAGGGACTGAGAATGAACAACAGAAAAGTTTTTTCTCCAGAATCAACATTGGCAGTTGCGGATCACAACGTTCCTACTACAGACCGTTCAAAACCAATTGAGAATATAGATTCTAAATTACAATATGAAACGTTAGAAAAAAATTGTAAAGATTTTGGTCTTAATTTTTTTGCTCTTAATGATATTAGACAAGGCATTGTTCATGTTATTGGTCCTGAGCAGGGATTCACACAACCTGGAATGACTATTGTATGTGGTGATAGTCATACAGCCACTCATGGAGCTTTCGGAGCCTTAGCAGCTGGCATAGGTACTTCAGAAGTTGAACATGTTTTGGCTACTCAAACGCTATTACAAAGTAAGCTTAAAAATATGAAAATTGAGGTTAACGGAAAACTATCTACCGGAGTAACCGCTAAAGATATTATTTTGACAGTCATTGGAATTTTAGGAACAGCTGGTGGGGGAGGATATGCCCTTGAGTTTAGTGGAGAGGTTATAAAAAATCTTACCATGGAAGAAAGAATGACGGTTTGTAATATGGCAATTGAGGCTGGTTCAAGAGTTGGGATTATAGAACCCGATGAAAAAACATTTGAATTTTTAAAAGGAAAACCCATGGCTCCAAAAGGTGAACAATGGGACAAAGCAATGGAACATTGGGCTACTCTAAAATCAGACCCAGATGCAAAATATGACAAAACTATTACATTAAAAGGTGAAGAAATTATTCCTTCAGTTACATGGGGTACAAGTCCCGAAGATGTTTTGCCAATTAATGCAAGCATCCCCAGTCTTGATGAAATTCATGATAAAGATAAAAAACAAGCTGTAATAAGATCTTTAGAATATATGGGTCTCAATCCCAAGGATAAATTAGAAGATATTTCTATTGATAAAGTATTTATTGGATCTTGCACCAATGGAAGAATTGAAGATTTAAGAGCAGCAGCAAGCATACTAAAAGGCAATAAAGTTTCAAAAAATGTTACTGGTTATGTTGTTCCAGGATCAGGATTAGTAAAAAAGCAGGCTGAAGAAGAGGGTCTAGATAAAATATTTATTGATGCAGGTTTAGAGTGGAGAGAGGCAGGATGTTCTATGTGTTTAGGAATGAATCCGGACCAGCTTAAACCAAAAGAAAGATGTGCATCTACTTCAAATAGAAATTTTGAAGGAAGGCAAGGAATGGATGGAAGAACCCATTTAATGAGTCCTGCTATGGCAGCTGCAGCTGCAATTGAAGGAAAACTTACAGACGTTAGAAAGTTTTTATAATGGACAAGTTTCAAAATATAAAAAGTATACCAGCCTACCTACCTATTGTTAATGTGGATACAGACATGATTATTCCAAAACAATTTCTCAAAACAATTAAAAGAACAGGACTTGGCGTAAGTCTGTTTTTTGAAATGAGATATGACAAACAAACACACAAACCGATTAAAGATTTTGTTTTAAATGTTGATCCATACACCAGTTCAAAAATTCTTATTGGAGAAAATAATTTTGGATGTGGGTCTTCAAGGGAGCATGCTCCCTGGGCTTTGTTAGATTTTGGGATTAAGGTAATTATAGCTCCAAGTTTTGCAGATATTTTTTATAACAATTGTTTTAAAAATGGAATTCTACCAATTGTTTTGCCAGAAGAGAAGATAAAGGAATTGTCAAAATTTTCATTAGAAAAAAAAGAAATAGAAGTTAATTTAGAAGAGCAAAAAATTACAAAAGGTGATAACCAACCTATTGAGTTTGAAGTAGAGCCATTTAGAAAAGAGTGCCTAATCAATGGCTATGATGATATTGCTTTAACTTTAAAAAAACAAACTCACATAGATAGTTTCATAGAAAAACAAAAATCCAAAACACCTTGGCATTTTTAAATGGCTAAAAAAAATATTTTATTACTAGCCGGTGATGGCATTGGACCTGAAATAATGGAAGAAGCTAAAAAAATAATTAGCTGGTTCAGTAAAAATAAGAAACTAGAAATCGAAATATCAGAAGAATTGGCTGGAGGAATTTCTTATGATGAGAATGGGACTCCTCTAACAGATCAAGTTTTGTATAAAGCCATGGACAGCGATGCAGTTCTTTTGGGAGCTGTAGGTGGCCCTAAATGGGATAATCTTGAATTTTCAAAAAAACCAGAAAGAGCACTTCTTAGATTGAGAAAAGAAATGAGACTATTTGCAAATTTAAGACCCGCTATTTGTTTTTCTGAACTCGTAAGCGCATCTAGCTTAAAGGCAGAAATTATATCTGATCTAGACATTCTGATAGTCAGAGAGCTTACAGGAGGAATTTATTTTGGAGAACCAAGGGGAATTGAGCCAATTGAAAATGGAGAAAGAAAAGGTGTAAATACCCACACATACACTACTAAAGAAATCAAAAGAGTTGCCAAAGTTGCTTTTGATTTGGCCCTAAAGCGAAATAAAAAAGTTACTTCAGCTGATAAATCTAATGTAATGGAAGCGGGACAGTTGTGGAAAGAGGAAGTCCAAGCTCTTTATGATGAAAATAAAGCCTACAAAGAGATAGAGTTAAGTCATATGCTGGCAGATAATTGTGCTATGCAACTAGTAAGAAATCCGAAACAGTTTGATGTTATCGTAACAGATAATTTGTTTGGAGATATGCTATCAGATGAAGCCGCAATGTTAACAGGATCTCTGGGTATGTTGCCATCTGCATCTCTTAGTGAAAAAGACAAAAATGGAAGAATTCGATCAATGTATGAACCTTGTCATGGATCAGCACCTGATATTGCTGGAAAAGGAATAGCCAATCCAATCGCAATGATATTAAGTTTTGCCATGGCTTTAAAATATTCATTAAATTTTGATAAAGAATCTGAATTATTAGAATCTGCTATTAAACTTGTATTAAAAGATGGTTTAAGAACAGCTGATATTATGGAAGACGGAAAAAAAAATGTATCAACTTCAGATATGGGTGATGCGATAGTTGCAAAATTAGAACTTCAAAAATGAAATTAAATATAGCAATTGCCGGAGCAACGGGAAACGTTGGTAGGAAAATAATAGAAGTTTTAGAAAAAAGAAATTTCCCCGTTGATAATCTTTATCTATTAGCATCCAAAAATAGTGAAGGTAAAAAAGTCAAATTTTTTAATAAAGAAATTGCAGTAGAAGATTTAACTAATTTTGATTTTTCCAAAGCTGCTATAACTTTTTTTTGTTGTGGATCGGAAATGAGCAAAGAGTGGGTTCCTATAGCTGCAAAAAAATCTATAGTCATTGATAATTCTAGCTTATTTAGAATGGATCAGGAGATACCCCTGATAGTTCCAGAGGTGAATGCTGATGATATTGTGCAGTGTAAAAATAAAAATATAATTGCGAACCCAAATTGTTCTACAGCCCAATTGGTAGTTGCGCTGAAGCCACTGCATGATTTGCTAAGCATTGAAAGAGTGGTTGTCTCTACTTATCAGTCTGTATCTGGAGCTGGCAAAGACCCTATGAACGAATTAACAAACCAGACTAAACAATTTTTAAATAAGGAAAAAATTATTTCAGAAAATTTTACAAAACAAATAGCATTTAATGTCATTCCCCACATAGATGAATTTGCAGATGAGGGCTATACAAAAGAAGAATTGAAAATGGCAAATGAAACTCAAAAAATTCTAAGCGATAAAATTAAATTAACAGCTACCTGCGTTCGCGTTCCTGTTTTAGTCTCTCACTGCGAATCTGTAAATATTCAATTCGAAAGATCATTTACTTTAGATCAAATTTATTCAGCCCTATCATCTGCCAAAGGTTGTAAAGTTATAGATGAAAGAAAAAACGGAGGGTATATTACTCCCATTGAAGCCCAAGATCAGTTTGATACTTATATCTCTAGAATTAGAATAGATTCAACCCAAAAAAATTGTTTGAATATGTGGGTTGTGTCAGATAATTTATTAAAAGGAGCGGCATTAAACGCAGTTCAAATTGCAGAAACATTAGTAGATAAACAATTAATCTAAATGGATGATTTAAACAAAAATAGACCACTATCGCCTCATCTGCAGGTTTATAAGTGGCAATTATCTTCTCTTCTTTCTATTACTCATCGTCTAACATCAATCATAAACACAGCTGGTGTAACTCTTATTTGTTTTTGGATACTGTCGTTATCCATGGGTGAGGATTGTTATAAATATTTTGCAATGTTTTCTTCAAGCATTGTAGGGAAATTTATTTTAGTCGGTTTTACCTGGTCATTTTGCTACCATTTGTTGAATGGTTTGAGACATTTATTTTGGGATATGGGCTATGGATATGAAATTAAGACTGCTAATTTTTCCGGAATTTTAGTTTTAACAAGTTCTTTCTTATTAACTATAATACTATGGGTAATATCATGAGAAATGTTGCAGTTACTAAGTGGATTTTACAAAGAGTTACAGCAGTCATTCTTTTGCCTCTGCTTATTTGGTTTTTATCGGTTTTTATTGGTTTAGTCCAAAAAGATTTTGCAACGGTTATAATTTTTTTTGAAAATAATATTAACTTTTCTTTTTCCGTTATTTTTTTAGTTTTAGTATTTTCTCACATGAAGATTGGAATGGGGGAAATATTTGAAGATTATATACAAGATAGCCGATACAAAAGTGTCGCAAATTTAATAATTTCTATCTTCGCGACTGTTCTTCCTTTAATAACTATTGTATCTTTAATCTTAATTAAATTTAACTAATTATGAGTAAATACGAAATTATTGATCACGAATATGATGCTATTGTAGTCGGCGCAGGTGGCTCAGGCTTAAGAGCAGCTGTTGGATTGTCCGAGGCAGGATTAAAAACCGCATGCATATCAAAAGTTTTTCCAACTAGAAGTCATACCGCTGCAGCTCAAGGAGGAATATCTGCTGCATTAGGAAATATGGGTGAAGATGATTGGCGCTGGCACATGTACGATACAGTTAAAGGTGCAGATTGGTTAGGCGATCAGGATGCTATTGAGTTTTTGTGTAAAGAAGCACCCCAAGCTGTTGTGGAATTAGAAAAGTATGGAGTGCCTTTTAGCAGAACAGAAGAAGGAAAGATTTATCAAAGACCTTTTGGTGGTATGACTAAAAACTACGGAAATGGTGTTATTCAAAGAACATGTGCAGCTGCAGATAGAACGGGTCATGCGATATTACATACTCTTTATGGACAGGCTTTAAAAAAGAATACAGAATTTTTTATCGAATATTTTGCTTTAGATTTATTAATGCACAATGGTAAATGCCAGGGTGTTTTGGCATGGTCATTACAAGATGGTAAAATCCACAGATTTAAATCAAACATGACTATTCTTGCTACAGGAGGGTATGGTCGAGCTTATTTTTCAGCAACCTCAGCTCATACTTGTACAGGAGATGGTGGAGGAATGGTTTTAAGAGCAGGGTTACCACTTCAAGATATGGAGTTTATACAATTTCATCCCACAGGAATTTACGGGGCAGGCTGTTTAATTACCGAAGGAAGTAGAGGTGAGGGAGGTTTTTTAGTTAACTCTGAGGGGGAAAGATTTATGGAAAGATATGCCCCTTCTGCAAAAGATCTTGCTTCACGAGATGTTGTTTCAAGATCAATGACTGTAGAAATTAATGAAGGTAGAGGAGTTGGAAAAGATAAAGATCATATTTATCTTCATTTAAATCATATAGATCCAAAAACCTTACATGAAAGACTTCCAGGAATTTCCGAATCAGCAAAAGTGTTTGCTGGAGTGGATGTTACTAAGGAGCCAATACCTGTCATGCCAACGGTTCATTATAATATGGGAGGAATTCCAACTAACTACCATGGAGAAGTTTTAACAAAAGATTCAGATGGATCTGAAAAAATAGTAGATGGTTTGATGGCCATTGGTGAAGCAGCATGTGTTTCAGTTCATGGAGCAAATAGACTAGGCTCTAATTCATTAATTGATTTGGTGGTTTTTGGAAAAGCTGCCTCAGTTCGTGCGGCCCAAGTTGTTAAACCTAACTCTAAACATGAAACTATTCCAGAATCAGAGACACAAAAATCCCTAGACCGATTTGATAAATTAAGAAATGCTAACGGTGATACTCCCACAGCAGTTTTGAGAGATAAAATGCAAAGAACTATGCAAAGTAAATGCGCAGTTTTTAGAACAGATAAGACCTTAAAAGAAGGTCTTCATGATATACAGCAGCCATGGGATGGAATGAAAGATATTCGAGTTCAAGATAAATCTTTAATATTTAATACAGACTTAGTAGAAGCTTTAGAATTCGATAATTTAATCAGACAATCAATGGTTACGGTTTCTTCTGCAGAGAATAGAAAAGAAAGTAGAGGAGCGCATTCAAGGGAAGATTTTAAAGATAGAGATGACCAAGAATGGATGAAACATACGCTAGCTTGGCAAAAATCAGATGGAAAAGTTGAAATTGATTATAGAGATGTTCATGCTTACACATTAAGTACAGATGTTCAGTATTTTCCACCTAAAAAAAGAGTTTATTAACTTATGGTACAATTTGCTTTACCAAAAAATTCAACGATAGAAAAAGGAAAACATTTTCCCTCAGATTCTAAATCAAAAAATTTAAAAACAATCAACGTATATCGATGGAATCCAGAAGATACTAAAAATCCTAGAGTAGATTCTTATGAGTTAGATATGGATCAATGTGGTCCAATGGTTTTGGATGTTTTAATAAAAATTAAGAATGAAATCGATTCTACAGTAACTTTTAGAAGGTCTTGTAGAGAAGGAATTTGTGGAAGTTGTGCCATGAATATTGATGGAGCTAATACTTTGGCATGCACTAAGTCTGCAAAGGAAATAAGTGGTGACATTAATATTTATCCATTACCACACATGCCAGTTATTAAAGATTTAGTTCCTAATTTAAAGCAATTATATAAACAGTATGAATCCATTGAGCCATGGATGCAGTCAGAGACTACTGGAAAAGAAGCTGAAAAATTACAATCTGTTGAAGACAGATCCAAAATAGACGGTTTGTATGAATGCATACTATGTGCTTGTTGCTCAACATCTTGCCCTAGCTATTGGTGGAATGGAGATAAATACTTAGGACCTGCAGTTCTTTTGCAAGCCTATAGGTGGATAATTGATAGTAGAGATGATGAAAGAAAAAAAAGATTAAAAAAAGTAGCAGATGAATTAAAATTATTTAGATGCCATACTATTATGAATTGCACCAATGCATGTCCAAAAGGACTAAACCCAGCAAAAGCCATTGGTTCCATTAAAAAAATGTTAGTTTCTGCATAGTGATAACTATCAAAAATCAATAAATCTTGAGTTTCCTTATTAAATTGACAGTTTAAAAACCAAGCTATACTTTCCTTTTTCTTATGAAAAAAATTCACCATTTTGTTAATGGCAAAGCATTTGAAGGAAATTCTAAAAAAACTTCCGATGTTTATGACCCTTCAATTGGAGAGGTAAGTGCCAAAGTTACTCTAGCTACAAAACAAGATGTAGATAAAGTTGTTGATATTGCTCATAGCGCATTTCACTCCTGGTCTAGCACGCCGGCATTACAAAGAGCTAGAATTTTATTTAAGTTTAAAGAGCTCATTGAAAAAAATTCTGATGAATTAACCAAAATAATAGTTGCAGAGCACGGAAAAGTTTATGACGATGCAAAAGGATCTCTTACCAGGGGTTTAGAGGTTGTTGAATTTGCCTGTGGTATCCCTCACCTATTAAAAGGAGAATTTACAGAAAATGTTGGAAGAGATGTTGATAGCTGGTCTATTCGACAATCACTTGGAGTATGTGCTGGAATAACACCTTTTAATTTTCCTGCGATGGTACCAATGTGGATGTTCCCTATTGCAATTGCATGTGGAAATACATTTATATTGAAACCATCTGAAAAAGATCCTTCATGTGCACTGATGTTAGCTAAGCTACTGACTGAAGCTGGTTTGCCCGATGGGGTTTTTAACGTTGTCAATGGAGATAAGGAAGCAGTAGACGCATTGCTAGAAAATAAAAAAATTAGTGCAATTAGCTTTGTAGGATCTACGCCAATTGCAAAGTATATTTATGAGAATGCTGCCAAAAATGAAAAAAGAGTTCAGGCATTAGGAGGAGCTAAAAATCACTGTGTGGTTATGCCAGATTCTGATTTAGATCAGGCAGTTAACGGATTAATGGGAGCTGCATATGGTTCTGCTGGAGAAAGATGTATGGCTCAATCTGTAGCAGTAGCAGTAGGAGACATTGGAGATAAACTTGTTCAAAAACTATCTGAAAAAGTTAATGCATTAAAAGTAGGTCCTGGTATGGATTCGAATTCAGAAATGGGACCTCTTGTGACGAAAGAACATTTAGAGAAAGTAAAAAGTTATGTAGATATTGGGGTAGAAGAAGGGGCAAAACTAGTTGTAGATGGAAGAAATTTGAAATTACAAGGTTATGAAAAAGGGTTTTATATAGGGGGCTGTTTATTTGATCATGTGACCGATCAAATGAGAATTTATAAAGAAGAAATTTTTGGACCTGTTCTTTCTGTTGTTAGGGTTAAAGATTTCGAGAGTGCTGTAAAACTAGTTAATAACCATGAGTATGGAAATGGAGTTAGTTTGTTTACAAGAGATGGAGATTCAGCAAGAACATTTGTAAGTAAAATTCAGGTGGGAATGGTAGGTATTAATATACCTATCCCAGTTCCTATGGCATTCCATAGCTTTGGAGGCTGGAAAAGATCTTTATTTGGAGATCATCACATGCATGGCATGGAAGGTGTGCGATTTTATACCAAGTTAAAAACAGTTACATCTCGTTGGCCTTCAGGTATAAGGAGCAACCCAGAATTTACAATGCCAACTATGAAGTAACTATGAGTAGAAAAAAAATATCATTAATCGGTGCAGGACAAATTGGCGGAACATTAGCACATTTAATTGCAACCAAAGAATTGGCAGATGTAGTTCTTTTTGATGTGGCAGAAGGAGTTGCAAAGGGAAAAGCATTGGATATTGCTCAATCTCTTGCGGTCGATGGGTCAAGTGTAAATTTAATTGGGACAGATAATTATGAAGACACTAAAAATTCAGATGTAATTATTATTACTGCTGGTGTTCCTAGAAAACCAGGAATGACTCGTGACGATCTTTTAGGCATCAACTTAAAAATTATTAAACAGGTCGCGGAAGGAATAAAAAAAACCTCTCCAGAAGCCTTTGTGATTTGCATCACTAATCCTTTAGACGTTATTGTAATGGCATTACAAAAATATTCAGGTCTCCCAAAAAATAAAGTAATTGGTATGGCTGGAATATTAGACACATCACGATTCAAAAGATTTTTATCTCAAGAGCTAAAAGTTTCAATTAAAGATATTGATTCTTTTGTTTTAGGAGGTCACGGAGATACGATGGTTCCCATGCCTAACAGGACTATGGTTGGTAAAGAAAAATTATCAGATCTAGTTTCTAATGGAAAAATATCTCAGGAGAAGTTAAATGAAATAGTAGATAGAACAAGAAATGGTGGAGCAGAGATTGTAAAGTTTTTAAAAACTGGATCTGCATTTTACGCTCCAGCTGCGGCAGGAGTTCAAATGGCAGAATCTTATTTAAAGAATGAAAAGAAAACCCTTCCTTGTGCTGCATATTTAGATGGAGAATATGGCATCAAAGAATTATATGTTGGAGTTCCCGTAGTGATTGGATCACAAGGTATAGAAAAAGTAATTGAACTAGAGCTTGATGAAGAAGAAAAAAAATATTTTGATATTTCTATTGCAGCCGTTAAAGATCTCTTCGAGGCAGCTAAAAAAATTGATCCTAGCCTGTCATAAATAAAGAATGTTTATTATTGGTAAAAAAAAATTAACTAACACTATTCAAATTGACAGCTTAGAAACCAAGTTGTAGTTTCAGATTTCTTATGAACATTCACGAGCATCAAGCCAAGGACATTTTAAAAAAATTTGGAGCAGAAGTTCCCAATGGAGAGCCCATTTTTTCACTAGACGAAATAGATGAAAAGTTTAAAAAAATAAAAACAGATAAAGTTGTCCTAAAAGCCCAAATCCATGCTGGAGGAAGAGGTAAAGCAGGTGGGGTTAAAATTGTTGATAATCTTGAACAATTAAAGGAAGAGGCTAAAAATTTACTAGGGAAAGTTCTTGTCACTCATCAAACAGGGCCGCAGGGTAGAGAAGTAAAAAGATTGTATATTGAAGAGGCTTCAGATATTTCAAAAGAATTCTACCTTTCTTGTCTTGTAGATCGTGCAAGTTCTAAAATTGCTTTTATTTCAAGCGCTGAGGGAGGAATGGATATAGAAGAAGTTGCTAACAAAACCCCAGAAAAAATTACCACGACTCGTGTTAGTCTTTCTAAAGGATTAACAAAAGAAGACATAACACAAGTATTAAAACCATATCAGCTTCCTTCAGAATCTATCGAGCAAGCCGAGAAACTTATTCAATCTATTTTTAAGGCTTTGCTAAATACAGATGCAAACTTAATTGAAGTAAATCCTTTAATTTTAACAAAAGAAAATCAAGTACTGTGTCTTGATGCAAAAATTAATTTTGATGCAAATGCATTATATCGTCACCCAGACATTTTAGAATTAAGAGATTTTGATGAAGAAGATCCTGCAGAAATAGAAGCAAGTAAACACGATTTGGCATACATCAAATTAGATGGAGAAATTGGTTGTATGGTAAATGGTGCAGGACTTGCCATGGCTACTATGGATATTATCAAGCTTTATGGTTCAGAGCCTGCAAACTTTTTAGATGTAGGAGGAGGGGCGACTAAAGAAAAAGTATCAGCAGCTTTTAATATTATTTTATCTGATAAAAATGTTAAAGGTATTTTGATCAATATTTTTGGAGGAATAATGAGGTGCGATGTAATTGCTGAAGGTGTTATTGCGGCTGCAAAAGAAACAAACCTTTCTGTACCTTTAGTTGTTAGACTTGCTGGAACTAAATTTGAAGAAGGAAAAAAAATATTAGAACAGTCAGGATTGAAAATTATTCCTGCAAACGACTTGTCAGAGGCTGCTCAAAAAATAGTTGAGGCAATTAAATAAATATGTCTGTTCTAATTAATAAAGATACAAAAGTTATCTGCCAAGGTTTCACAGGTACTCACGGTACGTTCCATTCAGAACAGGCTATTGAATACGGAACTAATCTAGTAGGTGGTGTTACCCCTAATAAGGGTGGACAAACCCATTTAGGAAAACCAGTTTTTAATACAGTAGAAGAGGCAGTTAACCAGACCAAAGCTGATGCAACAATGATTTATGTGCCAGCCAAATTTGCTGCTGCAGCCATCATAGAAGCCATTGAATGTGAGATGCCTTTGATTGCTTGTATTACTGAAGGAATTCCAATCTTAGACATGATTAAAGTTAAGGAAAAACTAAAAGGATCAAAATCAAGATTAATAGGTCCAAATTGTCCAGGAATCATTACTCCTGGAGAATGTAAAATAGGTATTATGCCAGGTCACATACATAAAAAAGGTTCGGTAGGAATTGTTTCTCGATCTGGAACTCTCACATATGAAGCTGTTGCCCAGACGACAGCAATTGGTTTGGGACAATCAACATGTATTGGCATAGGCGGAGATCCAGTAAATGGAACGAATTTTATAGACTGTTTGGAGCTATTTTTAAATGATGAAAAAACAGAATCTATTATCATGATTGGTGAAATAGGTGGAGACGATGAAGAGCAAGCAGCTCAATTTATTAAAGATTCCAAGATTAAAAAGCCAACAGTTGGTTTTATTGCAGGATTAACTGCACCCCCAGGAAGAAGAATGGGTCATGCAGGAGCTATTATTGCCGGCGGAAAAGGTGGAGCACAAGATAAAATAGAAAAAATGAAATCTTGTGGAATTATTGTTACTGATTCACCAGCCGATATTGGAAAAACATTAAAGACTAAATTGCAAGGTTAAGATATATTTAGAATGCAAAATGTCATCTTCTAAAAACAAAATATTCCAAACCACATCTTTCTTATCTGGCATGAATTCGTCTTATATAGATGAGCTATATGAAAAATATGCAAAAGATCCACAATCTATTCAGGAAAGTTGGAGAGATTTTTTTTCTGGTTTGGCAGAAAATAAAGAATTAATTCAAAAAGAAACAGAGGGTGCTTCTTGGTCACCTCAAAAATTAAAAAATAAGCACAATGAAGATTTGGATTCTTATGAAAAACTTTTACCAAAAAATAATGTTTTGGACATGCAGAATGAAATTGTTAAAGAATCCCCAAAAGCTATCAAAAAAGAATCTGCCGAAGATGTAGAAACAGCAACTAAAGACTCGGTAAGAGCAATTATGATGATTAGAGCCTTTAGAATTAGAGGTCATTTGATTGCAGATTTAGATCCTCTTAAATTGTTTGAAAACAAAGATCATCCAGAATTAAACCCAGAAACATATGGATTTACAAAAAAAGATAGAAATAAAAAAATATTTTTAGATAATGTTCTTGGACTTAAATATGCAACGGTAGATGAAATTTTAGAGATCTTAAAAAGAACTTATTGTTCTAAAGTAGGTATAGAATTTATGCACATGGAAGATCCAGAAGAAAAGAGCTGGGTCCAAGAAAGAATTGAAGGAAAAGAAAAAGAAATTTCTTTTACTACAGAAGGAAAAAAAGCCATGTTAAATCGAGTATTAGAAGCAGAAGGTTTCGAAAAATATTTACACACAAAGTATGTAGGTACAAAAAGATTTGGATTAGATGGATGTGAATCTTTAATACCAGCAATGGAACAGATTATTAAATTAGGTGGTTCACTAGGAGCAAAAGAGGTTAAGATTGGAATGCCCCATAGAGGAAGACTTAATATTTTAACCAACGTAATACAAAAACCTTTAAAAAAAATATTTAAAGAATTTGCAGGAGAGCCAGGACCTGCCGAGGGCGGAGTTTCTGGAGATGTAAAATATCACCTAGGAGCATCTGCAGACAGAGAATTTGATGGTAACTCAGTGCACGTTAGTTTGACTGCTAACCCTTCCCACTTAGAAGCAGTTAATCCTGTTGTGTTAGGACAAACTAGAGCTAAGCAATTTTTTCACAAAGACACAAAAAGAGATAAAGTGATTCCAATATTACTCCATGGAGATGCAGCTTTTGCTGGGCAGGGAGTAGTTGCGGAATGTTTTGCCATGTCAGGTGTTCCTGGTCATAATATAGGTGGAACTATACATATTATTGTTAATAATCAGATAGGATTTACCACCATACCTTCTTTTGCGAGATCTTCACCCTACCCGTCTGAGGTAGCAAAGATGGTTCAAGCTCCTATCTTTCACGTAAATGGAGACGATGTAGAAGCAGTTGTTTATGCAACAAAGGTTGCGACCGAGTATAGGCAAAAGTTTAAAAGAGATGTTGTAATAGATATTTTTTGTTACCGAAGGTTTGGTCACAATGAGGGAGATGAGCCTTCATTTACACAGCCTTTAATGTACCAAAAAATTAAAAATCACCCTTCTATTTTGACTGTTTACTCAAAACAACTAGTTGAAGAAGGATTGTTTACCAAAGAAGAAATTGAAAAACAAAAATCTGATTACAAAAAAAAATTAGATAAAGAGTTTGAAGATTCTAAAAAATATATTTCCAATGAACAGGATTGGTTCACTGGAAGTTGGTCTAAATTTTCTACTGAAAAAGGATCAGACAGAAGAGGGACGACAGCAGTAGACAAAAAGATAATTAAAAAAATTGGAACAAAGCTTACTTCACTTCCTAATAATTTTAATGCCCATCCTACTATCAGTAGAATTTTTGAAGCAAAGAAAAAAATGTTTGAAAGTGGAAAAGGTTTTGACTGGAGCACAGCCGAAAGCTTAGCCTTTGCAACATTGGCAGAAGAGGGTTATCCCATAAGATTAGTCGGACAAGATTCTGTGCGAGGCACTTTTAGCCAAAGACATGCCGGGCTTACGGATCAAAAAACAGGTGAAAAATACTTTCCATTAAAAAGCCTAAGTAAAAAGCAAGCCAATGTAGAAATCGTGGATAGTTTACTTTCTGAAATGGGAGTTTTGGGATTCGAATATGGGTATTCATTAGTGGAACCTAATACTTTAGTAGCATGGGAAGCTCAATTTGGAGACTTTGCAAATGGAGCTCAAATTATATTTGATCAATTTATAAGTTCTGGAGAGAAAAAATGGACACGGGCAAGTGGGCTAATTATGTTGTTGCCCCACGGTTATGAAGGTCAAGGCCCAGAACATTCCTCAGCAAGAATTGAAAGATACCTTCAAGCTTGCGCTCAAGAAAATTTACAAGTGGTTAATTGTACAACACCAGCAAATTATTTTCATGTTTTGAGAAGACAAATTCATAGATCATTTAGAAAACCACTGATTGTTTTTACTCCAAAGTCTTTATTAAGACATAAAAAATGTGTTTCAGAAATAGAAGATTTTTCAAACAACAATTCTTTTCATAGGGTATTGCCAGATCATGCAGAGGATCCTCAGTATAAGTTAATTAAACTAGCTCCAGACAAAGAAATTAAGAGAATTGTAATTTGTTCCGGTAAAGTTTATTTTGATCTTTTGGAAAAAAGACAAGAAATTAAAGAAAAAAGAGTGCAACTTGTTAGGATTGAACAAATATATCCTTTTCCTGCAAAAACTTTAGCTAAGCTTATAAAAAGGTTTGTAAATGCAGAGGAATATATTTGGTGTCAGGAAGAGCCACAAAATATGGGGTGTTGGAATACAGTTGAAAGATATATAAATTGGACATTAAATCACATTAAATCAAAAGCAAAAAACATAAAGTATATTGGTAGAAGTCCAATGGCCTCAACAGCAACCGGGTATTTAAAAAAACATGTTGCCCAACAACAGGAAATTGTTACAAAAGCGTTAACTATAAATGGCTGATAAAATTACCGTACCCACATTAGGAGAATCTTTAACCGAAGCAACTGTTGCAAAGTGGTTGAAAAAAGTAGGCGACAGTATTCAAGAAGACGAGGAGATTGTCTCTTTAGAAACGGACAAAGTAAGCATTGATGTTACAGCTCCAAAATCTGGAATTTTATCAGAAATTATTGCTAATGATGGAGCTACAGTTGAGGTAGGTGCACATCTTGGTTCCATAGATACTTCATCCTCACCCTCCAAAAAGAAAGAAGAGAAGCAAGATAAACAAGAAACGAAAGTAGTCGAAATTAAAAAAGAAGAAAATATTTCTGAAAAAAAAATAAACAATCAAAATAAAAAGAAAGAATTATCCCCATCTGTAAAACGTATAATTAATGAAAAAAACATTAATGTAGAAAGCGTTGATGGAACAGGAAAAGATGGAAGAATTTTAAAAGGTGATTTGGTAGGTCTTATGGGATTTAGTCCTGCACCAAACACAAAAAAGATTGAAATCGGAGAAGAGGAAAGAGTTAAGATGACTCGTCTTAGATCGACAATTGCAAAAAGATTGAAGGAAGCCCAGAATAATGCAGCAATTTTAACTACCTTTAATGAAATTGACATGTCCATGATTATTCAAATCAGAAAAGATAACAAAGAAGAGTTTGAAAAAAGATATGGAACCAAACTTGGTTTTATGTCTTTTTTTGTAAAAGCATGCGTTAATGCTTTGCAAACGTATCCTTCGGTAAATGCCGAGGTTCAGGGAGAAGAAATTGTTTATAAAAACTATTATAACATTGGAGTTGCAGTAGGTACAGATAAGGGTCTGGTCGTGCCTGTTTTAGGTAATGCAGATGAACTTTCATTTGCTGAAATTGAAAAAGAAATTATTACCCTTGGTACAAGGGCTAAAAACAACCAATTGTCGATTGAGGAATTACAAGGCGGAACATTTACCATCACCAATGGAGGCATATATGGATCTATGCTTTCTACTCCAATAATTAATCCTCCCCAATCTGGAGTTTTGGGTATGCACAATATCGTACAAAGGGCAGTAGTAATAAATGGAAAAATTGAAATTAGACCCATTATGTATCTTGCTCTTTCATATGACCATAGAATTATCGATGGTAAAGAGGCGGTATCTTTTTTAGTAAGAGTAAAAGAAATATTAGAAGATCCTAGAAGATTATTTTTAAACTTATAAATTGATATGGAAGAATTTGATGTTGTAGTTATTGGTGGAGGTCCCGGAGGGTATGTTTGCGCTATAAGATCTGCACAACTTGGAAATAAAACAGCTTGTATAGAATCGCGTGGAGCTTTGGGAGGTACCTGTTTGAATGTTGGATGTATTCCTTCAAAGTCATTGTTACATGCTTCCGAAATGTATCACAAAGCTAAAAATGAATTTAAAACTATAGGTATTAATACTGGAGATCTCTCTTTGGATCTTGATACAATGATGGGACACAAGTCAAAATCAGTTAATGGCCTAACCAAGGGAGTAGAATTTTTATTTAAAAAAAACAAAGTTACTTACTTAAAAGGACATGGAAGCTTTAAAGACAAAAACACTTTAACCGTCAAAGACGCATCTGGTTCAACGCAAGAAATTAAAGCAAAGAATATTGTGATTGCCACAGGCTCCTCAGTACTTTCTTTGCCTAATATAGAAATTGATGAAAGTTCAATTGTATCCTCGACAGGTGCCTTGTCTTTAAAGCAAGTTCCCAAAAAACTAATTATTATTGGAGGAGGTTATATTGGTCTAGAAATGGGTTCAGTATGGTTAAGATTAGGTTCGGAAGTAGAAGTTATTGAGTACATGGATCACATTGCAGCAGGTATGGATAGAGAGGTCAGCGATAATTTTTTAAAAATTTTAAAAAAACAAGGAATGAAATTTCACTTATCAACCAAAGTATTGGATGTGAAAAAAAATTCAAGTGGAGTGACAGTTTCAGTTGAGCATAACGGAGAAGCATTAGAAATGACAAGCGATGTTGTCTTAATGTCTGTCGGTAGAAAACCGAATACGGATGGTTTAAATTTGGAAGCTGTAGGAATTAAAAAAGATCAAAAAAATAGAATTTTAGTAGAAAAAAATCTTAAAACGAATGTAGACAATGTGTTTGCAATAGGTGATGTTATAGAAGGTCCTATGTTGGCGCATAAAGCTGAAGACGAGGGTATGGCTGTAGCTGAGTTCATTTCAGGTAAATATGGACATGTAAACTATGATGCAATACCCGGAGTTGTCTATACCTCTCCAGAAGTTGCAGCTGTGGGAAAGACAGAAGAACAGCTAAAAGAATCCGGGATAGAATATAATGTTGGAAAATTTCCTTTTATGGCAAATTCCCGAGCAAAAATTAATAATGATGCAGATGGATTTATTAAAATTTTAGCTGATAAAAACACAGATAAAATTTTGGGTGTTCACATGATAGGGCCAGATGTTGGTACGATGATTGCAGAAGTAGTTTTAGCAATGGAATTTGGAGCAAGTGCAGAAGATATAGCTAGAACGTGCCACGCCCACCCAACCCTTTCAGAGGCCGTAAGAGAAGCGGCTCTAGCAGTAGATAAAAGAGCTATACACTTTTAACTAATTTGTTTTCCGCTTTTTTTCCAGTCAGATAAAAAAGATTCTAAACCTTTATCTGTTAGTTCGTGACGGTATAGATCCCCAAATATTTTGGGAGGTATCGTTATTACATCAGCTCCAATTTGCATTACTTGTCGTACGTGGTCTAATGATCGAATAGAAGCTGCTAAAATTTCTGTTTTTAAATTATAATTTTTGTAAATAGTTTTTATGTCCTGGATCAGTTGCACTCCGTTTTCTCCGACATCATCTAACCTTCCAATAAAAGGAGAGATAAAAGTTGCACCTGCTTTTGCTGCAAGTAATGCTTGAGATGGTGAAAAGCAAAGAGTGACATTTACTTTAAATTTTTTACTAGTTAAATATTTGCACGCGATCAATCCATCTAAAGTCAAAGGAATTTTAATAACAATATTCTTTGCAATCTTTTGAAGTATTTTAGCCTCCTCAATCATTTTGTTGGAGTGTGTGGCAGTTACCTCCGCACTAATTGGTCCCTTAACTTCGGTAGCTATAGTCTTTAAAATTTTTTTGAAATTTCCTTCTTGTTTGGCAAGTAAAGAAGGGTTGGTGGTAATACCGTCTATGAGGCCACTTTTATTTATAAGCTTTATTTCACTTATATCAGACGAATCTAAAAAAATTTTCATAATACTGTAACTTATTATCTAAAAAGATATAAATCAATTTTTATATGAATATTAACATTTTATTACCAATTAAGTTTGATCAAGCATTTACTTACTTATGTGATATTTCATTAAATCTTGAACAGGGGGATTATGTTTTGGTCCCTTTTCGGAATAAAGAAATTGTAGGGATTGTCTGGGAAAAGAATGTTCCTGCCCCTAAAAAAATAAAGCTTAAAAAAATTATCAAAAAAATTAACTTTCCCAAATTAACTAAAAACAATATTAATTTTATTAATAAGTTTTCCCAGTACAATATTTCTAGCCTGGGAATGACCCTTAAGCTTTTTTTATATGAAAAAGGTTTAGATGCGATATTAAAAAATAAAGTTAGTGGCGATTATAATGAATATAAAATTCAAAGATTTAAAAAAAATAATTTAAGTGCTCTTCAAACAAAATCATATCAGGAAGTCTCTCAAAATATAAACTTTTCAAGCTATTCAACTACCCTTATTCATGGTGTTACAGGGTCCGGAAAAACCTTAATTTACTTTGAGATTATTAAGGAGGCGCTTAAGAAAAACAAGCAAGTCTTAGTATTATTGCCAGAAATTGCACTAACGAAGCAAATAGCCGATCGGTTTAAGGACTATTTTGCAGCAGAGCCCGCACTTTGGCACTCAAGCATAAGTGAAAAAAAGAAAAAAAATATTTGGAAAGGTGTATCTGAAAATAAAATTAAATTAGTATTGGGAGCCAGATCATCTATTTTTTTACCTTTTCAAAATTTAAAATTAATTGTGATTGATGAGGAACATGATTCTTCCTACAAGCAGGAGGAAGGAGTTTCATATAATGCTAGAGACATGTCAATCTTAAGAGCTTCAATTGAAAAATTTCCTATCTTGCTTGTTTCAGCTACCCCCTCTATTGAAAGTTATTATAATAGCAAAAATAAAAAATATTTCTACGTAAGTTTAACAGAGCGATATAAAAATATTTCATTACCTAATATTGAAATAGTTGATTTGGTACATACTCCTGCTGATAAAGGAAAATTTATTTCCAATCAACTTATTCCAAAATTAAAAAAAATTATTAAAGAAAAACAACAAGTGTTATTTTTTTTAAATAGAAGAGGGCATTCTACATATATCATGTGTTATGAGTGTAAAAAAAGATTAGTTTGCCCGAATTGTTCAATAGGACTAGTTTTTCATCAAACTTCTAAAAAAGCGATATGTCATTACTGTGATTACAAAACAAGTTTAAACCAGAAGTGCACTAATAATAAAGATTGTGAATTTACTTTTTATGGTCTTGGAATTGAAAAAGTATTTGAGGAAGTTCAGTTAATTTTCCCTGAAATAAAAATACAAATTTTTTCCTCTGACTCTATAAATAATAACAAAAATTCAGAACAGATTATTAATGATATAGAAAAAAATAAGATTCCAATTTTGGTAGGTACTCAACTAATTTCTAAAGGATTTCACTTTCCGAGCTTGAATTATATAGTTGTTATTAATTCTGATACCAATTTCTTAGGTAGTGATATAAGAGCTTCTGAAAAAAATTTTCAGTTATTACAACAGTTGTCTGGAAGGGCAGGTAGAGAAGAAAATAAAGCTAAAGTTTTTCTACAAACTAACGATCCTAGTAATAAAATTCTCCACTCCCTGTCTAACAGTGATACCAAAGTGTTTTACGAAGAAGAGCTCCTATTTAGAGAACGGGCTTACTTGCCTCCATTTTCAAAACTTGTCTCTATAATTGTATCCGGAGCCAATCAGTTTGAGGTAGAAAAGATATCTAAGAAACTAAAGCAATCTTTTTTATTGCAAGAAAAAATAAAAATTTACGGGCCAGTAACAGCCCCAATATTTAAAATTCGTGGCAAATATAGAATGCGATTATTGCTTAAATACGATGTTTCGCTGTTTCCTCAGAAATTTATTAAAAATTGGCTTGATATGAACATTATCAGCAAAAATATAAAACTTGAAGTTGATGTAGATCCTGTCAGCTTCCTTTAAGTTGCATAATTAGCCAAAATATCACACTTGATCGATATTTTTCATTGTGTTACGAACGCAGCATTAATTAAGGATAATCTTGGAAAATCAAGCTAACTCATTTTCAAACGTAACAGGTAGATATGCAAAATCTATATTTCAATTGGCTAATGAGAAAAAAATAATGAATGAGGTTGAAAAAAATTTTTTACAGATTTATTCTTTATTTAGCGATTCTAAAGATTTTGTAAAATTTGTTACCAATCCTACTATTCAAAAAAATACTAGGCTTAAAATCATTGAAAACCTATCAAGTAAATTAAATTTTAACAGTTATTTTACTAATTTTCTTAAGCTAATAAATGAAAAAGGTCGTTTCTTTTATTTAGAGAGAATAGTAAAAGATTTTTTTTCAATCCTATCTATTAGCAAGGGAGAGATATCCGCGGAGTTAATTGTGGCTAATGAAATTTCTGAAGATAGGAAAAATGATATCAAAAGAGATCTTTCCTTAATATATAAAAAAGATATGAAATTGAATTTTATAATTGATCCAAGCCTAATTTCAGGGTCAATATTAAAAGTGGGTAGTAAAATGATAGACAGTTCAGCAAAAAGCAAATTTAACAGAATTTTAAACAATATTTAGGAGAAAATAATGGACATAAACCCTTCAGAAGTAACAAAAGTAATTAAAGAGCAAATTGAAAACTTTGGATCAGAAACGGAAGTTTCTGAGGTAGGACAAGTTCTTTCAGTTGGAGACGGAATTGCAAGAATTTTTGGGTTAGATAATGTGGAAGCTGGAGAAATGGTAGAATTCTCTGAAGGCACTAAAGGTATGGCCTTAAATTTAGAAAATGACAATGTTGGGGTGGTTATTTTTGGAGATGATTCTAAAATTAAAGAAGGAGATATTGTTAAAAGAACCGGAAAGATTGTTGATGTTGCAGTTGGAAAATCACTTTTAGGAAGAGTTGTAGATGGATTAGGAAATCCTATAGATGGAAAAGGTCCAATTGATCCCAAGTCTGAAAGAAGAAGGGTAGATGTTAAGGCTCCAGGAATTATTGCAAGAAAATCAGTTCATGAGCCTATGCAGACTGGTCTTAAGGCAATTGATAGTTTAATTCCAATTGGAAGAGGACAAAGAGAGCTGATTATTGGAGACAGACAAACAGGAAAAACTGCTATTGCAATTGATACAATTATAAACCAAAAAGAAATAAACAAATCCGACGATGAGTCTAAAAAACTTTATTGTATTTACGTTGCTATTGGGCAAAAAAGATCAACAGTAGCTCAAATAGTAAAAACTTTGGAAGAAACAGGAGCTTTGGAATACACCATCGTTGTAGCTGCAACTGCCTCAGATCCTGCACCACTTCAATTTTTGGCACCATACATAGGTTGTACAATGGGAGAATATTTTCGAGATAATGGGATGCATGGGCTGATTGTGTATGATGACCTTTCAAAACAAGCTGTAGCTTATAGACAAATGTCTTTGTTATTAAGAAGACCTCCGGGACGTGAAGCTTTTCCAGGGGATGTATTTTATTTACATAGTAGACTATTGGAAAGAGCAGCAAAACTAAGTGAGGATCAGGGTGGTGGATCTCTTACAGCCTTGCCGATCATTGAAACGCAAGCAAGTGACGTTTCGGCTTATATTCCTACAAATGTTATTTCAATTACTGATGGACAAATATTTTTAGAAACCGAGTTATTTTTTAAAGGTGTTAGACCAGCAGTAAATGTTGGAATTTCTGTATCCCGGGTTGGATCTTCAGCACAAATTAAAGCAATGAAGCAAGTTGCAGGGTCTATCAAATTAGAGCTAGCTCAATATAGAGAAATGGCAGCATTTGCACAGTTTGGTTCTGATTTAGATGCCTCTACTCAACAGCTATTAAACAGAGGAGCTAAGTTAACTGAACTTTTAAAACAAGGACAATACTCACCACTAAAAGTTGAAGAGCAGGTTATTTCTATTTTCTGTGGTGTTAGAGGGTATTTGGATAATATCGAGACTTCAAAAATTAAAGATTTTGAAAGTGGTTTGCTAAGTCAAATAAAATCTGATTCTCCTGATATATTAGAAAATATAAATAAAACAGGAAAATTAGATGAATCTAATGAAACTAAATTAAAATCTTTTATAGAAAATTTCAAAAATAAATTCGAAAGCTAAAAATTAATGGCAACTCTAAAAGACTTACGTAATAGAATTAAAAGCGTAAAATCTACACAGAAAATTACCAAGGCAATGAAAATGGTCGCTGCTGCTAAATTAAGAAAAGCTCAAGATAGAGCCGAAAAAGGAAGACCTTATTCAGATAAAATGAATAGTATCATTACTAATTTGAAAGCATCAATAATAAATCCATCTTCCGCACCCAAGCTTTTGGTGGGTAATGCAAAAAGCCATAAACATTTATGCGTGGTAATGACTGCAGATAGAGGTTTATGTGGTGGGTTTAATACTAACATATGCAGAAGAGCTCGAATATTTTTTAATGACATTATAAACTCCGGAAAAGAATTAAAAATTATTACTGTGGGCAGTAAAGGCAATGATCAATTAAAAAGAATGTATGGAAAATATATCGTTGAAAAAATTAGTTTTAAAGATCTAAAAAAAATTACAATCAATGAATCAGATGAGATCACCACAAAAATTATAGACATGTTTAAAGAAGAGGAGTTTGACGTATGTACTATTTTTTATAGTAAGTTTAAAAGTGTTATTTCTCAGGATCCTCAGGCTCAACAAATTATTCCTATTCCATCAGAAGATACTTCAGAAGACGAGGTAAGCACTCAAACCCAGTATGACTATGAACCAGAAGAGGAAGAGATTTTAGAGAATTTGTTACCAAAAAATATTTCTACTCAAATATTTAAGGGTTTCTTAGAAAATGATGCTAGCGAACAGGGTTCAAGAATGTCTGCAATGGACAACGCGACAAGAAATGCAGGAGATTTAATTAACAAGTTAACTATAAACTACAATAGAAGCAGACAAGCAGTGATCACGAAAGAGTTGATTGAGATCATTTCAGGCGCTGAATCTTTGTAGACAATTAAGGAGAAAAAATGACAAATAAATTTGGAACAATTACCCAAGTTATTGGAGCAGTTGTAGATGTAAAGTTTGAAGAAAACTTGCCTGAAATTTTAACAGCCTTAGAATGTGACAATTCTGGAATAAGATTAGTTTTAGAGGTAGCCCAGCATCTTGGAGAAAATACCGTAAGAACTATTGCTATGGATACCACAGAGGGTTTGAAAAGAGGAGACAAAGTGACAAACACAGGATCTTCTATCCGTGTTCCAGTTGGACCAGAAACTTTGGGGAGAATTATGAATGTTATTGGAGAGCCTATCGATGAAAGAGGACCCATTAAAACAAAAGACAATTGGCCAATTCATAGAGCCGCACCTTCTTTTGTTGAGCAATCAACAGAAACAGAAGTGTTAGTTACAGGAATTAAAGTGGTTGATTTATTGGCTCCTTATTCTAGAGGTGGAAAAATTGGATTATTTGGTGGAGCTGGAGTTGGAAAGACTGTTTTAATTATGGAATTAATTAATAACGTTGCAAAAGCTCATGGTGGTTATTCAGTGTTTGCTGGAGTTGGAGAGCGAACTAGAGAAGGTAATGATCTTTATCATGAAATGATGGAATCGGGAGTTATTAAATTAGATGGCCCTGGTTCAAAAGCTGCACTGGTATATGGACAAATGAATGAACCTCCTGGAGCAAGAGCAAGAGTTGCCTTGTCAGGCTTGACTGTAGCAGAATATTTTAGGGATCAGGAAGGACAAGACGTTTTATTTTTTGTTGACAATATCTTTAGATTTACGCAAGCAGGATCAGAAGTTTCTGCATTGCTTGGTAGAATACCTTCAGCAGTGGGATACCAACCTACATTAGCTACTGACATGGGTAACCTTCAAGAAAGAATAACAACTACCAACAAAGGATCAATTACTTCTGTGCAAGCTATTTATGTTCCTGCTGACGATCTTACAGATCCTGCTCCGGCAACATCTTTTGCTCACTTGGATGCTACTACAGTTTTATCTAGACAGATTGCAGAGCTTGGTATTTACCCAGCTGTGGATCCATTAGATTCTACTTCAAGAATTTTAGATCCTAGAATTGTTGGTGATGAGCACTATAGGGTGGCGAGAGAAGTTCAAGAAATCTTACAAACCTATAAGTCTTTACAAGATATTATTGCTATTTTAGGTATGGACGAATTGTCAGAAGAAGACAAATTAGTAGTTGCTAGAGCTAGAAGAATACAAAGATTTTTATCTCAACCATTCTTTGTTGCAGAGGTATTTACAGGATCACCTGGAAAATTAGTTGATTTAGAGTCAACGATTAAAGGTTTTGCAGCAATTTGTAAGGGTGAATATGATCATTTACCAGAAGCTGCTTTTTATATGGTAGGCACTATTGAAGAAGCAGTAGAAAAAGCTGATAAAATGGCAAAAGAATCTGCAGCATAATTATAAATGAGCGAGACAATCCAAGTTGATATTGTAACACCTGAAAAAAAAATTTTTTCAGAAAATAATGTTTTGTCTGTTAATGTTCCAGGAATTGAAGGTGATTTAGAAATATTAAGCAATCACATTCCTATTATTACTTTTTTAAAACCTGGAAGAATAAATATTGAAGCAGAAGGATCCAAAAAATCTTTTTTCATTTCTGATGGAGTCTTAGAATTTAATAGCAACGTGTTAACTATTTTGGTTTCTGAGATATTCGATACTACGGCAATAGATAGCACAACTCTTGATTACTTGAGAAATAAGTCTAAAGAAAAATCTCAAAGACAAAATCAGACTGATAACGAAGCGTACTTATCTGGCAGATTTGAAGAAGAGGTTAATAGATTGACCTCCTCTAAATAAAAGGCTTAAATTCTTTTGTTATTTCCTGGTAAAGATCTTTTTTAAAAGGGACTATCAAATTTTCTAGCTCTTCAATTAATACCCACTTCCAGTCTTTAAATTCGGGATATTTTTGCTGTAAGTTAATTTCTTTATCTTCACCTAAAAATTTTACTAAAAACCAAGTTTGTTCTTGACCTTTAAATTTTCCTTTCCAAATCCTATCCCTTACAGATTCAGGAAGGTCATATGTATATTGTTTTTTTGATTGTTTGATTATTTGAATAGAAGTTATGCCTGTTTCTTCTTGCAATTCTCTTTTTGCAGTTTCTAATACGTTCTCATCTCCATCAACACCACCTTGAGGCATTTGCCATGCAGATTGATTATCTAATCTTTTACCAACAAAAATTTTTTTTTCTTTGTTGAAGAGCATAATGCCCACTCCTTTTCTATAAGGTAAATTTTTCATTGGTTTCATACGTCTTATTTTTTTAAAAGATTTAAAGCATAAACAAGCTGATTGTCATTTATGCCATCGTTAATTTTAAAATTTTCTTTTTGTTCTTTAATTAAGATATCTGGTTCTACTCCAATTTCAGAAATAGATTGTCCCGAAGGTAAATAATATTTTGCTATAGTAAGCCTCAAAGCTCCATTTTTTTTTAGGGGGATGATGGATTGAACAGAACCTTTTCCAAAAGTTTTTTCACCAAGCAGTATTGCTCTTTTGTGATCTTTTAAAGCTCCAGATACAATTTCTGATGCTGAGGCTGAGCCTCGATTAATCAATACTATTAGGGGTTTTCTTTTTAATATGTCGCCTTTTTTGGCCGTGTAAATTTTAATATCATTTTTATCTCTTCCTCTTGTAGAAACTATTTCTCCACCATCTAAGAAAGCGTCTGTTATTTTAATAGCTTGGGATAACAGCCCGCCAGGATTGTTACGTAGGTCTAAAATATAACCATCTAAATTTTTTTTGGATAGATCTTTAATTTTTTTTCTTAGTTGCTTAGAACTTTGTTGATTAAATGCTCGTAATCTTATGTAGCCGACATTTTCCATTATGGATGATGAAATTTCTCTCACTTTTATGTTGTCTCTAGTGATAGTAAATTTTAAATCTTCATTTTCATCTAGGCGTCTAATCGTAATATCAATGGAAGTCCCTATTTTTCCTCGCATTAGGTTTACAGCTTCTTGTAAAGTTAGACCCTTAACTTGAGTTTCATTAATTTTAATTATGTAGTCCCCTGGCTTTACACCAACCTCATCTGCAGGAGATCCTTCAATAGGAGTAATTACTTTTATAAATCCTGATTCCATAGTAATCTCAATACCTAAGCCACCAAACTCTCCTTTTGTCTCAATATTCATATTCCTGTAACTTTCGGGATTCATATATGCAGAATAAGGATCGAGCGATTGAAGCATTCCATTAATAGCAGCATCAATCACCTTGCTTTGATCAATATCTGTTACGTATTCCTTGTTAATTTTTTCCAAGACATCACTAAATAAATCTAACTTTTCATAAAGAGGATGTGTGTTTTTAGAACTTGCGCTAGGAACAAGCAAAACAAGAAATAATAAAATTAACTTTATAAAGAATCTCATATGTTTTAATATTTATGATACGGATGATTAGTTATAATTGTAGCACATCTGTAAAATTGTTCACATAAAATTACTCTTGATAAGGAGTGTGGAAAAGTCATTTTACCTAAAGATATTTTTTCACATTTTCCTGTACTGACCGAAATTCCCTCTGGTTTTCCTATGAGAAGATATAGCTCTTTAATGCCATTGTTTAATGTTTTTTGAATGTATTTTGAGAATTCTATACTAGAATATATTTTTCCAATTTCACTTAGAATTAATATTTTAGTATTACTATTTTTATTGTTAATTATTTTGATAATTTCTTTTGATGTAGACTGTTTGATTAAAAAATTGCTAAAACCACTTTGTTTTATAGAATTTATTCTTTGTTGGTAGAGCGTACACAATTCTTTCTCAGGACCCTTGTTAATTCGTCCTTCGCACAAAATTGTGACCTTCATTTAAATGGTAATATTTTGCTGAGGGAGTATGTCTTCCCACATTTTTTCAAGATTATACAAAGATCGTTTTTCTGGATGAAATATATGAACCACCACTTCTATTGCATCTAGTAGCTTCCAGTCATCGCTTTCTTGTCCTTCAATATTACAACCTTTAATTCCAATATTTTTCAACTCTTGCGCGGTTATTTCTGTGATTGATTGTATGTGTCTAGAGGAAGTTCCGCTTGCTACAATCATATAATCAGCAATTGAACTTTTGTCTTTCAAGTCAATTGTAACAATATTTGTTGCCTTGTTGTCATCTAGTATTTTTTTAATTATTGATACTAAACTTGTTTTTTTTTCACTTACCATTTTAATAACTATTTATATAAACTAATTCTAAGTCTTGAAGAAGATACATTAATACCTTTGTTGTTAATATATACCCATTCCTTTTGTTTGGGGCCCATTTTAAGCAAAGTATCCAAGCTTATTTTTGTTTTTCTAAATTTTTTAGCTGCAGGAGAAGTTAGTGCAGGTTTTTTATAACCAATTCTATTCATGACTACCACAGTACATAAAGAAAATATTTTTTTATACTCTTTCCATTGATGTAACTGAACTAAATTATCTGCTCCGATAATAAAAAATAAATTTGTTTTTTTGTTAATTTTTTTTTTTATTTTTTGTAGAATATTTATAGTAAGGTTAGAATTTTTAATATCACTTGTATTGAGTAATTTTATTTTTTTTTCACCCCTTGTCAGCTGCCTACATAATGTTTTTCTTTTATTTTCATTATTATGTGGGGTTGTTTTTTTAAGAGGGTTTTGTTTGGTGATCGCCCAATACAAAGTCTTAAGATACAATTTTTTAATAACTAGTTTGGATATATGCAAATGACCTTTGTGTGGTGGGTCAAAAGTTCCCCCCAAAATTCCTAAATTATTTTGGATTCTTAGTTTCAAGTTCTGATTTGGCCTTTGCCTTTAACAACATATTTATATGAAGTTAGCTGTTCTAATCCAACAGGTCCTCTAGGATGAAGTTTGTTTGTAGAAATTCCCACTTCAGCTCCAAGACCAAATTCATATCCGTCTGCAAATTGAGTAGAAGTATTATGCATGACTATTGAGCTGGTAACTTCATTTAAAAATTTTTGTGCATTTTGTTTGCTACTAGTAATAATAGATTCCGTATGGTTTGTTCCATATTTGTGAATATGTGAGATGGCTTCATCTATATTATCTACAACTTTAACTGAAATAATAGAGTCTAAATATTCAGTCTTCCAGTCTATTTCTTTTGCAAGGCTAGCTTTAGCAAAATGCTTCTTGACCATTTTATCACCTATAATTTTGCAACCACTTTTATGTAGTAAATTTAGAATAGGTAGTAAGTGGGTGCCTACAACTTTTTTATGAATCAATAAAGTTTCGACTGCTCCGCATATACTAGTTCTTCTAAGCTTTGCATTAAATACAACTTTCCTAGACATTTCTGAGCTAGCTTTTGCATCAACATATATATGACAAAGCCCCTCTAAATGACCAATGACAGGAACTTTGGATAAATCTAATACTTTTTTAACAAGACCTTTTCCACCTCTTGGAACTATTACGTCGATATAAGATCTCATATTGGATAATAAATAATCCACATAATCCCTATTAGTTTTGTTTATAAGTTGAATGCAATCAGGATTGATTTTATTTTTTTTTAATACCTTTCTAAATAAATTGCATAAAATGGTATTGGAATAAAAAGCTTCTGTTCCGCCACGAAGAATAGCGCAGTTACCAGACTTAAAACAAAGAATAGAAACATCTGCAGTCACATTAGGTCTTGCCTCATAAATGACACCAATTACCCCAATTGGCATTGTTATTTTTTGGATAACCAGACCATTAGGTCTTTTAGTGGAACTTATAATTTTATTTGTAGGATCTTTAAGTTTTATAACTTCCTTAATTGACTGGATGATACTTTCAATTCTATCATTATTTAAAATTGACCGTTCTATTATATTTGCTTTTATTTTTTTGATTTTAGCATTTTTAATATCTAGCTCATTGGCTTTAAGGATTGCTTTTTTCTTTTTTTTTATTTCACCAATATAATCTTTTAGCACCTTATTTTTTCGGATTTCAGATAACTGTACTATTGCATTAGATGCTATTACAGCTTTTTTACCTAGTTGTTCTAAGTAATTATTTGTTTTCATTCTTTTTTTCTCTTACTAAATTATCTATATGAATTACCTCTCCACGTGAAGAATATCCAAGTATTTTATTTATCTGATCACTTTTAAGACCTTTAATTTTTTTAATATCATTATTAGAGTAGGAGGTTACTCCTGTTCCTAATTTTTTTTTATGATCACCAAAAATAGATACGGTATCTCCTCTTTGAAAGGTACCACTGGTATCTATTATCCCTACTGGTAATAAACTTTTTCCATTAATGATAGCTCGAGCAGCTCCTTGATCTACAAAAATAGATCCTTTTGTTTTAATAGTTCCCATGATCCATCTTTTTTTTGCATTATGAGAATTGATCTTTGGAACGAACCATGTAAATTTTTTATTCTTAATCATTTTTTGAATAGGATTATTTTTCGTCCCAGATCCAATAAGCATATTACAGCCTGCGTCCATACAAATTTTTGCAGCTTCAATTTTAGTTATCATTCCACCCGTCCCATAATCGCTAATACTTTTGGTTGCTATTTTTTTTATGGATTCATTAATTTCTGTAACTTTTTTTATATAGACAGAATCCTTAAATTGATTTGGGTTTTTAGAATACAGTCCGTCAATATCAGAAAGCATAATGAGCGTGTCTGCATTAATTATTTGAGCAACTCTTGCTGCAAGTCTGTCATTATCACCATATCTGATTTCAGAGGTCGCTGTAGTATCGTTTTCATTTACAATAGGGACAATGTTCATTTCAAATAGGTTAGAAATGGTATCTTTTGCATTTAAAGACCTTCTTCTATTTTCTGTATCTTCCAGGGTAAGCAAAATCTGTGCAATTTTGATTTTTTTTCTTAAAAATGATTTTTTAAACAAATTCATTAATTCTATTTGTCCAACTGCAGCAATAGCCTGATGCTCTTTAAGCTTTAATTTTTTTTTATTTTTTTTTAAAAGCTTACAACCCAAGGCAATAGCCCCAGAAGTAACTATGATAACTTTAATTTTTTTTTTGATCAAAAAATGGACATCATCAATTAACTTGTTTATCCAATCTTTCTTAAAATTTTCTGTCTTATCTATCAACGTAGAAGAGCCAATTTTAATTATCAATAGTTTTGAATTTAAAATATTCATTATAAAATTCTTAATATTGTATTAATATTTTCTTTTTTGAGAATAGAAATTTCATAAAACTTCTTTTTAAAAAATTTCTTAAATTCTTTGAGTTTTTCATTTTTTTCTTTTTCTTCTAGTAAATCAATTTTATTAAATACTACTATTTCTTTTTTTTTAGTAAGCTTTTCACTATATTGTTTTAATTCTTCTCTGATTACCTTGTATTGTCCAATCAAATCATCCTCATTTATATCTATAATGTGTAATAAGCTTTTGCATCTTTCAATATGTTTTAAAAATTTATCTCCTAGTCCTATGCCTTTGTGCGCACCTTCAATTAACCCAGGGATATCTGCTAGTACAATTTCTTTATCATCAATTTGAACTACTCCTAAATTTGGATTTATTGTAGTGAATGGATAATTGGCTATTTTTGGTCTAGCTCTAGTTGATATGTTCAAAAAACTAGATTTTCCTACATTAGGAAATCCGATCAACCCAACGTCTGCAATAATCTTTAATTCCAGCCATATTGAAATTTCCTCACCAAGTTTACCTTTAGTAAATTTTCTAGGTGCACGATTGGTAGAGCTTTTAAATCTTGTATTTCCAACTCCTCCCACACCTCCTTTGGCTAAAATAAATTCTTCATCTTCTTTAGTAAAATCATAAATTAAAGTTTTTTTATCTTCTGCATATACTTGGGTTCCAAGAGGAACACGTAACGTTAGGTCTTTTCCTCCATGACCTGTCTTATTACTAGACCCTCCCTTTTCTCCATTACCTGCTTTAAAATGTTGGGCATATCTAAAATCTATTAAAGTATTAAGACCATTCACAGATTTTAAAATAATAGATCCTCCCGATCCTCCATCACCCCCATTAGGACCTCCAAATTCAACAAACTTTTCTCTTCTAAAACTTGAAAGACCGCTTCCACCATTTCCAGCTTTTACATAAATTTTAGCTTGATCTAAAAATTTCATAATTTAGGGAATTATAGGGGAATTACTTCTTAAAAAAAGAAGTGTTTATCTAGTGAGGAATGACAGAAATGTATTTTTTTCCAAACTTTTTAGTTTGAAATTTGACTCTACCGCTTACTTTTGCAAAAATTGTGTGATCTTTTCCCATTCCAACATTTTGACCAGGATGCATTTTAGTGCCTCTTTGTCGTAAGATAATGTTACCAGGAATAACTGATTGTTCGCCATATTTTTTGACTCCTAATCTTCTACCAGCACTATCTCGACCGTTTCTTGTAGAACCACCTGCTTTTTTCGTTGCCATAATATTATAATTTTAGTTTATTTTTTTTTAGATACAACCGTATCTTTAGTTTTTGTTTCTTTTTCCTTAGTAATAGAGGCTTTGGTTTTAGCTATAACGTCAACTTCAACCTTCTTATCTGCTTCAGATAGAATTTTTCCATCTTTTCCAAATATCTTCATAATTTGGATTACGGAAATTTGCTGTCTATGCCCTTTTTTTCTTCTTGAATTCTGTCTTCTTCTTTTTGTAAAAGATATAACTGTTTTATTTTTGGTTTGTTTAACAACAACGCCTTCAACTTTTGCTCCTTCTAAAAGTGGAGCTCCAATTTCAATATTATCATCTTTGTTTGTAAGTAATACTTGATCAAAGTTAACTACGTTTCCAGCTTCGCCAGAAATTTTTTCTAAACGCAACGTATCATTAGCTGATACTTTGTATTGTTTTCCACCTGTATGTATTACTGCAAAAGTCATTGTATGTTTTTTAAAGTAGAGGCAATATATCCAGCAAGCTTACCATGTCAAGGCGTTAGATCAGCAAATACTAGAAATTATCCTTTAATTTCCTCAGTTTTGTAAAGACTTCCAGGTCTGTAGCATTGTTTAATGAAAGAGACTTTCTAACCGCAAGGTCGTCTAGTCTGAAAAAAATATTAGTTTTAAGCTCCATGCTAATAGTAGTTGGAATAGTAGGCTTATTCTGTCTTCTTAGGCCCTCTATCTCAGTAGCTCTTTTTTTTAAATCATCATTATCTGGATCAACAGACATACAAAATGCTAGGTTTGATTTTGTATATTCATGACCACAAAACACTTTTGTTTGAGGAGGCAATTTTCGTATTTGGTCTACAGAAGCAAACATTTCTTCATAGGTACCTTCAAAAATTCTTCCACACCCTAAAGAAAAAACGACATCTCCAACAAAAGCTAAATTATTTTTTTTGAAATAATAAAAAATATGTCCAGAAGTGTGCCCTGGTACATGATGCACTTCTACTTCGGTATTAGCAAATTCCCAAATTTGACCATCATCAAGCAATATATCAATCCCTGGTATTCTGTTGTGGTCAGGTGCAAATCCTACAATTTTACAGTTATATTTTTTTTTCAAAGATTGGTTTCCATCTACATGGTCTCCATGATGATGTGTATTTAATATAAAATCCAAAGATAAATTATTTTTTTCTAAAAAAGAATCTACAGCATCAAATTCTGCCGGATCAACGATTACTACTTTTTTAGTCTCGGGATCTACAACACAATAAGAGTAGTTGTCAGATAAGCATGGAATTACATTTACATTCATTAAGTTTTTTTTGTATTATATAAGACCCAATGTATCAAGATATTATTAAACTAGAAAAATTTTATCAGTCCGAATTAGGCAAGGCCGTTCAAGATAGAATTTATTCCAAATTAAAAAAATACATCTATTTGCACGATGGAGAAAAGCTAGGATGTTTTGGTTTTGGAGAGCCCTACCTATCTCTTTTGCCTAAAAAAAAAGTATCTATATTTAATTTTTTTTCTCAACGAATAGGAATTAAAAAAAATATTATAAATGAAAGGCTGTCTAATGTGTTATTAGATGAGGAACAGCTACCCATTGAAGATCTTTTTTTAAATCATATTATCTGTATTCATTGCTTGGAACATTCAGAAAACTTAAAAAAAACCTTAAGAGAATTGTGGAGAGTTCTTGCACCAGAAGGAAAAATTTACATTATACTTCCCAATAAAAAATCTTCATGGAGCTTTTCATCTAAAAGTCCTTTTTCATCAGGGTTTGGTTTTTCTAAAAACCAAATTGTTCGTATTTTAGAAGACAATTTTTTTGAAGTGCAATCTGCCGATCGGTTGGTTTATTTTCCAAGCTGGAATAGCAAATTGCTTTTAAATAATAGATTTTTTTTAGAAAAAATAGGCTCTTACTTTTGGAGATTTTTTAATGGATTCTATTTATGCGTTGCCACAAAAAGAATTTATGCAAACTCTGAGCCAAAAAAATTTTCATTTATTAAAAAAAGAAGCAGTGCTGAACAGGTTTAGCTTAACTCTTTCTTACTAAAAAAATTCCAATTTCAGAAGTTAAATTTTTTATTTCTAAATTGCTTTTTTGAATGTTCCCAATTTTACCAGAGGAGACCGAAATGGATTTTATTATATTGATATTGTCCAATTCGCATAAATTGTGAAAATCCTTGATAGTACACATGTGCAAGTTTGGAGTATTGTACCAAAAATTAGGAAGATTTTCAGTAACTGGCATAGTTCCTTTCAATAGCAAGCTTAATCTAACTTTCCAATATCCGAAATTAGGAATGGTGATAATAGCACTTTTTGCTATTCTCAAAAGTTCATTAACAACTTTCCTGGGATCGTAAAATTGCTGCAGAGATTGATTTAAGATTGCAAAATCAAATGAATTACTAGGATAGTCAACTAAATCTTTTTCCGCATCACCCTCTATAACCGCAAGACCTTTGGCTACACTTTCTTGAACTAATTTTTGATCAATTTCCAAACCTCTTCCATCTACACGTTTATTTTTTTTAAGATGAAGCAATAAACTTCCATCACCACATCCCACATCAAGAACTCTAGAGTTAATATCTATTAATCCAGATAAAATATCATCTTCAAATTTCATTTTTAAAATCCTCATATGCAGAATCTACAAAACCCCTTAAGGTATTGAAGAAAGCTGGTTCATTGACTAAGAAAGAGTCATGACCATTATTGGTAACAATTTCTACAAAACTAACTTCTGCTCCAATTGCATTTAAGGCAATGACAATTTTTTTGCTCTCAGAAGTAGGGTAGAGCCAATCGGTTGAAAATGAAACAATACAGTATTTAATTTTTGAATTTTTAAATGCACTGGATAGATTTCCATTATTTGCTTTATATAAATCAAAGTAATCCATAGCTCTTGTGATATACATGTAAGAATTTGCATCAAACCTATCGACAAAAGAATATCCTTGATATTTTAAATAACTTTCTACTTCAAAATCAGCATCAAAAGAAAACTTGAGATCACTTTTTTCTTGAAGTTTTCTTCCAAATTTATTCTGCAATCCTTGCTCTGATAAATAGCTAATGTGTCCAGCCATTCTAGCAATCGCTAATCCTTTTCTGGGTATTTTTCCTGAAGTTAAGTAGTTTCCACCATCCCACTCTTGGTCAGCCATAATAGCTTGTCTGGCTAGCTCATTAAATGCAATATTTTGAGCAGAATGACTTGCTGCACATGCAATAGGAATTGATGAGAACGTACGTTCTGGAAAAAGAGTACAAAACTGCAATGCTTGCATTCCACCCATGGAACCGCCAATGACAGATAAAGTTTTCTTGATACCCAAGTAGTCAAGTAAATGAACTTGAGCAGAAACCATATCTTTAATGGTAACTACTGGAAAATTTAATCCATAAGGTTTGCCTGTGGAGGGATCAATTTCTTTTGGACCAGTACTTCCCATACATCCGCCCAAAACATTTGCACATATCACAAAATATTTATTAGTATCTACAGCTTTCCCTTTACCAATTGCATAACTCCACCAACCATCTTTGCCAGTTACAGTATTTGTTTCTGTTGCAAATTGATCACCCGAGAGAGCATGGAATACAAGAATTGCATTACTCTTGTTTTCATTGAGAGTCCCGTAAGTTTCATAGGCAATATCGAACCCATTCAATTCTACACCGCAGTCTAATGCTAGGGTTTTATCAAGGGTAATTTTTTTAATATTGTTAAAATTTAAATTCATTTCAAATAAAACCATTTTATTAATGGCTTTCCTCTTTAGCAGTTTGGCTCGCAATTCGGTTAAATCAGCGAATGAAGTTGTACTAAAAGGCAAATTTATTGTCAAACAATCAATGATTTTTTGATAAACAGTAATACATATTGTATGAAGAAAATTAACTAATTATTTTGAAATGAACTTTCCTAAAGCAAAAAAAATAACAACTCAGAGATATGAAGGTGGACTTTCCAAAATACCTGGAGTGACCAAGTCAATCAAGCTATCTTCTAATGAGTCTGCTCTGGGCTGTTCTTCTTTAGCATTGCAAGCTTTTATCAAAACAAAAAATAAAATTTCCAAGTACCCAGATTCAAACAGCAGTTTGTTAAAAAAAACAATTGCCAGCAAATTTAAACTTAACCAAGATAGAATAATTGTGGGGTGTGGGTCAGATGAGATTATAAGTTTTGCATGCCAAGCTTTTCTAGAAAAAAAAGATGAAGTAATTGTTCCTCAATTTAGTTTCCTAATGTATAGAATTTATTCTCAAATCAATGGAGCCAAAGTTGTAGCTGCAAAGGAAAAAAATTTTAAAACGGACATATATGCAATTTTAAAGTGTGTTACTAAAAAAACGAAAATTGTTTTTTTAGCCAACCCTAACAATCCAACAGGAACATATTTAAACAAGTCGGAACTAAAAACTCTTCGCAACAAGCTCCCTTCTCGAGTTTTGTTGTTAATAGATGATGCTTACTGTGAATATATGCAAACTAAAGATTATACATCAGGACTAGAGCTTTTTAAAAATAGTAAAAATGTTTTAGTGACGAGAACTTTTTCAAAAATTTATGGATTAGCCAGCTTACGTTTAGGGTGGGGGTACGCATCTAAAGATGTTATTTCTTCTTTAATGAATGTAAAGCCTCCCTTTAACGTAACAGCAGGAGCTGAGGCAGCAGGTGTGGCTGCGTTGAAAGACACCAAGTGGATTAAAAAAAATATAAAACATAACAATATTTGGAGTTTACAAATATATAAAAAATTAAAAGAAAAAAAAATAAAATGTAATTTCCCTTCTGCTAATTTTTTTCTAATGCAATTTGACAAATCTTGTGATGCTAATAATGTTTTTAAAAAATTTGCTCAATCAAAAATTATTTTAAGAAAAATGAATAACTACAAAATTAAAAATAGCTTAAGAGTAACAGTTGGAAATGCGCAAGAGTGCAGGCTGTTTATTAAGCTGTTGGATAGGATTTTTTAATGTTTAATAAAATAACCATCGTTGGGTGTGGCTTGATTGGATCCTCTATAGCAAGAGAAATTAAAAAAAAAAAATTAGCTAAAAATATTAGCGTTTGTGATGTTTCTTCTAAAGCACTTAGGGATATAAAGTTCCTTAAATTAGCAAATGAAATATCCTCTAATTTAAAAGCATGTTGTAAAGACACGGATATTATTTTTATTTGTACGCCCCTTAGCGCCTACGAGCCAATTTTTAAAACTATTCGTGATCACGCACCTATCAGTGCAATCATTACAGATGTGGGATCTTCAAAATCAAATATAATTAAATTATCAGAAAAAATTTTAAATAAAAAATCTAGCTTTATTCCAGGACACCCCATTGCCGGCACTGAAGAGAGTGGTCCGAAATCAGGTTTTTTAAACTTATTTAAGAACAGGTGGTTTATCACTACTCCTTGCAAGTTCAGCAAAAAGAAAGATCAAAAAAAAATTGAACAATTATGGACCAAATTTGGCAGCAAAGTAACTTCAATGAATGCTCGAAGTCACGATAATATTATGGCTATCACTAGTCATATCCCTCATCTAATTGCTTACAATATTGTAGGAACCGCATCTAAGTTAGAGGCCAAGATTAAGTCCGAGGTTATTAAATTTAGTGCAAGTGGATTTAGAGATTTTACCAGGATAGCTTCTTCAGACCCAACTATGTGGAGAGACATAATGATAGGGAACAAAAAACAAATTTTATTTATGCTGAAAAGATTTAGCAAAGATCTCAAGCACTTGGAAACAGCTATCCAAAATAACAATAAAAAAAAATTATTTAATTTTTTTCAGAAAACTAGAAGCATTAGAGCAAAAGTAGTTAAGGCAGGACAGGATACAAAAGCTTCTAATTTTGGAAGAAAAAATTAGTTGTAAATTTTTCTTTCTAATTCTTTTGTAAAAGTAGCACTATCCAATCCTGGCTCTATAGAATCTTTAAACTCAAATATAATTTTTCCAGGATATTTATAAAAACTATTGCGAGGCCAAACAGATCCTGTATTTAATTTGACGGGAATACAGCTAATATTTAGACCTTGATAAATGCGGCTAGCCCCCTTTTTTAACATAGGTTGCTCCTCTGGATGGACTCTGGTCCCTTGTGGAAAAATAATTAATGTTCGGTTACTTTCTTGAATTCGATCAAAAATTTGACCAAAAGAACTAACATTATCCTTAGTGGTTTTTCCTCGATCGATTGAGATATATTCTAATTTTTTTAAATACAGCCCATACAAAGGTATCGAAAGTAATTCTTTTTTAATTACAAAAGTACAATCTGGCACTAAGAAATTATATAAAAAAGTTTCAAGCATCGATTGGTGAGCCGAAGCTATAAAAAATTTTTTATCTTTCGGTATTTTTTCCATTCCAACAAATTCTATTTGGGTTTCCAATATATATTTAGTTAAAAAAATTAAGTAATATCCTAAGAAATAAGAAATCTTACTCAAAAATTTTTTTCTCGGAAGAAGAAGAGTGGGAAGGGATACAATACAAGCAATGGCTATTCCCACGTAAGTAAAAAAATTGAATACTAAAGAGCGTAAAAAATTCACAATGTCTTTATTTGATAAGATCTTTTAGCTTTTGTCTAGGTCTTATAACAGTGTAGGATTTTTTATTAATAGCTATCTCTGCTGCTAATGGTCTTACGTTGTAGTTAGATGAAAGAGATCTTCCATAAGCTCCAACATTTGTGAAACAAACATATCCACCTTCTTTTAGCCTGGGGTAGTTATTGTAAGTAATAAATTTATCAGTGCTTTCACATATAGGGCCCACAAATTCTATTTTTCTATTGAATTTTTTCTTATCTTTTTGGATGGGCAAAATATCATGTTTTGCACCATACAATGCCGGTCTCATTAAATCATTCATTGCCGCATCTAGTATTACAAAATTTCTATCTTGAATTTCTTTAATATAGGTTACTTTAGAAACTAAAAGAGCTGTATTGGCAGACATATATCTTCCTGGTTCAAATATAATTTTACATTTATGATTTTTGTTAAATGCATGAACAAGATTAGCATATTTTTTTAGATCAAATTCTGTTTCTGATGTTGAATAAGGTATTCCCATGCCACCACCTAAGTCCAAATATGAAATTAAAATTCCTTCATTTCTTAATTTCAAAAGAAATTTATGCATAACATTTAAGGTTTTTTTAAAAGGAACTAACTCTTTAATTTGGCTTCCAATGTGAACACTTAACCCTTCAATCTTAATATTCTTATTATTGCTATTTTTTTTAAGAATCTTAAAACACTTATCAAGGCTAATTCCAAATTTATCACTTTTTTTACCAGTAGATATTTTTTTATTAGTTTTTGCTGAAATGTTTGGATTTAATCTGATACCAATTGTAACTATTTTTTTCTTTGATTTGGCAATTTTAATAATTTCATTAATCTCATTTTCAGATTCTGTATTTATTAGTAAAATTTTTTTAGATACTGCGTAGGACAGTTCTTCTGTTGTTTTTCCAACTCCTGAAAAAACTATTTTTCGTGCATTGATTCCAGCTTTTAGAGCAAGTTGTAGCTCTCCAATAGATACCACATCCGCTCCAGACCCAAGTTTTTTTAGTTTTTTCAAGAAAACTAAATTGGTATTTGATTTAACGGCAAAGCAGATAAGTGGATTAATAGACTTAAAAGACTTGTGAAAAAAATTAAAATTATATTCTAATTGCTCAAAAGAATAGAGGTAAAAGGGTGTTATATTTTTATTGGCAATTTTTTGGACGGAGACATTCTCAAAATAGAGATCATTGCCTCTGTATTTTATTAAATTCATTGTTTAAGAAAAATATTTCTGAATTATATTAGTAGAGGTAGTTTTTTTTTCCTCATATACAGGAGGTCCTTTTTTTCCACAAGAAAAGAAAACAACACTAGATATAATGACGATCAATAACTTTTTCATTTAAATTCTTTTTTAATTTTTTTTATCATACTAACAACATTTTTAGTTCCAGTTCCACCGTAAGAAATTTTTTTTTCAATTGAATTTTTTATATCAAAAATTTTCATTACATCTTTTTCAATTGATTTATCTACTTTTGCTATAGTTTTAAAATCTAATTGATCTAATCTAAGGCCTTTTTTTTCAGCTATATTAACCAGTTCAGCCGATTTTTTGTATGCATCTCTAAAAGAAATTCCTTTTTTAACTAAATAATCTGCAAAATCAGTGGCGGTAGTGAATCCATCTTGTGCTGCATGAAAAAGCTTTTGTTTGTTGGGCACGATGCCCTTTATCAATTGGCTCGCAAGTTTGAGATTTAATTTTAAATTATCATAAGTATTAAACACAGCCACCTTGTCTTCTTGCATATCTTTGAAGTAAGATAACGGCAATCCCTTCATTGTGATAAGTAAAGCATTTAAGTTTCCATAAATACCGCCTGTTTTCCCTCTGATTAACTCTGCTGAATCTGGATTCTTTTTTTGAGGCATCATTGAAGAGCCTGTCAGTAAGCTATCTTTAATTTTGATAAAATTTAATAAATCAGAATTCCAAAGAATAATTTCTTCAGCTAGTCTAGAAAGATGCATGGCGCATAAGCTGGATACAAATAAAAATTCTATAGCATAATCTCTATCAGAAACGGAATCGATTGAATTTTTTGTAGGAGACTTAAATCCCAATAGCTTGGTAGTTAAGTTTCTGTCGATATTATATGAGGTTCCAGCCAGAGCACCGGATCCTAATGGGTTTTCATCTAAATTGTCTATCACATTTTGAAATTTAGTATGATCTCTCTTAAACATTTCAACATAAGCTAGAAGATAATGAGAGAACAGAACAGGCTGAGCATTTTTTAAATGAGTAAATCCTGGCATGACAACGTCAATATTTTTATTAGCAAGATTTGCAAAATCTTTTATTAGCAAGTGAATTAGACTTTTTATTTCGTAAGAGGATTTTTTAATCCATAATTTAAAATCGGTAGTAACTTGATCATTTCTTGATCTGGCAGTATGTAGAAAGCCAGCATCCGAACCTATGATTTCAAACAGTCTCTTTTCAATATTTAAATGAATATCTTCATTTTTTATTTCAAATTTAAATTTTTTCTTATTAATTTCCTGTTCTATTTTTTTTAATCCTGCAATAATATTTTTAGATTTTTTTACATCAATAATTTTTCTTTTTGCCAACATGGTGCAATGTGCAATAGATCCTTGAATATCTTCTTGATACAATCTTTTATCTATTTCGATAGAAGAATTGGCAGCCTGAAGAACAGAAGAAACTTCCGATTTCATTCTAGTGCCCCAAACAGAATTTTTTTTTGTTTTTTTCATTTCGAAATACTATATTTATTGTCTATGAGTATTTTTACAATTTTTTCAAAAAAGTTAAGTATTTTAATTGCTTTATTATTACTTATTACTAATTATTGCTTATCTCAACCAAATATCCCCGTACCTTCAAAAAATATAATTTTACACGAAAAACCAAAAGATTTTCCAAAAATATCTCTAGAAGATAAAAAAACAGCAAGTGATATTGACGTTACTTTTAATAAACAAATCACGGTTATAAATTTTTGGGCTACCTGGTGTGCTCCTTGCAAGGAAGAAATGCCCTCCCTAGATAGATTGGTAGATATTTTAGGTCCGAAATATGTAGAAATTATTGCAGTAAATGTAGAAACCGTTGAGTACAAAAAATCTAAACAGTTTCTAGATGATTTAAAAGTTAAAAATTTTGATAGCTATTTTGACAAAGATTTAAAAGTTACTAAAAAACTTAGACTTAGGGGAGTTCCCACTACTTTACTGATAAACAAGGAAGGTAAGGAATTTGCTAGGATTGTTGGGTCTATAGATTTTGCAGACAAAGAATTTATTAGCTGGATTAAAAATTTTTAATTATTTACCGTATATAAATGCCAATGCCATTAATATTATTATGGCGCAAAACTGCAGAAAGACCCTTAGCTGCATTAGCTGGTTACTCTTTCTTTTTTCTTCAATAGCCCCACCTTTAAAAAAAGATTTTAAACCACGTATTAAAACAATTAATACTGCTAGAATAACAAGTATAGCTATGAAGCTCAGTGTATTTTGACTCATAAGTAGTAATTAACATAATATTTTTATAATGATAGATAAAATCTAATGTCTCTACACTTTAAAAAACTAAACTCTAATTCTGCTCAAGCAAAAAAAATGGTAGTTTTATCTCACGGGTATGGAGCAGACTGTAGTGATTTATTATCCATAGGAGAATATTGGCAAAGATTTCTTCCCGACTTTTGTTTTGTTGCGCCCAATGCTCCTACGCCCTGTCAAATTAGTCCATCAGGTTTTGAATGGTTTGATTTAATGCAAACCTCCCAAGAAAAAATAATTGAAGAATTTCAATCCTCTTTGAAATTACTAGATCAATTTATTAATACACAACTAAAAGAAGAGGGATTAGAAAAAAAAGATTTATATCTCATGGGATTTAGTCAAGGAACCATGATGTCATTGCAGCTTGCACTGTCCTATAAGGATCCAATTGCAGGAGTCTTGGGTTATTCAGGAAAAGTATATGATTTTAATTTTTTAGAAAAAAATATAAATTCCCAATGTCCTATTCTTTTATTACATGGAACCACAGATACTGTTATTCCATTGGAAGAAATGTATGCGAGTTATGAACTTTTAAAAAAAAAATCTATAGATATTGAGTATAAAATTTTTGAAAATTGTGGCCACTCCATTACACCCGAAGGTTTAAGTGCAGGGTTAAATTTTTTAAAATTAAAAGTTGATTTATAAAAAGTTTTTCTTGAAGATATTGTAAAACTTAGATAGTTTTCATTTCATGATTATTAGTTATACTAATGAGCTTCCACTAGAAAAATGTCCTGCGTTAGTCTTGAATGCAGACTACCGACCCCTAAGTTATTATCCTTTGTCTTTGTGGTGTTGGCAAGATGTAGTCCGAGATGTTTTTTTAGATAGAGTCAATGTAGTTTCTGAATACGATAGAGAAATCAGAAGCCCCTCCTTTTCTATGAAATTGCCAAGCGTCATCTCTCTTAAAACTTTTATCAAGCCATCCGAGCATCCAAATTTTACAAGATTTAATGTTTTTTTAAGAGATAAATTTTCATGTCTTTATTGTAGTGATGTAAAAAACCTAACTTTTGATCACCTAATACCAAAATCTAAAGGTGGTATTACTTCATGGGAAAATGTTGTTACAGCTTGCACAACCTGTAATGTTAAAAAAGGAAATAAGCTTTGTGGTGAATGTGGAATGCATCCCAAAATTAAGCCTTATAGGCCTACTGACGAACAATTACATAAAAATGGAAGAAATTTTCCACCTAATTTTTTACATCAAAGCTGGATAGACTACCTCTATTGGGATGTTGGTTTGGAGCCTTAAGATTTAAATTTTTTTTGATATTTCTATCGCTACTTTGGATCCTGTTTTGATAATTACATCCAACAACCCATAAGCACCTTCTTTACTTGCTCCTTCTTCATAAGCAATATCGCGATGATCTAGCTCATCTTGTCTGAATTTTTTAACTTTAGCCAACAAATCTTTTTCCTTTTTTTCATTTTTACTTAAATAATCAATTTGCTCTAAGTAGTGTTTGTCGATCACCTCTTCTACTGAAGCAGTACAGAGCATAGCTGCTTTTTTACCTAACACTGCCGTACCAAACCCAAGTGCAGTTCCAAGGAAATCCCACAGAGGGAGAAATAGAGTGGGTCTAATTTTTCTATCCGCTAACTGTTGTTCAAAATATTTTAAATGTTCTTTTTCGTGCTCTTTCATTTCTGCAACTTTTTTTTCCAAATCAGGATCACCTTTAAGAAACTGCAAGGCCAGTAACTGACCATCATAAATTTTAATCGCACCACGTTCCCCAGCGTGATCTACTCTTATCATCTCTTCAATTTTATTTTTCATATTTTAATATAAAAGAATAAAATAATATTAGAGCTATATTTACAAGAAAATTTAATGTCGCAAGGGAAAAGCCAAAAATCCTAAAGCTTACTTCTTTACAAGAAACTATACCCTTATTACTTAATTTTTTTAATAGTTCTTGAGTATTATTAGCACCCAAATCGTCTTTACAACTACTTAGTTCAGTAAAAAAACCTTGCTCTATACCTATGTGATAAAAACTAATTGCAATATTTATGAAGGATAAAAAAATTAAAAATAAAATTAATTTTTTAAAATCTATAATATTAAAAAAAAATACTCCCAGCACGACTACTGCTAAGTAGTAGGGTATTCTTTGATACTGACACATAGGACAAGGTGGAACTTTTAAAACATATTGAATGTAGTATGCTGATAAAAGAATAGAAATATTAATAAATAATAAGGCAAGTATTACTTGGGTTCTTGAAGCCTTCATCTATTTTAGGAAGTGCTCATAGTTTTGATAAATTAAATAAGCAATACCAAACCCAATTAAAAGCAAAATTGACATTATAATTAAAATTTTTATAGATCTTTTTTCTATGTAGGGAACAATTTTTTTTCCAAAAAATCTAATAACACCGGCTAAAATAAAAAATCTACACCCTCTAGTTAGTGCAGAAACAAAAATAAAAACAAAAAAATTAAAATGAATAAACCCACTAGAAATTGTTAAAAGTTTGAAAGGAACAGGAGTAAAACCAGCTATAGCCAGTAGCGCTACCCAAGCCCAAAAACCTTTTCCAATAGATATTTGATCTTTAAAAGCTGTAAATCCATCAAATCCATAAAACTCAAAAATAGGAATTCCAATCTCCTTGTAAAAAAAACTACCAATTGCATATCCCGCGCATCCACCAATTACAGAGGTTATAGTTGCTGTTGATGCTATTTTGATCCATTCTTTGCTTTTGGCAATTGTCATCGGAACAATCATGACATCTGGTGGAATGGGAAAAAAAATACTTTCAAAAAAACAAACAATTCCTAAATAAATTTTAGCACTTCTGTGTGCAGCCAAGGCTACTGTTTTTTTTAAAAGATTTTTTAACATAGTAATTTTACTATTTATATCTTTACTATTATAATAACCACTATGAATTATTTAAGAACAATGAAAGATCTTTTGATAAGTCTTATCCTTTCACCTGTTATTATCTATATTATCTTAGGTATTGCCAAGGCTTTTGGAGCAACATACAGCATGGAGCATGGTGATACTTTTATAATCTGGCTTTTGATGGCAATTTTGATTAAAAATTGCTTACCCAAATAATTATTGCGGATGTGGTGGAATGGTAGACACGTCAGACTCAAAATCTGATGCGCGCAAGTGTGTAACGGTTCAAGTCCGTTCATCCGCACCATTAAAAATATGAACATATCTTGTTATAAAAGCTTACCAGAGCTTTTTTTAGAAAAAAGCGAAGAGAATAGTCACAAAATACAACTAGTTAGAAAAAACAAAGAAACAGGTAACGATTTTATTTATAGCTGGGCAAAAACAAAAAAAGAAGTTTTTGCATTTGCAAACTTTCTTTCTCAGCAAAACATAAAAAAAGGAGATAGGGTCATGCTCGTATCTGAAAATAGACCTGAGTGGCTAATTTCAGATATTGCAATTATGTGTCACGGTCTGGTGACAGTTCCTAACTACACTACCTATTCCGTTAAAGACTTCGAATATATTATCAAAGACTGCAAGCCTGCTGGGTTAGTTGTTTCTAGTAAAGCTTTGCTAAAAAAAATTATACAAGCAAAAAATAATTTAAATTATGGATTTAATTTTATTATTCATTTAGATCCTTTTGAAATTGATCTGTCTGGAGAAAAGTTGATCTCATACTCATCAGTAGTACAAACATTTTCTGAAGAAAATAGTTTTTCTTTTGATAGAAATATTTTGTCTAGAAAAGATCCTGCTTGCATTATTTATACATCTGGAACGGAAGGAAATCCCAAAGGAGTAGTTTTAAGCCATGGAGGAATTTTGAGCAATTGCGAAGGAGCAGTAGAATTGCTGAGCGACATTAAAATAAAAAATCACGTTTTTTTAACGTGGCTACCGCTGTCCCATTCCTATGAGCATACTATTCAATTTGTACAAATAGCTCTTAATGCGAAAGTATTTTATGCAGAAAGTTTAGAAAAATTGTTAATTAATTTAAAAGAATCGGCTCCAACTATCATGACAGCCGTACCAAGATTCTATAATAATTTTTACAATAAGATTCTTATAAAATTAAATAAAGAAAGTTATCTAAAAAAAATCATTTTTAACAAAACTATTGAAATTGGAACCAAGATAATTTTAAAACAAAAAATTTCTTTTATGGAAAAAATATTAAATTTTGTCTTAACTATTTTAGTTAGAAAAAAAATCCAACAAAGCCTAGGCGGAAATATTCAAACATTTGTTTCTGGAGGAGGGCCCTTAGACCCAAAGATTGGACTATTTCTAAATGCACTTGGATTAAAGACCATGCAAGGATATGGCTTAACGGAAACCTCACCAGTGGTCAGTTGCAATCCTATCAATTCTATTAAAGTAGAAACGGTAGGGAAGGTGCTAAAAAATTGTAAAGTAAAAATCGCAGAAGATGGAGAAATTTTAGTTAAAGGTGAAAACGTTATGCTTGGATATTGGAACAATGAGGAGGCAACCAAAAAAGCCATTATTGATGAGTGGCTATACACAGGAGATATTGGAGAAATTGATTCAGATGGTTATTTAAAAATTACTGATAGAAAAAAAGATATCATTGTAACTTTGGGCGGAGATAATGTTTCTCCCGCTAAAATTGAAAACTTGTTATGCAATCACCCAGAAATAGATCAAGCATTTGTTTATGGAGACAACAAAAATTATTTAATATCTTTAATTGTCGCAAATAAAGAATTAAACCCCACCAAAGAAAAAATTCAAGAAATTATCGACAAAACTAATGAAAATCTCACAGCAATTGAAAAAATAAAAAACTTTTCTATATTGGAAGAATCTTTTTCAGCAGAGAATAATATGCTTACGCCAACATTAAAAATGAAACGCTACATCATTAAAAAAAACTTCGAAAAACTTTTAAATAGTTTTTATAAAAAAAAATAGATTTAAGAATCTTCATTTAGTCCTTTAAAATCAACGTTATTTGCAACTCAATTTTATTTTTTGTTTTTTATTTTTTTTAAACTCTAAATTGAATTTTTTATTTTTTTATTTTTGAATTTTTTAAAATATTTAAGGTTTGACAATGATAGTTATTTATTTTTATATGATTCTAATAACGAATCACTTAAAAAAAATTTTAAGTGAAACTCCAAACTAAAAAGGAGAGCAAAGATGGCTAAAAAAAGAAAAAAAGCAGCAAAGAAAAAAGCACCTGCTAAGAAAAAAAAAGTAGCTAAGAAAAGAAAACCAGCTGCTAAGAAAAAAGCACCTGCAAAAAAAAGAAAACCAGCAAAAAAGAAAACTGCTAAGAAAAGAAAAAGATAGTTTTTAATCTAGTTTTCAAAAAAAACGCTCTCTACTTAGGGGGCGTTTTTTTTATGTGACAAGAGCTTGTTCGGGTTTTTTACCAAGGGCTTTATTTAGTTTCTCTTTAGCCTCTTCTTCAGTTGCTTCCAATACTACAGTAACTTCCCCCAAAAGTCTTTCAAAGGCTTTTTCAAAAAGTTGTCTTTCACTGTAAGATTGATCAACTGGCATATCAGTGTTTTTATTTAAATCTCTTACTACTTCAGCAATTTGATAAATTTCTCCGGAATTAATTTTTTGCTCATACTCTTGTGCTCGTCTACTCCACATAGTCCTTTTTACTTTTGCTTTACCTTTTAAGATAGAGATCGCTTTAGCAACTTGTCCTGTACTTGATAGAGATCTAAGATGACCCTGTTGATTAGTTGGAATAGTTAAGACCAACTTATCTTTTGTAATTTCAATTTTATAAAAGTTAATATCAATTCCTGCTATAGTGTCTTTTTCAACAGCTGTGATTTGACCAATTCCATGCTTTGGATAAATTACGTAATCTTTAATTTTATAAGTTCTTTTTTCATTATCCTGTTTTTTAATTTTTTTTATTTCTATTAAGGGATCTTGACTAGAATGAGATGTGTATACTCTACCTGTTTTAATAACTGGTTTATTTATAATTTCTTTTTTAACAGGATTAACTTTGTCAGCTTTAACTTTCTTAACCTTAACAGCTTTAACTTTCTTAACCTTAACAGCTTTAACTTTCTTAACCTTAACAGCTTT
>VTPO01000009.1 GCA_008638205.1 Pelagibacteraceae bacterium | reverse complement strand
AGCTAAACTTATTCATTAATAGTTCGTATCCGTCTGCTTCCTCTAAAGCATTCAAGCCCTCTCTTTGAATGTTTTCTAATACAGCAAACTCGGCTGCTAACGTGTCATCTACATCTAATTTAACGACTGGTATCTCATGAAGTTGTGCTAGCTGTGCTGCTCTCCATCTTCTTTCCCCAGCAATAATTTCAAATGTATTGTCATTAGATGGTCTCACAACAATGGGCTGAATAATTCCTCTAGTCTTAATAGATTGAGCTAATTCATCTAATTGTTTTTTATCAAAATTCTTTCTTGGTTGAAACCTATTTGGTTTTAAAAGATGAGTTACAACTTTTTCGGAAGTAAAATTTTGTTCAATGACAACTTCTTTAGTTTCTGATTCACCCAGCAATGCTGCCAATCCTTTTCCCAATCCTTTTGACTTAAAATTATTTAATACCATTACGCTGCAAAGTTAAATTTTTTTTGTTTATCTATAATCTCTAATGCTAACTTTTCATAAGCGATAGAACCTGCACAATATTTGTCGTAGACAAGAGCTGGCAAACCATGAGAAGGCGCTTCAGAAATTCTAATATTTCTAGGAATCATTGTTTGATAAACTTGTTCACCAAAAAATTTTCTAGCTTCATCTTCTACTTGAGAACAAAGCTTATTCCTTTTATCAAACATTGTCAGGACTATCCCCTCCACTTCTAACCTTTTATTTAAGCTAGATTTAATTCTATTTATTGTTTTTAAGAGCTGCGTAAGACCCTCAAGAGCAAAAAACTCTGCCTGCAAGGGGACTATAACTGAATTAGACGCTACCAGAGCCATCACTGTTAAAAGGCTTAAGGATGGTGGGCAGTCAATAAGTATTTGATTATATTGATTTTTTTCTTTTAAATCGCCTAATATCTCTTTTAATATAAAGGCTCTATTTTTAACCTCAGCCACCTCTGTTTCGAATCCAGATAATTCGACATTTGCGCAAATAATATCTAAATTTTCAATTTTTGTTGTCTTCACGTAATGTTGCAAGTTATTTCTTTCGTTTAAGAGTTTATAGATAGAGTTATCTCTATCGTTATTTTCTATTCCAACGCCTGTAGATGCATTGCCTTGTGGATCCAAATCTATGATTAAAATTTTTTGGCCTAAGTTCGCAAAGGCACAACCAAGATTTATAGTTGAGGTAGTTTTTCCGACCCCTCCCTTTTGATTTATGATTGATACAATATGATTCATATTTATTTTTTTTTCACACTATTTATTACCAAAACCTTCGAACCTGGATTTGTAACGCTTTCATGCGTATCACAATTTATTTCCCAATGTTTCTTAGCTTCATCAATCTCAATATTATAACTTTGGCCCTTAAGGAGTAAAATTTTGTTAAAATTAATATTACTCATATCTAAAATATTTAAAAAAGAATCTAGGGGTCTGAATGCCCTGCTTACTAAAGTTGTGTAATCCTTTTTTTTTAAATTCTTAACATCATAATTATGTATTGCCACATCTATTTCTAAAAATTTACAAAGCTTCTGTAGATAAGTGCATTTCTTCGAACTCTTCTCTACAATATCTAGCTTGAATTTGATATTAAGATCATTTTTAATAATATACATTACTATTCCTGGAAAACCAGCTCCTGAGCCTATATCAAGAATATTACTGTCCTCAATATTAATATACTTAAGCAATTGAGCAGAGTCTTCAATATGCCTACTCATAATGATATCCTCTGTAGATTTAGATATTAAGTTAAGATTTTTGTTATATTCTATGAGAAAATCACAATATTTCTCTATTTTCTTAGATGTTTCACGTGAAACAATGCTATCTAAATATGCAGTTTTTATCATTTAATTTAAGCTGAATGCTTAAATTTATATCTTTTTGTGTGCGCAAGTAAAAGGTTTATTGCAGCAGGAGTCATTCCATCTATTCTCAGTGCTTGTCCAAAGGTTTCTGGCTTAACTACTCTTAATTTGTTCTTCACTTCTTCTGTGAGACCACTTATTTTATCATAGTCAATATCGCTAGGTATTTTTAAATCCTCATCTTTCTTGAATTTTTTTATGTCAGCATCTTGCTTTGCATAGTACCCTTTGTAGTGATTTTCTATCTTTAGCTGACTAATTATATTTTCTTCGGATTCAGGAAGTTCTTTAAATATCGATTTTAACTTATCATAATCAACATTTTTGTATCTTAGTAGATCTATTCCATTTCTTTTAACCCCATCCATTGATATAGAAATACCATGTTTTTTTGCTTCATTTGGAGTTAAAGATACGCTCGAAAGACATATTTTAACCATTTCTATTTTTTTTATTTTTTCCTCTAGCTTTTTAGATCTTTCAAGACTGACACATCCGATTCTCATTGCTATTGGAGACAGTCTCAAATCAGCATTATCGGCCCTAAGAGTCAGTCTATATTCAGCTCTGGAAGTAAACATTCTATAAGGCTCCGCAACTCCTTTAGTAATCAAATCATCAATCATTACCCCTATGTAGGCCTGCGATCTGTCTAAGATTAAGGGGTCCTGCCCTTTGACGGAAAGGGATGCATTAAGACCTGCCATCAAGCCTTGGGCTGCAGCCTCCTCATAACCTGTAGTTCCATTTATCTGTCCTGCCAGGTAGAATGAGGAAATTTTTTTTAATTCAAGGGTTGATTTTAACTCTCTTGGATCAACATAATCGTATTCTATAGCATATCCAGGTCTAATCATCTTAACTTCGGATAAGCCATTGATATTAAACAATATTTCTCTTTGTACGTCTTCAGGAAGTGACGTGGAAATGCCATTGGGATAAATAGTATGATCATTTAGGCCTTCTGGTTCTAAAAATATTTGATGTCGTTGCTTATCTGCAAACTTGACGATTTTGTCCTCTATAGATGGACAATATCTTGGACCGACACCTTTAATGTTCCCAGAATACATTGCAGATTTTTTTATGTTGCGTGAAATAATTTTATGAACTTCATCATTCGTATAAGTAATACTGCATACAATTTGTTTAGAATTAATTTTTTTAGTCTCAGTAGAAAAGAAAAAAGGATTTTCATCTGCAACCTGCTTTTCTAAACCATTAAAATTAATTGTACGTGCGTCGAGGCGTGGAGGTGTTCCAGTTTTTAATCTTCCAAACATTAAATTAAATTTTTGTAATTGCTCTGACAAACCAGAAGTAGGGGCTTCGCCAAATCTTCCAGCGGGTGTCATTTGTGATCCAATATGAATCATTCCATTTAAAAAAGTTCCAGTGGTTAAGATTATTTTTTTAAATTTTATTTCTTTTCCTGAAGCTAAGATGATTGATTTAATGTTGTTTTGTTCAAAAACAAAAGATGTAACAGGGTCATAAATAATACTTAAATTACAATGACTTATCAAGTTTTCTAGCATGTATTTTTTGTATAATGCTCTATCTGATTGTGTTCTTGGACCACGAACTGCAGGACCCCTACTTGCATTTAATAGTTTAAACTGAATTCCTGATGCATCAGCAACTTTTGGCATCACACCATCGAAAGCATCAATCTCTCTTACTAGATGTCCTTTGCCTAGGCCTCCGACTGCGGGATTGCAAGACATCTCACCAATTGAATTCTTATTCGTTGTAACAAGAGCAGTACTTACTCCCATGCGAGCAGACGCTGCTGCTGCCTCACAGCCTGCGTGACCCCCTCCAATTACGACGACATCAAAATTTTCCATGAACGAAATGTATATCTCATGGATTAATTTACAAGTGAGGAATCCGACCTACTGGCAAATTTTGAGACTTATTTGCCAACACAAAAATCTTTAAAAATTCTTCCAAGCACCTCTTCTACTCCTATAAAACCTACTATTTCGCTTAGGTAATTTGAGGCTATCCTCAGCTCCTCAGCAGTTTTTTCTATTTCTGCAGATTGAGAAATTTTAAGATAATTTTTCAAATGTTTAGATGTTTTGACTAGTAAAGTTCTGTGCCTAGACCTTGATATTAGCGTATCATCTCCATGCTCATATAAGCTATTCAAAATATTTTTTAGATCTTCAATTAACTTTTTATATCCAAATTTTGTTAAAGTAGAAATTTCATGAATTCCTAAAAAACCTTTTCCCTTTATGTTTTTTAAAACAAACCCTCCATCAAAATTTTTTTTATCTTGCTTATTAATAATTATTAAAGTTTTTTTATTAATTAATTTTTTTATTTCATTTGAAATTTTTTTAATTGTTCCATCTAGTATTAAAATATTTAAATTTGAATCTGCAATCTGTTTAAGAGCTAAACCAATTCCAATTTTTTCAATTTTGTTTTTTGCAGCTCTTATGCCTGCCGTATCTGACAGCACAACAGGGAAGTTTTGAATTTGTAGCTGAACTTCTATAACGTCTCTAGTTGTTCCTTTGATTGCGGAAACAATAGCAGCTTTTCTTTTGGCTAATAAGTTCAAAAAGCTTGATTTACCTGAGTTAGGAGGTCCAAAAATGGCTATTTTAAAGCCTTCTCTCATGATCTCCCCTGCATTGCTATCATCTAACATTGCCGTTATTTCTTGCAAAATTTCCTTTATTTTTTGATCATTTCCTTCAAGAATACTAACGGGAAGATCTTCTTCAGAAAAATCAATTGCAGCCTCACACTTACTTCTTACGTCTAGGATTTGTTCTCTCCATTTCATAAATAAAGGTGAGCTATTTTTTAGTCGCAAAGCCTGAATTCTTTGTCCTTCTGTTTCAGCATTTAAAAGATCTGCAATACTTTCAGCTTCGTATAAATTAATTTTATTATTTAAAAATGCTTGTTTAGTAAATTCTCCAGCTTCTGCAAGTTTGCAATCAGACCGTAATGACAGCTCATTTAAAAATTTATTGATAACAGCTTTGCTACCATGAACATGAAACTCTATTAGATCATCACCTGTATAACTTTGACCTTTAGGATACCAAACAACAATTCCCTCATCTATAATTTCTTTTTTTGAATCGTAAAGTGTTTTGAGGAAAGCCATTCTTGGCTTGTCAATTGTGCAATGAATTATATCTTTAGTTATTGATAGAGAGTTTGGTCCAGACAAGCGGATAATGGCAATACCAGAAACTCCTGGTGGAGTGGATAGTGCATAAATTGTCATTTTAAAATCTTAATCCTTTGTCTGCTAGATCAATAATTTTATTCATCACTGTAGGTTGCGAAGCTATAGAAAAACTTTTCTTTCTTAATTTAGAAATGGCAGGGGACTGGCTTCTGAATGCTTTTCTTATTAGATCAATCGACATAGCAAATAATAAATTACTTGCCTTGGTTTTTTTTTCATACTCTTTAAGAATCCCAAGATCACCAATGTCATAACCTTTGTTTAATTTTTCTTTTAAAATGCTAACTAAAATGTTGATATCTCTTAAAGTCATATTCCACCCTTGTCCTGCGATAGGATGAATTTTATGAGTAATATCACCCATAAATATAACTCTAGAAAGCACAGTCCGTCTCAAGAACGCAAAAGTTAAATCAAATTTTTCCAACTTATTTGTGCAACCAATGACCTCATAAAAACCTACTGAAATCATTTTTAGAAAATTTAATCTAGCTTCATAATTTAAAACAATTTTTTCTGCATCAGACTTGTTTTTAACAGACCAAACAATAGAAGTGTGCGTATTTGAAATTGGCAAAAAAGCTAATGGGCCATCCTTTAAAAAAAATTGTCTTGCGCAATTATTGGTTAACTTTTTATGGTGGATAACAAAAGTATAAGCAGTTTCAGAATAATCCCAGTTTAATTTTTTTTCGTTAGATAATAATTTTAAATTGCTAAATTGAGTTGCAATAATTAAATTATATTCTGACGTTTTTTTATTTTGAAAAATTATTTTTTTTAAGAACCCTTTACCTTCGATAGAAAGTATTTTTTTTTTAATAAACTTAACTTTTTTTAGTTTATTGCTTATTTCTTTTTCTAGAACATTTCTTTTAACAATGTGACTTAAGAATTTTTTGTTATCTATATTGTAAAATTCTGTATCAGGTTTTGCTTCTTTTGTAAGACCATCAAAAAGAATAATTTTTTGAAGAGGCCAAGAGTTAAACTTATTTTTCTTCATACCTAAACTTTGAAGTATTTTTAGAGAAGCATCACTTATGGACAGGGTAACGTTAGATTTGAAATTTTTGGGTGGTGAAGTCTGTTCGATTAAATCTACATCTATATTAAGGTCTAAAAGAGCCATAGCTATAGCTTTGCCGGTTAGACCAGATCCAAGGACTGCTACTTTTTGTTTAATTAAATTTTTCACGATTAATTTTTATCAATTGTATAAAAAATGCTAAAAAACAACAGCAAATGATTCGTTATATATGGAAAAAATTTTAAATTTTATTAAAGAAAGAATGCTTGAAATTGCAGGTTTGATAACTGTTGCAATTAGTATTTCCTTTCTTTATTTAATTTTTAATTATACGCCAAATAACCCCACTTTAATATTTCCAAATGATAACGAAGTTTTTTGGTTATTTAAATACGCAGTAAGCTTTACAGATTTTACACTGCAGGCATTTGGTCTAATGGCTTTTGGAATAGCTATCAATTTTTGTTTTTTAGGTGTGCAGATTGTAATAAAGAAAAAGATTAGTACTTCTATTTCTTTTCTGTTCATCACACTCTACTTAATTTTTGGATCTTTGTTTTTTACAATTAATAACGATCAAAGTTTCTGGCTATCTACAAATGGCAATGGGGGGTTTTTGGGAAGTTACTTGTTAACGCTAATGTCTTCTTTTTCTCTAAATTTAAACATTGTTACTTATGCTTCTGCTGTTCTTGCCCTTATTTTTTTCATTTTAAGTTTGGGGCTATCTGTTTCTAACTGGAAAAATATTTTTAAAACTATTTATAAACCATTTGTTTTTTTAAAATCTAAAATATTAAACCACCAATCTAATAGCCAAGATCAAGAGCTAGAGACTTTTGAAACTCAGCTAGAAACTGAAACTTTGGAAGTGCCCAAGTCCCAAGAATTTCAATCTAGTCTTCCATTGCAAGAAAGTACTAAATTAAATTCTTTTGAATATAAAATGCCTTCTATATCTTTTTTAAAAGAACCGGATAGTCCAACATCAGATACAGAACTAAGTGATAGCTTCGAGAAGCAGTCTAAATTTTTAGAAGATACCTTATTAGACTTTGGAATTATGGGAAAAATTAAAAGAGTCAGTGCAGGTCCAGTAGTAACTCTTTATGAATTTGAGCCTGCCGCTGGAATTAAAACTTCAAAAATTATAAATTTATCAGATGATATTGCTAGAAGTACCAGCTCAATTGCAACAAGAGTAGCAACTGTTCCTGGCAAAAATACTATTGGAATAGAGATTCCTAATAAAAATATTGAACCAGTTTATTTAAAAGAGATTTTATCTAGCAAAGAATTCGTAAATAAAAACATTAGACTTCCTATTACTCTTGGAAAAAGTATTTCTGGTTATCCAATTGTTGGAGACCTAGTAAGTATGCCTCATTTGTTAATAGCAGGTACGACTGGCTCGGGTAAATCAGTTTGTATTAATACTCTGATACTTTCTATTTTGTACAGACACAAACCCGAACACTGTAAACTTATTTTAATAGACCCTAAAATGTTAGAACTCTCAATTTACCAAGGCATTCCACATTTGTTATCACCCGTGATTACAGAACCTAAAAAAGCTACTGCAGCATTAAAATGGGTAGTGGGTGAGATGGAAAATAGGTACCGAAAAATGACGGAAGAAGGAGTGCGAAATATATCTGGGTATAATGAAAAAGTAGGGGAGGATCCTAAAAGAGTTATTCCTTATATTGTCGTAATTGTAGATGAGATGGCGGATTTGATGATGATCGCTGGTAAAGAAATTGAAAACTACATTCAACGTTTGGCTCAAATGGCTAGGGCGGCAGGAATTCATATCGTTATGGCCACTCAGAGGCCCAGTGTGGACGTTATTACAGGTACTATTAAAGCTAATTTTCCAACAAGAATTTCTTTTCAAGTTACTTCTAAAATTGACAGTAGAACTATTTTGGGAGAACAGGGGGCGGAATTGCTTCTTGGAAAGGGAGATATGCTGTTCATGTCTTCAGCAAGCAGGGTAATTAGAATTCATGGTCCTTTTGTATCAGATGAAGAGATTGAAAAAATTACAACTTTTTTAAGGTCTCAAGGTGCTCCTGAATATTTAGATGAAGTTACAAAGATTCAAGAAGTAACCGATGAAAATGGAAATCAAGTAGGAGGGAATGATAAGGATGAATTATTTGATGAAGCAGTACGTTTAATTAAAGCAGAGGGCAAAGCTTCAACTAGCTATTTACAAAGAAAGTTGCAGATTGGGTATAACCGTGCAGCAAGAATTATTGACCAAATGGAAGAATCTAAAATAATTAGTCCAGCGAACCATGCTGGCAAAAGAGAAATACTTCCCTTTTAATGCTCAAAAAAATAAGTCTTTTAATTATTTTTTTTATAATATCCATCTCGACTAAAGCAGAGAATAATCAAGAAATTATTCAGAAAATCACAAATAAATTTGATGGTATAAATAATATCCAATTTGATTTTATTCAAACTAACAGTGAGCTTATTGAAAAAGGTTCTTGTTTTCTCTCCTATACCAAAAAGTTAGTTTGTAGATATTTAGGTGATGAACAAAAAGAAATTATTATAAAAAATAATACACTAATAATTATAAAAAAAAAGTATCAAAAAATTTATTACTACCGCATGGCTAACTCTGTTTTTGCAACCATATTAGATAAAAAAAAAATTATTAAGCAAATAAATCAAATTCGAAAGATCATAATAGAAGATAATAATTTTGTGATTGAATTTAAAAATAATGAAAACGCTGGTTCTGTTCGATTGTTTATAGATAAAGACACTTTCAATATAGCTGGGTGGGAAACTACTGGCTACGATCAGCAACCAACATCCTTTATAATCAAAAATAGCCAGACTAATGTTAATACTAAAGAGAAATTTGAAATTCCTAATTTTAACCTAGACGAGAACTGAGACTGCTTCCTTCTTAAAAATATTCATCCCTCTTGCAATATAATTTCTCAAAGCGTTAGGATGGTCTAAAGTACACGTATGCACCCAGACTCTTTTGGGACTATGTTTCCATGCTGTTTCTAAAGCATGGCTTAATAAATAACCCCCTATTTTTTTTCCATAATAATTTTTAAAAATTCCAAAGTAAGTAATTTCTACTTCTTTGGTGTCTTCATGGTTGAGATATTCATAGTAACCAACAGGTTCTTCTCCGATATATGCTGTATAAAATTTTAATTTTTTACTATCTAAATAATTTTTCCACTCTTCTAGGCTCCAACCTAACCTATCTTTCCAATGAAAATCTTCTCCTATTTTTTGGTATAAAAACTTACAAAACTGGGGGTCTTCTTTTCCTTGTTCTAAAATTTTTAAATTAAAAATTCCACACACTGCTGGATTGAAATCTTTTTTACTTTTTATTTCTAAAAAATATCTTTGAACTCTTTGCGTCATGGTTACTTTTTAGAAACCATTCTTCCGAGCGGTTCACCACCTATAATATGAAAGTGTAAGTGAGGAACTTCTTGTCCTCCATCTGGTCCATTGTTCCCTATGTATCTATAACCTTTTCCTTCAGAATAAGATGACAGGCCAACTATTTTTGTAACTGCTCCCAAAGCTCTAGTAAGAGCTACAATCTCATCGTTCTTAGCGTTTTGAGAAAAATCATCCATATTAACATAGGCACCTTTTGGAATAACTAGGACATGAATCTTTGCCTGAGGGTTAATATCCTTAAATGCTAACACATGGTCGTTTTCATAAATTTTATCACAAGGAATTTCTTTTCTTAATATTTTTGCAAAAATATTGTTCGTATCATAACTCATAATTTAACGACTTGCTTTTTCATCTAATCCGGACTGTTGTTGTCTTTTTTTTAGTTCATTCAGGACATCTTCAATCTTTATATTGTTACATTCCAGAAGTACCAATAGATGATAGATTAAATCTGCAGCCTCATGCGTTTGATTTTTATTGAGTTGAATCGCTTCCAACAATTCTTGAAATTCTTCTTCTGTTTTTTCTTTGCTTAGAGTCTTGTTGTTAAGCAGTTGGTTTGTGTAAGATTTGTCTTTAGTTGCATTTTTTCTAGAACGAATAATTTCTATTAACTCTTCTAAGGCTTTAAACATATCTATATTCTTACAGGAACATTCTCTGAGTTTAAATATTCTTTTACTTGGGAAATAGAAAATTCTCCAAAATGAAAAATGGATGCAGCCAGAACAGCACTTGCTCCTCCTTTAACAATTCCGTCCTTGATGTGCTCTAAAGTTCCAACCCCTCCTGAGGCAACTACTGGTATTTTTAAACTGTTTGTCATGCTCTTTGTTAGCTGCAAATCGTATCCTGACTTTGTTCCATCTTTATCCATAGAGGTAAGTAAAATTTCACCTGCACCATTATTTTCTGCCAATAAGGCAAATTCTAAGACATCCAGTTCTGCTGATTCTCTTCCACCATGAGTAAAGACACCCCATTTATTGGATGCTACATGTTTAGCATCGATAGCAACCACTATACATTGAGAACCAAATTGTAGAGCTGCTTCTTTAATAAGATCTGGATTTTTAATTGCAGCTGTATTGATAGAAACTTTATCAGCCCCTGCCATCAAAAGATTTCGTATATCTTGAATTGATCTTACTCCGCCTCCGACTGTTAAAGGAACAAAGCATTGCTCTGCCGTTTTTTGAACTGTGTCCAATAAAATATCCCTATTCTCATTAGAAGCAGTAATGTCTAAAAAACAAATCTCGTCTGCTCCGCCATCGCTATAAATTTTTGCTTGCTCTACTGGGTTGCCAGCATCTACTAAATTAACAAAATTAATTCCTTTTACTACTCTTCCATTTTTTACATCAAGACAAGGGATAATTCTTTTTTTTAACATCTATTTAACTTTAACCAATTCTTCTAAATTAATAGAGCCGTCGTAAATAGCCTTGCCAATTATAACTCCACCAATCTTTTTAGTTTTTTGTATATCAAACACATCCTCTATTTTTGCAACACCTCCCGAAGCAATTACTGGAACTTTGCTTATAGTCACTAGCTTTAATGTTTCCTCAAGATTTACACCTTCTTTTGTTCCATCTTTATCAATATCAGTAAAGATAATACTTTTAATTGGGCATTCCTTAATCTGATCTACAAAATCAAATGCTAACAATTGCGTTTGATCCGTCCATCCTTTTAAAGCTAAAAATCCTTTTCTAACATCTATCCCTACTGAAATTTGATTGGGGTATTTTATAGAAACCTCTTTTAATAAATTAATATTTTCTACTGCAGCAGTACCCATAACAACATTTTCAACTCCCAACCTTAAAACCTCTTCAATGTTTTCTAAAGTTCTCAATCCACCGCCTACTTGAATTTTTAAAGAAGTGTTTTCCGCAATTTCTTTTATGGAATTTAAGTTTGTATTGATAGAGCTTAATGTTCTATCCAGATCTACAATGTGTAAATTCTGAAAACCTAGTTTTTCAAATTGTTGTGCTTGGTCTAATGGAGAATCATTAAAAATTTCTTCCTTAGAAAAATCTCCTTTATAAAGCCTTACACACTTTTGATTTTTAAGATCGATGGCTGGATAAATAATCATAATATTACCAACTTATAAAATTTTCTAATATTTGGATCCCATTTTTTTGGCTTTTTTCTGGATGAAACTGTGTCCCGAAAATATTATCCTTAAAAACAGCTACTGTTATCTCGTCCTGATAAAATGTAGATGCTGCAACATTAATTTGATCTTGTGCAATAAATTCATAACTATGAACAAAATAAAAATGCTTGTCCTCACTTAAATTTTGAAACAAAGGATTAATTTCTTTTAAAACAATCTCATTCCATCCCATATGAGGCAGCTTTAATTCTAGATTAGTAATTTTGATTTTTTTGACCTCTCCTTGTATCCATCCTAAACCTTTAGAGCCTCCATCTTCTTCTCCAAAGTCTGCAAATAATTGCATGCCCACGCAAATACCAAAAATATTTTTTTTCTTATTTAGCACAAAGTCATTGAGCTCATCTACAACTCCAGGAATGCCTCGTAAATGTTTTGCACATTGTTTAAATGAGCCTTGGCCTGGTAAAATAATTTTGTCTGCTTCTTTAATTTTTTTCGGATCATGAATAACCTGAACAGAAACATTTTTTTGTAAACTGTTAGCCGCAGATTCTACAGCTTTTGAAACTGACTTGATATTGCCTGATCCATAATCAAAAATGGATATGATCATTTAAAAATTAAATTGTGCCCTTAGTGGAAGGGATAGAATTTTTCTGTCGAGGATCTATCTCTAAGGCACTTCGCAAAGCTTTCGCCAAACCTTTGTAGCATGACTCGATAATGTGATGACTATTGTCTCCGTAAATATTTTCAATATGCAAGGTAATACCTGCCGCTTGTGCAAATCCTTGAAACCATTCTTTAAATAACTCTGTTTCCATTTCTCCAAGTTTTTCGACTTTTAGTTTTACATTCCAAACTAAGTATGGGCGACCTGAAATATCCAAAGCTACTCTGCTTAATGTTTCATCCATTGGAATAACAGCATGAGAATACCGCTTAATTCCTTTTTTTTCACCCATGGCTTTTAATAAAGCTTCTCCAATTGCAATTCCTGTATCTTCAGTTGTGTGATGCAAATCAATGTGCAGATCTCCTTTAGCTTTAATCTTTAGGTCGATCAAAGAATGTTTTGAAACTTGTTCTAACATATGGTCTAGAAAACCAATTCCAGTTTGAATATCGTACTTCCCCGTACCATCGATATTTATATCGACGCTAATACTGGTTTCTTTTGTTTTTCTTTCTACGTTTGCTGTTCTCATAATAAAGTATGCTTACTTAATATAATAAATACTATAAAATTTATACCTTGAAGATATGGAATTCGTCACCACATATAATTTAATAATTAAATAAAGCAAAAATATGGATAATAATAGCTGGCACGGGACTACCATTGCACTGATTAGAAAAGACGGGGACGTGGTAATTGCAGGAGATGGACAGGTGAGCATTGGCAATACTGTTATGAAAAGTACTGCTAAAAAAGTTAGAAAAATTGAAAAAAGAAATATTATTGCAGGATTTGCAGGGTCTACTGCTGACGCATTTACTTTGTTCGAAAGGTTAGAATCTAAACTAGAGAAACATGGAGGACAGCTAACTCGGGCTGCTGTAGAATTAGCAAAAGACTGGAGATCAGACAAGTATTTGAGAAGACTAGAGGCGCTAATGTTAGTCGCCGATAAAGATAAAAGCTTTGTAATTACTGGGCAAGGTGACGTACTAGAACCAGAGTATGGAGTGGTAGCCATTGGATCGGGTGGAAATTATGCACTAGCTGCTGCTAGAGCTATGATAGATGACAAGACCAAAACTGCAGAAGAAATTGCTAAACGATCTATAGAAATTGCTTCAGACATTTGTGTATTCACAAATAACAATATTACTATCGAGAAATTATAAATGGAAAACGAACAAAAAATAGTTTCTTTTTCACCAAGAGAAATTGTGTCTGAGTTAGATCGTTATGTAATTGGACAGGCGGATGCGAAAAAGGCAGTAGCAATAGCTCTTCGAAATAGATGGAGGCGACAAGAGTTACCGGATGATTTGAGAGAAGAAGTTCTTCCCAAAAATATATTAATGGTTGGTCCAACAGGTGTTGGAAAAACAGAAATATCCAGAAGACTTTCTAAACTATCAGAAGCCCCATTTATAAAAGTTGAAGCAACTAAATTTACTGAAGTTGGTTATGTTGGTAAAGATGTTGAACAAATTATACGAGACTTAATAGAAATTTCCATTGCTCTTGTTAAAGAAAAAAAAAGAAAAGAAGTAGAGGCAAAGTCCCAGCTATCATCTGAGGAAAGGGTTTTGGATACGCTAGTTGGAAAAAGTGCAACGCCCGCTACAAGGGAAAGTTTTAGAAAAAGACTAAGAGCAGGGGACTTGGACGAGACTATTATAGAAATTGCTGTTCAGGACAATCCATCTACACCCTCTTTTGAAATTCCAGGAATGCAAGGTGGTGTCGGCATGGTTAATATTGGAGATATTTTTGGCAAAGGATCTGCTGGGAAAAAGAAAAAGAAAAAAATGTCTGTTAAAGAATCTTATGAATACATTATTCAGGAAGAATCAGATAAATTAATAGATCAAGATCAAATTATAAAAGAAGCAAAATTTTCTGTTGAGAATAATGGTATCGTTTTTCTTGATGAAATTGACAAAGTTTCGGCTAGAAGTGAGCGCTCTGGGACAGATGTCTCTAGAGAAGGTGTTCAGCGTGATTTATTGCCACTTATTGAGGGTACTACGGTTAACACTAAGCACGGACCCATTAAAACTGACCATATTCTATTTATAGCATCTGGCGCATTCCAATTAGCAAAACCATCAGATTTGTTACCAGAGCTTCAGGGAAGATTGCCTATCCGAGTAGAGCTACAACCACTAACAAAGCAGGATTTTGTTAGAATACTTAAAGAGCCAGATAACAGTTTAATCAAACAGTATGTTGCTTTAATGAAAACAGAGAATGTAGAGCTACAATTTACTGACGATGGAATCGAAGAGCTTGCAGAAATATCTAGTCAAATTAATTCAACCATTGAGAATATTGGTGCTCGAAGATTACATACTATTTTGGAAAAGGTGTTAGAAGAAATTAGTTTTTCAGCTCCTGACAAAAGTGGGGAAAAGATTGTAGTAGATAAATCTTTTGTACAAAAAAATCTTGGCGATATTATCAAAGACAAAGACTTATCTAAGTTTATTCTTTAAAAGCTATCACCTAGGCTATATTTTTTTAGTGTAACTATCATCGATCCCTCGCCTCCGAGACTAATAGGACTCGTTTCGATAGAAATGATTTTTTGAGAATAGTTTTTATTTATATAATCTGGCACAGCATATCTTAGAAGGCTTAAATCTTTAGATGCATAAGGATCATTTTCTTTATTAGAATGAATGCCCTTACCGGTTATGATCAGAGCTTTTTTAACGTTATTTTCTTTTGCAAAAATAAATAACTGATCAATTTTGCGAAAAGATTCTTCAATAGTATATCCATGCAAATCGATTCGAAGATCATACGTTTTGGTATTTTCAAAGTTTTGTTCCGGTGATAACTTTATGTCTTTGTCTTCTACTGACCTTGTTTCTTTGATAAAATTATTCCAAGTCTCTAAGTCTTCTTTAGATATTTTAATGCTTAGTTTCTTTTTCACTATTTTCTGTTTCAGCAGATAGTTCTGTTAAGTACCAAGTAGGATCTGAATCTTTTAGATCTCTTTCAAAACTCCAAACATCTGTGGTGGTTTTGGTCTTCTCCGCATCACCCTCAATCACTTCGCCTTTTTCATTTTTAAGACAGTTAATTATTTGACTTATAAAACGTGCGGTAACTTTATATTTTGTGTCAACATTACTGACTTTATCAATAGACATTCTTTCAATTCCAATAAATGTTAAGCTTGAAGTTAATTTTTTTTCATTTCTATCATCTATAATTTTCTCAAAATCTAGATATAATTTTTTTGTAAGAAGTGGTTTTAAACTTTGTTTGTCACCTTTGGCAAAGGCATTAATGATCATTTCGTAAGCATATTCAGCTCCTTTTTTAAAAGAGGCTTCGTCAAAAACAGGTTTATTAGATTCCGCTCTAACTTCTTTTACAAAAGAAAAATCATCTCGCGATTTGTTTGCAAAGTTTGGTTTGACGGGAAAATTGTCTGCTCCTTTTCCAAGAACATTTCGTAAACGTAAAAAGATGAAACCAGCAATCATAGCCAGCAAAATTATGTCTATAAAACCAAAGTTTTCGCTCATATTTGAATATTTAATATTAATGCTTATATATAAATCATCAATATGCAAATAGCACTACTAATTTTAATATTATTACCACTCACTGAGATCTATCTAATGATCAAAGTTGGTTCTGCGATTGGAGCTTTCAATACAATTTCTATAACAATTTTAACTGCTATTCTGGGAATGTATTTTGCAAAGCTTCAGGGTATTGCAACTTTACGTTCTGCCTTAGAAAACCTAAGGGTAAATAAAAAACCTATTGCAGATATACTCAGTGGCTTCTGCCTGCTTATAGCTGCGTTGTTTTTAATATTTCCTGGTTTTTTAACTGATACAATTGGGTTTTTACTATTAATACCATTTACAAGGAATTTTATTTTAAAAAATTTCTTTAATAAACCTCAGGGCGTAGAGGATAATATTATAGAAATTAAACCAGAAGAAATAGACGAGCATGACAGATTTAAATAAAGATTATGAGATAGTTGCCAAATACATCAAGGATATTTCTTTTGAAATTCCTAATCCAGATTGCTTTATTGATGCAGCTCAAAACTTAGGGACCTATGCTACTAAGTTAGATCTAAGTAGCAAACCTTTTAAAAATAATCTCATTGAACTTAACTGCAAATTTATTTTAGAAGCTCCAGAATCTACGAAGAAGAAAATTCATACTGAGGTTTGTTTGGCTATTGTCTTTAAAATAATAAACACAAAACTTACTACCGATGAGGTAAAAAAATTAATTTTAGTAAAACTGCCAACTGAAAATTTTTCTTTTATGAAAGAAATAGTTACCACTATTTTTCAAAAATCAGGTTTTAAAGAATTTTCTTTTACTAAGGAAGTGAATTTTGAAGAATTGTATAACCAGCAGTTTCCTAATTAAGCATAGAAGACTTGGGCACGTGAACTTTTAAAAATTCTCTATGTAAATTTCTTTCTTCCTCTGTGATTGGAACAATAATTTTTTTTCTATTTATGTTTATTGTTTTAGAACTATCCAAGTCATTAATATTAGGCTGTGATGGTTGCAAGTCTAATAAAGGTTCTTTTTTTTCAAGTAACTCGATGTACACTTCTGTAAGTAAATTGCAGTCTACTAGCGCAGAGTGTTTTTCTCGTTCTGAGGTATTTATTTTAAACCTTTTGCACAAAGCATCTAAACTGGCCTGAGATCCTGGAAATTTTTGTCTAGCTAGAAACAACGTATCTACTACGCGATCTTTGGACAAGGGCTCTAGATCTAATTCTTGAAGTTCTTTATTTAAAAAAGCTAAATCAAAATCAGCATTGTGAATAACTAATTTGGAATCTTTTATAAAGTTTAAAAATTCTTTTGCTACGTCTTTAAAAACTGGTTTATCTCGTAAAAAATCTCTTGAAATACCGTGAGTTTGATACGCTCCGTCTGAAATGTCCATGTTGGGATTGATGAAAACATGGAATTTATTCTTTGTTGGAATTTGGTTTTCTAGCTCAATACAAGCAATTTCAATAATTTTATCTGTATTAAAAGAAAGGCCTGTGGTCTCAGTATCTAGAATAATTTCTAACATTTAAATAATAATACTATCAATAAGCTCTTTGGCTCTCAATCTCATTTTTTTAGGGTTAAAATTATTGTTGATAATAATATCGGATGAAATTTTTTTCTTTTCTGGAGTAAGTTGTAATTCTTTTAGCAACTTAATTATCTTTGGGTTGTGGCCAGATCTTCGTTTTAAAAATTTTTGCAATGTCTTTTTCTTTGCGTCAATATAAATAATAACATCTTCAGGTTTATTGAGTTTATTTTCTAGTAATAACGGCACATCTAAAATAACAAATTTTTGTTTATTATTTTTTTTTAAAAAAGAATTCATTTTTTTCCTCACTTCTGGGTGCACAATTTCAATAATTTTTTTTAAGTTGTTTTTATTAAAACAAATAGAATTATAAAGTTCTGATTTTTTTACAGGAAAGCTTTTAATAAAAAGAGGCAATTTTTTTTTTAATTTAGTAAATGTGGGTCTGTGTTGCTTGTAAATTTTATTTACTTCAATATCCGCATTAAATATTAAATTTTTTTTAGGAGAAAACAATTTAGATAGATATGTTTTTCCAGATCCAATCTCTCCAACTACACATATTTTAATCATATAGCTTCTTTGCTAAAATATTTGTTAAATCCGCATTTATAGCTGGTTTAATTTGATTCCAGATTTCAAAAGCTAGCTGTGCCTGGTACAAAAACATCTTCATCCCATTTATGGTATGACATCCATGTTTTTTCGCTTTTTGTAAAAGTCTGGTTTCACTTGGATTGTAAATAACATCATAAAAAATGGTTTTTTTATCTATGCTAGAAAAATTCAAATCTATCATGTGATCATTATTTAAGCCGAGACTAGTAGCATTGATAACAATATCAACATTGAGTTGCTGTTTGCTCAAATCTTCCCACGCTATTTTGGTTAATAGGGGACCGAACTTTTCTTGTAAATTAACTATTTTTTCCTCCGTTCGATTGGTAATAAAAATCTGTTCTATTCCTAATGTTTTTAGAGCGTAAACAATAGACGGAGCGACTCCTCCAGCCCCTATTAGTAATGCAGATTTGATAGATTCGTTGGAAATATTGTCCGTTAAAGATTTTTGAAAACCTCCAACGTCCGTGTTATCACCTATTATCTTATTATTGTTTTTATAAATTGTATTCACAGAAAGTGTGCTTTGAGCAACTGTGGAAAGCTCATCCAGCAAAGGAATAATTTTTTGTTTGAACGGTACCGTCACATTAATTCCTGTTACGTGATCGTTTTTAATATCCTTAATTATATTTTTTAAATCTTTTACCTCTAATAATTTTTTTTCATAGGTGGCCTGAACACTGTTTTTTTCAAACCAATGCTGGTGAACGATGGGAGATAAAGAATGCTCTATAGGATTACCAATAACAAAAAATTTTTTCATTATGCCTGTTGGTTAAAATAGTTAGTTACAGCAACAATGGGCATCCCCATAATGCTATTCATATCTCCATCAATTTTTTCAAAAAGTTTTTTTCCTTTTCCTTCTATTTGATAAACCCCATATTTTTGCATAAGCTCTATACCCACATCCTCTAAATAAAGTTCTAAATCTTCAGGTGAAATGGTTTTCATTTTTAATGTTGAGGTTTCATGATAATTCCAGATCATGCTTCCATTTTTAGACACACAAACAGCACTATGCAATAAGTGCGTTTGGCCTTGTAATTTAGTCATAATGGATCTGGCCTCTTGTAAATTGTTGGGTTTGCTAATTTGATCATTATTAAAATCTAATACCTGATCCGCCCCCAAAACAAAAAAATCTGCAAATCTTGAGCTAACCCTATTCGCTTTGTGCTCCGCCAGGCTTTTGGCAATAGAGATGCTAGTTGCGCCCTCGGCTCTCATAGAATCTTTAATAATATCCTCATCTACACTGGACACTTCTACGCGAACATCAAAGCCTTCTTTTTCTAAAACCTTTTTCCTAATTTCGCTTTTAGAAGCCAAGATAATATTTTTAATCATGAATTTTGTCTAATCTCAAAAATTTTTACAATCGCAGCAGATGTTTCTTCCACTGATTTTCTTGTAACATCAATCGTAGGTATTTTTTTTGAGGCAAACATTTTTTTTGATCTTGCAACCTCTTCCTTAATAAATTCTATATTTGCATATCCATGATCTTCCTGTTTATCATTTAAAATATTCATTCTTGTTTTTCGAATATCTACCAACCTCTCTGGGTCAATATAAAGCCCTATTAATAAAGCCTTTGATTTAAAAACAGAATCTGGAACTTCCTGATGATTAACTAATGGAATGTTTCCTGTTTTAAACCCTTTTTCTGCAAGATAAATGGATGTTGGTGTTTTGCTGGTTCTGCTAACACCTATTAAAATTATATCTGCATCAACAATACTTTCTATTTGCTGTCCGTCGTCATGTGCAAGAGTGTACTGAAGAGCCTCTATTTTTTTGTAATATTCTTTATTCAATTCATGTTGGCCACTTGGCATTCTGGTAGCTTTTTCATTAAGCAAACTTTCAAATTTAGGAATGAGATGATCAAGAACGCCAAAGCAAGGTATGTTTAAAGCTTTGCTTTCATTTATGATAAAATTAGAAGTTGAGGGTTCAACCAATGTATAAATAATAATAGGATTTTTTACCTTCTTGCATTTGTTCATTAACTGTGCTGTTTGGGCGCCTGTTCTGATAAAAGAAAAGTGATGAAGGGAATATTTTATATTCCTAAACTGCGCCTTTATAGCTAAGAAAATACGATCTAAGGTTTCTCCCGTGGAGTCAGAAACTAAAAAAAAATTATATTCCTTGTTCATAAGCTTGTTAATAATAATATATAACCTAGATTAATACACTCTTCTTGTGCGGCTGTTTTATTAATCCTTTTTTAATAGTTTGTTGTTGAAAAAGTATTAGATTTTGCAAGTTTTTTATTACAAGTTAGTTATGTTTATAAAATACAAATTTTCAATGATTAAGAGATTAAAATTTGTAAAACTTATGTATAAAATGTTAATTAAAACTTAACCACAAAACTAACAGTGCCTACCAATACTAATACTTATAATTAATTATTATATATGAGTGAGCTATTTAAAAAATCGTTAAATAAAAAAAATCCTATTTGGTTAATGAGACAAGCAGGTCGTTATCTACCCGAATATCAGGAAGTAAGAAAAAAACAGAAAAATTTCATTAATTTCTGTTTAGATGTAAACGCCGCAACAAAAGTTACATTACAACCTATTCAAAGATATGATTTAGATGCTGCAATTATATTTTCGGATATTTTAGTAATACCTTATGCACTAGGACAACCAGTAGACTTTAAAAAAAATGAAGGACCTGTTTTAGGAGATTTTGAATTAAACACATTTAAAAAAACACAAGATAAAGAATTTATTAAAAAATTAAAAAATGTTTATTTAGCAATTAAAAAAACCAGAAAGCTATTAAATAAAAGAATCTCTCTTATAGGATTTGCAGGATCCCCGTGGACTATTTTGGTTTATGTTTTGAATAGGAAGTCCCCCAAAAAAAATCAAGTTTATAAAGAAGTTTTAAAGAACACAAAACAAGCAAAAGAATTATTAAAAATAATAGAAAAATTTATATACATTCACATTGAGCAGCAAATAAAAGCAGGAGCAGACACTATTCAATTATTTGATAGCTGGGCCGGCCTAATAGAAAAAAAACATCTCGATTTTTTTTGTTTTCAACCAACAAAAAGAATTGTTAAAAAAATAAAAGGAAAATACCCGCACATTCCTATTATTTGCTTTCCGAAAGGCATAGGCAAAAAAGTAGTTGAGTTTTGTAATATTGTTAAGCCAGATGGTTTAAGTATAGACAGCAAGATAGATGTAAATCTAATATTAAAAAAAATCGACAAAAAAATTGCTATTCAAGGAGGAATGGATCCTAAGTATTTAAACTCGAAAAAAAAATTAATGGAAAAAAAAATATATTTTTATTTAAATAAATTTAAAAGCAGAAACTATATTTTTAATTTAGGGCACGGGGTGCCAAAAGAGACCAGCCCCAAGACTGTTCATAAGCTAGTTAAGGTAGTAAGATCTTTTTCATGAACATTAATTTAGAAAAAATTAATCACCCCAAAGTAAAATATGGAAAGACCGGTGTTTTAATTGTTAATTTAGGCACTCCAGATAGCACTTCTTGGTGGGATATTAGAAAATACTTAAAAGAATTTTTATCGGATAGAAGAGTAATTGAAACAAACCCAATATTGTGGTGGGTTATTTTAAATTTTATTATCCTTAACGTAAGGCCTCACAAAACAGCTAGGGCATATAAAAAAATTTGGATGAAAGAAACCAACGAATCTCCTCTAAGATTTTACACCAGAAGCCAATCGGAAAAGCTTATTCAAAAATTTTCTTCCAACCAAAATATTCATGTCGATTATGCCATGAGATATGGCAATCCTAGCATACGTTCCAAAATGAAATTAATGAAGGAGCAAGGATGCGAAAAATTAATCATTCTACCCCTATATCCGCAGTATGCTGCAGCAACAACAGCAACAGTATGTGATGAGGTTTATAGAAATCTAATGAAAATGAGATGGCAACCAAGCCTACAAATTATTCCACACTATGAATCGGAGCCGCTGTATATTGGGGCTCTAACCAATAGCATTGAGAATCACCTAAAGACAATTGATTGGATGCCAGATGTAATTTTGTCTTCTTACCATGGAATACCGCAAAAATATTTTGACAAGGGAGATCCGTATCAATGTTATTGTCACAAAACAAACAGACTTTTAATAGAAAAGTTTGGCACCAAAATTCCTATAGAACTTTCGTTTCAATCTAGATTTGGACCAGCGTCATGGTTGCGACCTTACACAGACAAAACGTTAGAAAGATTGGCAAAAGAAGGAAAAAAAAATATTTTAATTATTTGCCCCGGCTTTTCCTCTGATTGTGTCGAAACATTAGAAGAAATAGAAATGGAAGGGCAAGAGACATTCAGAGAGCACGGAGGAGAAAAATTTTCTATGGTGCCCTGTTTAAATGATAGCAATGATCATATAAATCTTTTAGAATATCTTATTAAGAAACATATAGTTTAGTTATGGATATTTACCTTTTATTAAAATCTTTGCACATCATTTCCATTATTGCTTGGATGGCAGGACTTTTATATTTACCAAGAATTTTTGTATATCATTGTCAAACTTCTTTTGGTTCCGAGACACATGAGAAGTTTGTCCAAATGGAATATAGATTGCTAAAATTTATTATGAACCCTGCCATGATTGTTTCTTGGATCTTGGGAATTGGATTGTTGGGAATGTTGGGACATGAGGCGGCCATGCAGTTTTGGGTTCAATTAAAAGTAGGCTTGGTAATTGCAATGTCCGGTTTTCATGGATTTTTAGGCGTATGTAGAAAAAAGTTTCTCAATAACCAAAACGTTAAGACTGAAAATTTTTATCGATTAATCAATGAAATTCCTACTGTTTTAATGGTTATTATTATTTTTTTAGTTATTTTTAAACCACTGTAGACTTGCAAAAAATTTAGTATCCGCTATAAAATTATTTCAAAAGTAAAATAACCCTCCTAATACAAATGAACCTTCAAGAACTCAAAGATAAAACGCCAGCTGATTTAATTTTGGAAGCAGAAAAACTAGAGATTGAAAATCCTAGCACAATGCGAAAACAAGAAATTTTATTTGCAATTCTAAAAAAACTTGCAGAAAAAAATGAACAGATTACAGCCAGCGGGGTTTTAGAAACTTTGCAAGATGGTTTTGGTTTTCTTAGAGCAATGGAGTCCAATTACTTACCTGGACCAGATGATATTTATGTTAGTCCGAGTCAAATTAAACGATTTGGTTTGAGAAAAGGAGACACGGTAGAAGGAGAAATTAGAGCGCCCAAAGAGCAGGAGCGATATTTTGCATTACTTCAAGTTAACAAAATTAACTTTGAAGATCCTGAAAAAACGAGAAATAAAATTAATTTTGATAATCTAACTCCACTGTATCCTCAGGATAAATTAAAATTAGAAATCGAAAGTACTAAAATTGAAAAAAAAGCCGATGTCACAACTAGACTTATAGATTTGATTGCACCCATAGGAAAAGGACAAAGATCACTAATTGTTTCGCCTCCTAGAACTGGAAAAACAGTGGTATTACAAAACATTGCTCATTCTATTACAACCAATCACCCAGAGGTTTATTTAATTGTTTTATTGATTGACGAAAGACCAGAGGAAGTAACTGATATGCAGCGATCTGTAAAAGGAGAAGTCGTAAGCTCCACTTTTGACGAACCAGCAATGAGACACGTTCAAGTGGCTGAGATGGTAATTGAAAAAGCAAAAAGACTTGCAGAGCATAAAAAAGACGTGGTTATTTTATTAGATTCTATAACAAGACTAGGAAGAGCCTATAATGCTGTGGTCCCAAGTTCCGGCAAAGTGTTAACCGGTGGTGTGGATGCGAACGCATTACAAAGACCAAAAAGATTTTTTGGTGCTGCAAGAAACATAGAAGAGGGTGGATCACTGACTATTATTTCAACAGCATTAATAGAAACAGGATCAAGAATGGATGAAGTTATTTTTGAAGAATTCAAAGGTACAGGTAACTCAGAAGTAATTATGGACAGAAAAGTTGCTGATAAAAGAATTTATCCCGCAATAGATATTACTAAGTCCGGAACTAGGAAAGAAGAGCTGCTTTTATCTAAAGAAGAACTTTCTAAAATGAATGTACTAAGAAGAATTATCAACCCGATGGGTACCATGGATGCAGTTGAATTTATGATTGGAAAACTAAGAGAGACAAAAAATAATGCTGAATTTTTTGACTCTATGAATAAGTCTTAAAATTTAATTTAATCTTTTAATTTTCTCGCTTCGTCTGGAAGCATAATAGGAATGCCTTCTCTTATTGGATAGGCCAGGCCCGAACGTTTAGCAATGAGTTCTTGATTATCTCTATCATAAATTAATTTTTCTTTAGACAAAGGACAAACAAGTATCGAGGTTAAATCGGTCTTTAAATCCATTAGTGAATTTTTTTGTGAGAGTCGGTTGTGTTACCCAAAATATAAAAATTAATAATTTGATTTAAAATGCTGTTTCTTTCCTGAAGGGAACTTGTTTCTAAAAGACGCTGTTTTTCTCCAGAAGTAAAAGGACAAATCATAGCTAGTGAATTAATTAATTGGCTTGGCTCTACTTTTTCTATTACACTCCAATCGGTTGATAGTTGAAACATTTTAAAAAATTTTTTTGTTTTATCAATTAATTCTAGTAAGGACTGATCATCTATTTCTTTTTTAACCTTTTCATCCAAATCATCTGAAAACTCTGTGTAAGATACTTTAAAAGTTCGGTACATTTTTTTAGTTTCTACTTCTTTAATAACTTTAAATCTAACAACGCCTTCTAAGTTAACCAAGTAAGTACCTTGGGAGGTTTTGTTGTGTTTACTAATCATCCCCACGCACCCAACATTAAACAAATCTGGTTTTTCTGATTGTAAATTTTGTAAATTAGGCTGGGCCATCCCGATAAATTTATTTTTATCAAGAGCATCTTCAATCATTTGCTTATATCTTGGCTCAAATATATTTAGAGGCATAACAGTATTGGGAAAAAAAATTGCATTGGACAAAGGAAATATAGGAATTTCCTCCGGAATATTTTCTAAATTAATTTTATTTTTATTCATCTAATAATTATATTGAAAATATACATTATAGATAATACTTTAAACAAAAAAAATTATAAGCGGGTCTAGCTCATTGGTAGAGCGAATCGTTGCCAACGATTAGGCAGAGGGTTCGATTCCCTTGACCCGCTCCAAAAGAACTATGTTCGAGGGTTTTAAAAAACAAGATATGAAAGTCCCCGACCAGGGTTATGGAGAGGCTACAATCCGTTTACGAAGAGGAGGAGATGGACCACCTCTTTTATTATTACATGGAAATCCCATGTCGCACATTACTTGGAACAAAATAGTTCCAGAGCTGAAAAAACATTTTCATATAATTGCAGCTGACCTTAGGGGCTATGGAGATAGCATTGGACCGGAAGATGGCGGAAGCAATCATATTAACTACTCGTTTAGAGCGATGGCTATGGATCAAATATATGTAATGGAACAATGCGGTTTTAAATCTTTCCAGGTTGCAGGCCATGATCGTGGAGCAAGAACCACACATAGAATGTGCCTCGATCATAAAGAAAAAATCACTAAAGCAGCTATTTTAGATATTATGCCCAATAGGCACATTTGGACCGTTCAGAAAAAAGATTGGGCCAAGAGCAAGTGGCACTGGCTTTTAATGATGCAACCTTATGACCTTCCGGAGCGCATGCTTTCTTCTGTTCCAGCAGAATTCTATTTAGAAAAAAAAATGTCCAAAAGAGGAGGAGGACTAGATTTTTGTAAAGATACTTTTCAAGAGTATGTAAGGTGTTTTAACTCTAAAACGATCAGAGCTTCCTGCGAAGATTATAGAGCCTCACCTTCTTGCGATCTTGATATGGATAACAAAGATTATGACAGCCAAAGTAAAATTAATTGTCCTACTTTAGTCTTGTGGGGAGGAAAAGGTGATACAGGAATTGTTTGGGGAGACGTAATAAACGTGTGGCAAAACTACTGTAGTAAAGAAGTGGTCGGAGCTGCAGTTGATTGCGGTCATTACATTCAAGAAGAAAAGCCCGAAGATACTATTAATCATTTTTTAAATTTTTTTGATAAATAAAGATGAGCAACCTTCACAAAAAAAAGTGCATTGCTTGTAGCGGAGATACCCCTGCGCTTTCTGAGGCAGAAATTATAACTTTTAATAAACAAATTAATAATTGGAATTCCATAAAAAACCAGGACGGTGTTTTTATGTTAAGTAAATATTTTAAATTTAAAAATTTCGAAGAAAGTTTGGCTTTTACTAATAAGACCTCTACTATCGCTGAAAATGAAGGGCACCACCCCGATATCTCGTTTGGTTGGGGTTATGCAAACATCACTATTTTTACTCATGCTGTCCAAGGTTTAACAGAGAGTGATTTTATACTAGCTGCAAAAATTGACCAAATTAGTGCTTAAAATTCCTAGTGCCTGTAAACACCATAGATATTCCAGCTTTATCAGCCGCATCAATTACTTCTTGATCACGAATTGATCCGCCTGGTTGGATAATTGACTTTACTCCTAGCTCGATGAGATTTTCTAGACCGTCTGCAAAAGGAAAAAAAGCATCTGAAGCTGCTCCACAATTTTCTAATTTACCCGAAAAGAATTTGTTTGCATGTTCGCATGCAATTTCACTAGAGCCAACTCTACTAGTTTGACCTGCTCCAATCCCTAAAGTTGTATTGGCCTTGGTAACAACAATGGCATTAGACTTAACATGCTTACAAATTTGGTTAGCAAATAATAAGTTTTCAATTTCTTCGTTACTGGGTTCTTTTTTAGTTACAATTTTTAAGTCAGCCTTGGTTAGTTGCTTAATATTTTCATCCTGTGCTAGAAAAGTTTTTTGCAGGAAGGTTAAATGCTGAATTTTATTTTCTTCGGGATAGTTATATTTTAAAACGCGCAAATTTTTCTTTTGTGCCAAAATTGTTAAAGCTTCATTAGTGATAAGAGGCGTTAAAATTACTTCATAAAATGTCTTAATCAGTTCTTCAGCTATTTCTTTTGTAATTTCGTAATTAAAAGCAACAACTCCTCCAAAAGCACTGATTGGGTCTCCGCTAAGGGCCTTTAAATAGGCATGTTTGCCATCAGGGTCTATTGCACAACCGCAAGGATTATTATGCTTAATAATAGCGCAAATTTGATCCTGTGGTTTAAAGTCAGTTACTAAACTATAGGCACTGTAGCTATCTAAGTAATTATTATGGCTTAATTCTTTTCCTTGAAGTTGTGTTAGGTTTGAAAATCCAGGTTCGTTATTTGGTATTTCATAAACAGCACTTTCTTGATGGGGATTTTCGCCATATCGCAGTTTAGCTGTTAGTTTTCCACCCATTACCTTTTTTTCAGAGAACTTGTTTTGGTTAATTTGATTCATCCAATTGGCAATCATGGTATCATAATATGCAGTCTCGTTGAAAGTTTCATTGGCCATTTTAGTTCTAAAACCTAAATCAATCGAACCATTATTTTTTTTCATTATTGTAATAAATTCTTCATAATATTTAGTGGAGGGTATAACCGTGACATGTTTAAAATTTTTGGCCGAAGATCTAAGCATCGACGGACCACCAATATCTATATTTTCAATAAGAATTTCTTTAGTAGATTTTTTATCTAAAAGCTTTTCTTCAAAGGGGTATAAATTGACGATCACTAGATTGATCTCAGAAATATTGTTATTCTGCATAGAATCCAGGTGAGATTTTTTATCAACATCTCCTAACAAACCACCGTGTATTTTAGGATGCAAAGTTTTTACCCTTCCATCCATCATTTCAGGAAAACCTGTATAATTTGATATTTCTACACATTGATACCCAAGGTCCTTAATGGCCTTGTAAGTACCGCCTGTGCTTACAATTTCAACATCAAACTCTTTTAAAATTTGGAGCATGTCTACAAGATTTGTTTTATCTGAAACAGAGATAAGAGCTCTTGTGATTTTTTTTAATTCCATGCGTTCACAACTTATAAATTATTAATTAGTTTTTTCTATAGACCAAAGAATTTTGTTTATTGTTTGTTTGAGAGTTCCTTCTATTAAAATACAGCTAGTTTCTTGTATTTTATTGTGTTCCGCAAAGTACAGACTGCTTTCAATTTTTATATTTTGACCCTCTGATTTAAATTTCCAGCCCTGATTTTTAATACTAATTAATACGTCTCCGCCGTTCGTTTTGATTAACTTGGCATCGGGAAGCACATGAAATCTAATTGAAAAATTTAGGAAAGCATAGTCATTTTCAGAAACTGTTAGCAAATCCTCCCCTTGAATAATATTATCTGCACCATTCATAGAAATAGTTCTATCAAATAAAGTAGAATATTTTTTAAGATATCCATCGTGACCACCACTTAAAGTAGCAGTGATAGAGTTCTGCACAAACTCTTTCCGATTTATTTTTAATCTTTGCAATAGAGCATCTCCATAATATTTTTTGATAAAAGAATTTTTTTGGAACAGACAAGAAGAAGTATCGTTGATAGTTAAGCAAGAATGGGCAGCGGTAGATTGAGCTAAATAAGAAAGTTCCTTAGAAAAGTTTTTAGCTGATCCTGAGTTAGTTATAACTTTAGTTCCATTGTACAATAGCTCAAAAGATAAACAGCCCGCCTGGTAATGACGAGCGTGGGTGTCAGGAGGAGGTGAATTGGTATCCATGCAGACTTCTAACTTATTTACTTTACCAAATAAAAAATTAGTATCTTTAGAACTGTTATCAAATTTATAACCCTTTAATTTAATAAATTTTAAAAAGTTGGAACAATCATAAAATTTGGAACCATTAAAAAGAGGAATTGTATTGTTGGCATATAAAAGAGACACAAAATTTTTACCAACAATTTCAATGTTATCTTCCAAGGTTTCTGGAACTAAATTTTGAGAAATTTTAAGACTTTCTTTAATTGCAATTAAGTGGTGGAGTAGCCAAAATTGATCTTCTATACTTTTACTTCTAACCAAACCCTTCTTATCAATCAGCTCTTTAACTAATTCATTAAGTTTTTTTAAAGAAGAATCGAGAAGTTTTTTATATCCTTCAAAGCTAGTACTAACCAAAATTAATGAAAAAATAGCCAAAACTCTGTCTAATTTGTTGCTAATGAGAGATATGTTTTTAGAAAGATGCAGTGTTTGCTTTAAAATATTATGAACCACTTTTGTTCGAAATACCAAATCTTCACTTCTAATGGTGGAGGAAGTATTTGAAATCCAAAAAATAAGCCTGTGGGCTATGATAGTGGGATGCCAAATTTTTGAATTGTAGTTAGAAAAATTATCCAACCATCCTTGTATAATATTTTTAGAATATTCAAGATCCTTATTTGCATTTACATAATTAAGCCAAGAAAATTTATGTAAGTCATTAATACTATTTTGATCAAGATTATTTAATTTCCAAATATTTTTTTTAAATTTTAAAGCTAATAAATAGTTTTTATTACTTTTGTCTTGTAGCTCACCTAAAAAATGAGTGTTGTGAAGATCGTATATTCTCGAGACCGGTTCGGCTTTTAAGGAATGGTTATAATATTTAGTGTTAAAATAAATAAATCTATATTTATTCCTTAGAAATTTCCAAATTGCAGTTAGCCATAACAATAAAAACCCTGCTTTCATTTGTCTCTTAACAATTTCTTAATTTTTTAATATTTTTTTTAAGATCATCATTACCCGCAAATAAGGTGGTTCCAGATACTAAAATATCTACGCCAGCTTCTTTTGCTAATTTGCCAGTATCAAAATCAATTCCACCATCAATTTCAATTTCAACTTTTAAATTTTCTTCATCTATTTTTTGCCTTAGAATTTTTACTTTAGACAAAACTTCTGGCATAAATTTTTGTCCACCAAATCCTGGGTTAACGCTCATAATTAATGTAAGATCAATTAAGTGAAGAACAGGAAATATCGATTCCAAAGAAGTATTGGGATTAAGAGAAACCCCGGCCTTTTTGCCAAGAGATTTAATAAGCTCGATAGTTTGAAGCAAGTTATCCGTGGCCTCTGGGTGAACAGTAATAATATCAGCACCCGCATCAGCAAAATCTTTGATATATTTATGAACAGGAGCTATCATTAAATGAACATCAAAAGGCAAATCAGAATACTTTCTAATTTTCTTTATCACCGGTGGCCCAAAAGTGATATTGGGAACAAAATGTCCATCCATTACATCGACATGAACCATTTCAGCACCTGATTGATTTAGTTCTTCTAGTACCTCTCCCAGTTTACTAAAATCAGAAGACAGTATAGAAGGCGCTATTTTTATCGATTTTGTCATATTTTGTTTGATTACTTATAATCTTTATACAAAAAAAAACAAAAAAATTTGCTTAGATTTAAACTGTGGATGGTTAGTGTTGCTTGCTGAAAAGAGTAATTAAAAATTCAGTAATTTCGCTTTCTAATGGAAATGAAAGCATACCCAATACTGAGTAACCTAAGATATAGGGCATCGCATAAAAACGAAACATATAAAAAAACCACGCAACGTATAAAGGAACCATGGGCTTGATAAGAAAACTAGGTGTTATAATTTTAAACAGTCTGATTACTGGATCCGTAAGCTTGACAAAAGCCTTCATAAAGAAAAATTCAGAGTCCTCTTTTTGAAAAAAATTCATCGCAGCTCTTCCAATAAGGGTCCACATAATTAGTCCTAATATGTAATCAAAAATCAGAATACTTGGGTGCATTATTTTTAGAGTTTTATATTAAAAAAGGGGCGAAAATTAATTCGCCCCTTTAATTTAAGTATTAACTATTAGTTTCCTGTAACAGTTCTGCCGCTAGGGATTCTAATTTCATCAACCATCGCTTGTGTCTTCGCATCTGGCTCATCAGTCATTAAGCTTACAACAACCATAAGAATCAAACATACCGGCGCACCGATAAGTCCAAAACGTAAATGGTCAATACCTAACCACGGTGTCATAGCCATAAACTTAGGCCCAACGTAGATTAGATAAGCTGTTCCTGCAGCAAGTCCACCAATCATACCAGCGACTGCACCTTGTCTAGTTGCTCTTTTCCACCATACACCAAGTACTAATGGGAAGAACAATCCAGACATTGCAAAATCGAACGCCCAAGCAACTGAACCAAGAATTCCAGTTAGTCTCATCGAAGCAATGTATGCTCCAAAAATACCAACTATAACTAGTAGCACACGTGCCACCATCAGTCTTTTAGCCGTGTCCGCCTTAGGATTGATTATTTTGTAATACACGTCATGTGACAATGCATTAGAAATTGCTAGAATTAAACCATCTGCTGTAGACATTGCTGCTGCCATACCGCCGGCTGCAACTAGTCCTGAGATCACATATGGTAATCCTGCTACTTCTGGAGTTGCTAACACAACAACACCACCTCGCATGAACCACTCATTTAACTGAAGTATTCCGTCACCATTAAAGTCGACAATTGCAACTTGCTTAACGGCCATCCAGTTTTTAACCCATTCAATGCTTTGAACATCACTAATTGATTTACCAATAATTCCGGTTGGAAGATTTGGATCCATCAAAGAGATTTTAGATAATGTCGCTAACATTGGAGCTGAGAAGTATAACAAAAAGATAAAGAACAATGACCAAGCCACTGATCTTCTTGCTGCTGTTACACTAGGAGTAGTGAAGTATCTCATTAGAATATGAGGTAAAGAAGCTGTTCCTACCATCATACAAATTACTAATGAAATGTACTTCCAAGCAGCCATAGCTCCCACAGGAACCGCAGAATGGGCAGTTTTAATATATGCCAATCCTTTAGTTTCAGGATGAGCTGCTAAAGCAGCTTTACTGTTTGTAACCAAACCAAATTGTGCCTCTAGTTCAGCTATTCTCTTAACTTCATCGCCTAACATAAAGTGAGGGAAGAAGCCTGCTCCGATTTTATTACTGATCCAAAAAACTGGAAGCAAGTAAGCAATAATCAGAACGATATATTGAGCCACTTGGGTCCAAGTAACCGCTCTCATTCCACCAAGCATTGAACACATCAAGATACTTGCTAGACCTACATAAACCGCTGTTTCGAACGGTATACCTAGAGCTCTAGAAGCAATAGTTCCTGTTGCATTAATTTGGGCAGTCACATAAGTGAACGAAGCTAATACCAGAACGATTACAGCACAGAAACGTGCAACGTTTCCACCGTATCGAGTTCCAATAAAGTCCGGCACCGTGTAACAACCAAATTTTCTCAAATATGGTGCAAGCAAACTAGACACAAGGATATATCCTCCTGTCCAACCTACAAGGAATGCCATGTAAGTGTAACCACCGAAGTAAATTCCACCAGCCATTGCAACGAACGAAGCACCAGACATCCAGTCGGCGGCTGTTGCCATACCGTTGAATACCGTCGGAACTTCTCGTCCTGCCACATAGTAAGCAGATGCTTGCATTGTTCTAGATAAATATCCGATAAATGCATAGATCAATACTGTGAAAGCTACGAATAGAACTCCAATAGTTTTAGCGGTAACACCCTGATTTTCTAGTATTGCCATCAATAGACAGAATACTAAGAATCCTCCAGTGTATACTCCGTAGATCTTTGGAAGGTTGTCTGTAAATTTTCCTTTAAACATTAATCATCCCTCCCTGCATCGCTCACGCCATGCTCTTCGTCGATTTTCTGTTGTTTCCCAGTTGACCAGAAAAGTATTATTACGAAAGCCGCAAGAGAACCTTGTGCCGTCATATAATACGCTAAAGGATAACCAAGAAAACTCATACTATTTATGTCATTTCCAAACATAAAAATCACATATCCGAAGAAAAACCATAAAGCTAATGTAATTTTCATTAGTCCAGAAGTTTTACTCCAATGTGCCTCATGATTTTTTGATGCCATTGTTTTCTCCCTATTATTATTATTTTTGATAAACTATATTGATCTTAAAACCTAAGTCAAAGCCAAAAGAAGCATAGTATAGCTCTATTTTTATGAATTTTTTTGCTTTATTTATAGCTTGGCCAATAAATTGGTGCTTATGTTCATGCTTTTGATATTGAAGGATAATGATTAAAAAAAAAGAATTTCAAGAATATCTGGCTGCTCTCAAAGAATATTTTGTAACTCCCCTTAAAGGTATTTTTAAAAAAGAAGATAAAATTAAAAACTCCGACGATCTAAAAGAATTTATCCAAAAAAAATCAGCCTTAGTTTCCCAGCACACACTTTATGGGTATGTAAAAACAAGAATAGGAACAAGATTTGTCATGATGTTTAATGACGAACAGTTTGCCAAATCAGTCGATATTGCTAAATGGAATATATACGTGGTCTCATTGCAAGACCTTTCTTTCTTTTGCTTATCTTATTTGCATGCACATAATCTTTACAAAGATACCGATTTAGCAAAATCCATTTATCTTGAAATTTTATCAGAAGAGAAAAAAAACGGTTTAGAGGAAGAGGTTTATCAAAAAGCTATCAGTCAGTTTGAGGAAAGATTTTCTCAAATAAATTGGACTAGTCATTACCAATCAGATTGTTTTCTAACAAGCTCTCAAGCACTTTATTATTGGGCACCAATTGCAGACGAATTAAAAAAATTAGACAAGGCAATTGTTATCAATTCCATGCATCTTAAGTGGGAAAATATAAAAAAAGACTTTCCTAAAATGCTTTTACTTAATAAGATTATTTAGTATGAAAGATTTTAAAAAAATAGCAAAAACAGCTTTAAAAGAAGCCGATATAAGAAAAAAAAATTTTTCTTCAAAAGAAATAAAGATAAAAGAGATTGGTGGTCCTAAAGGACTGGAGCCAACCAGATACGGAGACTGGGAAAAAAAAGGAATAGTTTCTGACTTTTAGATTATTTGTTTAATCTATTATCTATTAAACTCTGGACTACTGTTGGATCTGCTAGAGTAGAGGTATCTCCAAGATTGCCATGGTCATTTTCAGCAACTTTTCTTAAAATTCTTCTCATAATTTTCCCCGATCTAGTTTTAGGCAGACCTGGAGTAAAGTGAATTAGGTCAGGCGTTGCAAGAGGACCAATTTCTTTTCGGACCCATTGTTTTAAATCTTTGATAAGTTCTTCCGATCCTTCTAGGCCCGCATTAAGAGTGACATAACAATATAGACCCTGACCTTTAATATCATGAGGATAACCCACAATTGCTGCTTCAGCTACTTTTGGATGAGCAACAAAGGCACTTTCAATTTCAGCGGTTCCCAAATTGTGACCTGATACAATAACAACATCGTCTACTCGTCCGGTAATCCAATAATAGCCATCTTCATCTCTTCTACATCCATCACCTGTAAAATATTTTCCTTCGTAAGCTGAAAAATAAGTGTCAATAAATCTTTGGTGGTCTCCATAAACAGATCTCATTTGTCCAGGCCATGATTGGCCAATGCATAAATTGCCAGAGCAAGCACCTTCTAGTTCATTACCCTTTTCATCGACAATAATTGGTTTGATGCCATAGAATGGTTTTGTTGCTGAGCCTGGTTTTAAATCGATTGCCCCAGGTTGGGGAGCAATTAGGATTCCTCCTGTTTCAGTTTGCCACCAAGTATCTACAATAGGACATCGAGAATCACCAACCACTTTATGATACCAAAGCCAAGCCTCAGGGTTAATAGGTTCACCAACAGATCCTAAAAGTTTTAGAGATTTTCTACTATGTTTTTTTACTAACTCATCTCCCTCTCTCATAAGAGCTCGTAGAGCTGTGGGAGCAGTATAAAAAATATTTACTTGGTGCTTGTCACATACTTGCCAAAACCTTCCAGCGTCTGGATAGTTTGGAACTCCCTCAAATACTAAAGTAGTAGCTCCATTGGCAAGAGGGCCATACACAATATAACTATGACCTGTTACCCAACCCACATCCGCAGTACACCAGTACACATCACCGTCTTTGTAATCAAAAATATATTCATGGGTCATAGATGCGTACACCATGTAACCACCCGTCGTATGCATAACGCCTTTCGGTTTTCCTGTAGAACCAGACGTGTAAAGAATAAATAGAGGATCTTCTGCATTCATTTCTTCAGGTTTGCAGGTAGTAGTCTCGTCTTTAATTAAATCATGATACCAAACATCAATTTTATCATTCCAATCAATAGAACCACCCGTATGTTTTAAAACAATATTTTTCTTAACATTGGGACATTTTTTTAGTGCTTCATCTGTATTTTTTTTAAGAGGAATAGACTTCTGTCCCCGAACACCTTCATCTGCCGTAATGACATATTCAGATTTACAATCAATAATTCTTCCAGCTAAAGATTCTGGAGAAAATCCTCCAAATACTACAGAATGAATTGCACCAATTCTTGCACATGCCAACATAGAATATACAGCAGCAGGAACCATGGGCATGTATAGAGTAACTCGGTCTCCTTTTTTAATTCCAATTTTTTTAAAGCCATTGGCTAATTTACAAACCTCATCACTTAGTTCTTGATAGGTGATTTTTTTAGAGACGGTAGGATCATCCCCTTCAAAAATAATGGCAGTTTGATTGGCTTTATTTTTTAGATGTCTGTCAATGCAGTTGTATGAGGCATTTAACGTTCCATCATAAAACCACTTAATTTCAGTTTTGGCCTTACTATAAATCACATCTTTGATTTTAGAATAGGGCTTAATCCAATCTATTCTCTTCCCTTCTTCTGCCCAGAAAGCATCATTATCTTCTAAAGATTTTTTATATTTTGTTTCGTAAATTTCTTTATTAGCGTGAGCAATTTTCGACCACTCATCATTAACTTTAAAAACCTTATCTGTATTTGACACTTAGTTTTCCCCCGTTAGAATTTTTTACAGTTTACCCATCTTACATAAGATTTTCCAGCTTTTTGGGTCAATAGACGTAACGGATAGTCTACTTTGCTTGACGAGCGATAAGTCCTGCAGTTCCTTAGTTTTCTTAATATTTTCTAACGTAACTGGCTGATTTAATTTTTGTTTGAATTTTACTTGAACCGCGACAAATCGTTTATCTGGATCGGTTACATCTACAAATGCAGTTTTAATAACCTCTACTATTCCAACAATCTCTTTTCCAATATTTGAATGATAAAAAAAACAAAGATCTCCTCTAGACATTTGTTTCAGGTTATTTGCAGCCTGATAGTTTCGTACACCGTCCCAAGCAGTTCCTTTGGAGCCAGCTTTTTTTTGTTGATCAATAGACCATACGTTAGGTTCTGATTTCATTAACCAATATTTCATGAATGATCCACTCCTGCTCCTTTTAAAAATGGCGCTTTTTCATCTAGAGGCCATCTCGGTCTAGCAGAAAAAGTCGTATCATCTATTAGGTTTTTTTTATATCGTTCTATTCCAGCCCATGCAATCATAGCTGCATTATCTGTACAAAGATTTGCTGGAGGAAAAATATTTTCAAAACCCATATCTTTGCAGACTTGTTGCAAGTTAGACCTTATGGTTTTGTTAGACGCTACCCCTCCTGCAATAACAAAATAATTTTTTTTATTTTTTTTATTAGTACTCAAAAACAATTCCATAGCTTTTTTGCACTTTACTCTTAGAATTTCGTTAATAGTAAACTGGAAAGATGCTGCCAAATCATACTTGTCTTGTTTATCTTTAATTTTTTTGGAAGCATGAAGTACAGCTGTTTTTAGCCCGGCAAAAGAAAGGTTGCAGCCACTCTTGTTTAAAATAGGTTTTGGTAAAACGAACCCATTTTTATTTCCAAGCTTTGCATACTCTTCAATTTGTGGACCACCTGGGAAATCTATCCCAAGTATTTTTGCAGTTTTGTCGAAAGCTTCACCTAACGCATCGTCTATAGTAGTTCCCAATCTTTTGTATTTATTAACTCCTTGCACTTCTAAGAACTGACTGTGCCCTCCTGAAATTAATAATAACAAATAAGGAAATTTGACTTTCCCTACTAGTCTTGGTGTTAAGGCGTGACCTTCCAAATGATTAATTGCTAAAAAGGGTTTGTTTAAAAAAGTTGCAATTGTTTTTCCCGCACTCATTCCAACCATTAAGCAAACTAGTAAGCCTGGTCCTGCCGTAGCAGCAACCCCAGTAATATTTTCAAGCACAACACCACTTTTTTGAACTGCTTTTTTAATAATAGTATCAATTTTCTCTACGTGAGATCTTGCTGCCAATTCAGGCACCACTCCTCCAAAAGGCTTGTGTTCTTCTATTTGACTCGAGACAATGTTAGATAAAATAGTAACATTGCCTTTTTTGTCTTCTTTGACAATTGAAGCCGCAGTTTCATCACAACTGCTCTCAATACCTAAAAAAATCAGTTCTTTGCTCATTTTTATGCGACCTCCCGTCGCTTAATATTTAATACTAATATAATGAAAAATAATATTTAAACAGAAAAAATGATTGCAAAACAAAAGTTAATAATTGGTAGTCGTGGCAGCAGGCTCTCTTTGGCTCAATCAGAGCATTTCAAAGATGAATTGCTTCTTGCCAACCCAGATCTTCGCCCCGATCAAATTGAGCTTAAGGTTATCAAAACATCTGGAGATAAGTTTAAGACAGAAAATTTAGCAAGCATGGGAGGCAAAGGTCTTTTTGTAAAAGAGATTGAACAGGAGCTTCTCGAGAACAATATTGATTGTGCAGTTCATTCTTTAAAGGACGTGCCCACTTTTGGCGTGCCTTCCTTAAAGTTAGCTGCATTTTTAAAAAGAAAAGATGAAAGGGATGCTTTTATTTCTCCAATTGCAAAATCTTTGGAGACACTTAAACCAGGATCTACCGTTGGGACATCATCAGTTAGAAGAGTTGCTCAATTAAAAAAATTAAGAAGTGATTTAAATATTGTAAGCATGAGGGGAAATATCGATACAAGAATTGAAAAAGTTAAAGAGGGGATCTACGATTCTATTGTATTGGCCTATGCTGGGTTAAAACGATTAGGGTTTCACAACCATGTTTCAGAAATTTTAGATAAAGATAAAATGTTACCAGCAGCTGGCCAAGGTGTAGTAGCAATTCAGTGTAGGGCTAATGATGAAGAGCTTAGTAAGTTATTAAAATCTGTAAACGATAAAGAAACGGAAATTATTGTTAGTGCAGAAAGAAGTTTTCTTCATAGGGTAAATGGTGCTTGTGATACTCCTGTTGCTGTAAATGCTGTTTTAAATGATGATGGTGAAATTTTTATTCAAGCAGAGATACTATCTTTAGATGGAAAAAAAGTATTTAATGCTCATAGAACGGGAATTTCGGAAAAAGCAGTAAGCATAGGGCTGGATGTTGCTGAAGAAATTTTAGATAAAGCTGGCCAAGATTTTGTAGTATCGGAGACTAAACTTGCACATACTATTCACAAGACCTGAAATAGATTCAGTTTATTCAGCTAAAAAATTTATTCAATTAGGACACCAAGTGAGTGTGTTTCCAATTCTCAATATCGTTAAAAAAAAAATTATAGATATAAATTTTACTAATTATAACTCTGTAGTTTTTACTAGCTCTAATGCAGTATTGTGTTTAGATCAAAACATTCAATCTAATGTCAGATGTTTTTGTGTAGGAGAAGTAACAGCAGTACAGGCTAAACAAAAAGGATTTAATAACATTATTACTGCTGGAGGAAATTATTTGCAACTCAAAGAAACAATCTTAAATATAGCAGACAAAAATGATGGAAAATTTTTATACATTAGAGGTGAAGACGTTGCTCATAAACTTGAAGAAGACTTAAAAGCAAGTGGTTATCGTATCGACAGCGTCATTAACTATACTACTTCTCTCAATCCAGATTTTGATCAAAAAACTTTAACAATTTTAAAAGACCAGAGTATCGACCTGATCTTTGTTTACTCCAATCGTTCGGCTGCACATCTTTCAAAATTGATATTTAATAATGGTTTAGAATCTAAGTGTAGCTCTGTTCAACTTCGATCTTTAAGTGAAAATGTTTTTTTTCCTTTAAAAAAAATAAAATGGAAGAATGTAAAAATGTTTAGCCCTGGAAATGAGCAATTTAGCCTTGATTAGATCAATTTAGGAGTATAATTCAATACCTAAAGGCATGAATATTATCAGTAATTTTACAAATTTGTTTTCAGACGTTTGGTCTAAAGGAGTTGGCGGCATAAACTTCTCTGAAGTTTTTCTTGCCGTATTAATTTTTTTATTATTCCTATTCTTAAGAGGTTTTTTTTCAAAAATTATTATTAAAAAATTAGAAAAATTTGTTTCTTTAAGCACCAATCGTTTTGACAACCAGCTAGTTACTTCTTTAGAGGGCCCAGTTAAATTCTTCCCACTAGTCATAGGCTTTTTTATTGCCACTAATTATTTACAAATTGATGGAAAGGCTTCTTATTTTATTGAAAATCTAAATCGTTCTTTGATTACGGTTTTGATTTTTTGGTCTATCCACCAAATTATTGAACCAGTTTCCTTTCTTATTAAGCAAGTAGAAAATTTATTATCTAAAGATTTGTTAAGTTGGATTTTAAAAGCATTTAAAATTATTATTTTCATTTTAGGAGCAGCTGCAGTTCTAGACATTTGGGGAATTAAAATTGGACCGGTAATTGCTGGTTTGGGCCTGTTTGGAGTGGCAGTCGCACTGGGTGCACAAGATCTATTCAAAAATTTAATTTCAGGAATTTTAGTTTTAGTAGAAAAAAGATTTAAGGTTGGGGATTGGATATATGTCGAAGGCATTATCGAAGGAGTTGTAGAACGAATTGGTTTTAGATCTACAGTCATTCGTAAATTTGACAAATCACTAGCAACTATTCCCAATTTTCAATTCGCGGAAAAAGCGGTGATAAATAATACAGAAACGACTAACCGTAGAATTGATTGGATTATTGGTCTTGAATATAAAAGTACTGCTGAACAGCTTACTAAATGCAGAGATCAGATAGAAAAACACATTCTTTCCAGTGAGGATTTTTTGGTTTCCAAAGACACACAATTAATTGTTAAATTAAATCAGTTTTCGGCAAGTTCCATTGATATTCGAGTTCGATGTTTTACCAAAACCAATCAATATCTCGAATGGATAAATGCAAAAGATCGTTTAATCATTGCGATCAAAGCAATAGTTGAAAAAAATGGTGCTTCTTTTGCTTTTCCTTCCCAATCTGTTTATGTGGAAAAACTAGAAAAATGAAATCCTTATTTATTTTACTAGATAGTCTTTTTCAATTGTATTTATGGATTGTAATTATTAATGCAATACTAGGTTGGTTGGTCACCTTTAATATCATTAACACCTCAAACAGATTTATTTATAGTTTAATTGAATTTTCATACAGACTAACTGAGCCGGTCCTAAGAAAAATTAGAATGGTATTGCCAATTATCGCAAGTATTGATTTTTCTCCCGTGGTTTTAGTCCTTGGTTTAATTTTTATAAGAAATTTATTTTTTGAATTATTTGCACCTTATTTATTTTAATGATTATTGATGGAAAACAGATAGCAGAAGAGCTTCGTCACAAGTTAAAAAAAGAAATCGACCAACTACCCAAAAACCTTAGCAAACCAGGCCTAACAGTCATTTTAATTGGAGACCACCCAGCAAGCCAAATTTATGTAAGGAATAAAGAAAAATTTGCAAAAGAGGTTGGTATTAATTCTAAACTATTAAAATTTGAAGATACAATTTCTGAGAAAGATTTAATCCAAGAAATTCACAAATTAAATGATGACTCTGCCGTACATGGTATTTTAGTTCAATTACCTTTGCCAAGCCACATCGATTCCGGGAAAATAATTAGTGAGATTAATCCTGCTAAAGACGTAGACGGTTTTCATCCCAACAATGTAGGAAATCTTTCGTCTGGCAATGATGCCTTGGTACCCTGTACTCCGTACGGATGTTATCTGCTTTTGAAAAAGGTTATACCTAACTTAAGTAGTTTACATGCAGTGATTATTGGAAGATCTAATATTAATGGAAAACCAATGGCGCAACTGCTGCTTAAGGAAAACTGCACTGTGACGATTACTCATTCTAAAACAAAAAATTTAAAAGACCTTTGTCTAACAGCAGATATTTTGATTGCTTCGGTAGGAAGGCCACAAATGGTTAAAGCAGACTGGGTGAAAAAAGACTGTGTTATTATTGATGTTGGTATTAATCGGCTGGAAGACAATGGAACTAAAAGAATTGTGGGAGATGTAGATTTTGAAAACGTTAAAGATTTAGTTAAGGCAATTACTCCTGTGCCAGGTGGAGTAGGTCCTATGACGATAAGTTGTCTATTAAACAATACTGTTAAAGCTTATAAAAAAATTAATTCCATTTAATAGTTAGAGCAATTATTTTCTTAACATTTTGCTATGCTTCTTAATAAAATTTTCAACATTCTTTTTATTAAAAGTTTTATTTTCTTCAAAAGAAACTTTTTTCATGGAGTAAGCTTTGCTCTTAGTAACTCTTGAGACAAGAGTTAGGTTCCCTTTATACAATGCTATTTTAATAGTCCCGTTTACCTTATTTCTTTTTCGGTCAATGATTTTTTGTAACTTTTCTCTTTCTTTTGAGAACCAGTAACCATTATAAATCAGTTCTGCATATCTTGGCATTAATTCATCTTTTTTATGCATGGTTTCTTTGTCCAAAGTAATAGATTCTATCGCCCGATGAGCAAAAGTTAAAACAGTTCCACCTGGTGTTTCGTAAACACCTCTTGATTTTATCCCTATAAATCTATTTTCGACTAGATCAACACGTCCGACACCATTCTTGCCAGCTATATCATTTAGCTTTTTTAGAATATTTGAAGGAGAAAGCTTTTTATTATTTAAAGAAATAGGATCACCATTCTTATAACCAATAGTTATGAAGGAAGTTTTGTTAGGAGCTTTTTGAGGAGACACCGTTCTTTGAAAAATAAATTCTGGAGCTGCTTTTTTAGGATCTTCCAACACTTTGCCTTCCGTTGAAGTGTGATAAAGATTGTCATCTACAGAAAAAGGAGGAGCCCCTTTTTTATCTTGAGGAACTGGAATGTTATTTTTTTTTGCATAACGAATAAGATCGGTTCTTGAAGCCAAGTCCCAGTCTCTCCATGGTGCAATAACTTTAATATTGGGACCAAAATAGTAGTAACCCAACTCAAATCTAACTTGGTCATTTCCTTTACCAGTAGATCCATGTGATACAGCTTGCGCATTATATTTTTTTGCAATTTCAATTTGTCTTTTTGCAATCAGGGGCCTTGCAATGGAGGTACCCAGCAAATAAATACCTTCATATAAAGCATTTCCTCTGATCATAGGAAACACGTAGTCTTTTACAAATATCTCTCGGAGATCTTCGATAATAATCTTTTTTACACCCAGTCTTTTTGCATTTTGTATAATTTTTTTTCTATCTATGTCTTGTCCCAAATCAGCGGTGTAGCAAATAACTTCACATTCATACTTTTCTTGTAGCCACCTAAGTATTACGGAAGTATCGAGACCTCCCGAATAGGCCAAAACAATTTTATTTATTTTTTGCATTGATTTTTTGCAGAATTATATGCGTCTGTGAACCCTAGCAAAGAATAAGTGTCTGTAGTTTTGTTTCCTCTTGCAGAGATGCCAATAACTTTTGCTTGATTCCCCTTTTTCATTTGGCGAACAATTTTAATTTCGTCATTCTTGCCTGGAAGCCATGCAAATTTTTCTGAAGATGAAAATTTAAAATTATTGCTTCCAATATTTACATCTACTGGAATATTTTTTTTATAAGGATAGCCCCCCGTAACACTAACTTCATCTCGAATGTTGTCCTTAGTTCTGAAGGTTACAAAAATTCTTGCTTCAGCTCGGTTTAAATTTTTTGGCTCCATTGTCATGGGCATTGATATTGCAAAACAAATTAAATCATCACCCTGTTTAGTAAAATGGGATTCCCAATTTTTAAATTTTCCTTTAATCTGAATTGCAGCGGAAGTCTGTCCAGCAATGAGCAGAGATACAAATAAATAAAGTATGGATTTTTTTATGGACATGGGTTTGAATATATTATTTGAACTTCATTAATGTCTTTTATTACTTCTTTGCTTAAGTTTAAAGAGATACTCCCAATATTAGTTTTTAATTGTTCCATAGTAGTCTGTCCAATTATTACAGAAGAAACAAATTTTTGTATTTCACAAAACTTAATGGCCATTTGGCATGGATTTAAACCATGTTTTGAAGCAACGGCATGATATTTTTTAGCAGCAGCTTCGGCATTAAGTGTTTTGTATCTGGGATACCTGTGTCCAAAAAGATCCATACGACTTCCTTTTGGTAGCTTTCCATCAAAATACTTTCCGGTCAGAACTCCACTAGCTAAAGGAGAGTAAGCTAGTAAGCCCACCTGTTCCCTTATAGATATCTCTGAGAGACCTACTTCAAAACTTCTATTTAAAAGATTGTAAGGATTTTGTATGGAAATTATTTTCGAAAACTTTTTTTCAGACGCAACTTTTAAAAATTCACTAGTGCCCCAGGCAGTTTCATTGGAAAGACCTATGTGTCTAATTTTTCCTTGTTTAACCAATTCGTCTAAAGCTGTTAAAGTCTCTTCAATTGAAATCGCATCTCCGCTGTCGGTGTGCTCATATTCCAATCCTCCAAATACATTGATAGGTCGGTCGGGCCAATGTAGCTGGTAAATATCTACATAATCCATTTCGAGATTTTTTAATGTTCTATCCAATGCAAACTCAATTTGTTTTTTATCTAGTCTTGTTTCTATTCCCTCAGGGCGAAACCAATTCATTCCAGACCTGCCCACAATTTTATCTGCAATAATTACTTTGTCCCGTATTTTTCGACTTTTAACCCATTGTCCTAGAATTCTACTTGTTTCTCCCTGGGTCTCTGCAGAAGGGGGTACCGGGTATAACTCAGCACTATCAAAAATATTTACACCTTGATCATAAGCATAATCCATTTGTTCAAATGCTTCTTCCAGAGTATTTTGCTCCCCCCAAGTCATAGTGCCCATGGAGATCGTGCTTATGTTTAAATTAGAGTTACCAAGTTTTTTATAATTCATTTTTTTTTATCCTAGCAAAATTTTTACAAAACTATAGCTATAGTTAATTAATTTCTTTGTCTAAAGGTCTTGAAATTGACAAATTTTATAGTCATATTACCTATTAATTAATTAGTAGAATTAATAACAAAGGAGAAAAATGAATTTAAACGATCGAATAAATGCAATTAAGTCCACAACTACTGGATCTGAAGCAGTAAACGAAGGCTTAAGAACCTATATGTTATCTGTTTATAATTTTATGGGTTCAGGAGTTCTTTTAACGGGTGTTATTGCTATGCTATTTTTTAAACTTGCTGTCGTTACAGACGGTTCAGGTAATATTGTTGGCTTAACGGGCTTAGGTAATGCGATGTATAATTCAGCTTTGATGTGGGTAGTGGCGTTAGCTCCTCTCGGAATTGTTATGTACATGAGCTTTGGAATTAGAAACATGAGTGCCTCTAGAGCACAGACTGTCTTTTGGATTTTTGCAGCTTTAATGGGTGCTTCATTGTCATCTATTTTTGTTCAATACACAGGAACTAGTATTGCAAGAGTTTTTTTTATTACAGCTGGAACTTTTGGTGCAATGAGTCTATATGGATATACAACTAAAAAAGATTTAACAGGGTTGGGATCTTTCTTGATGATGGGTCTGTTTGGAATAATTATAGCATCTATTGTTAATATCTTTTTAAAGTCTAGTGCAATGCATTTTGTAATTTCAATTTTAGGAGTTTTAATTTTTGTAGGCTTAACTGCTTACGATACTCAAAAAATTAAGAATATGTATCTTGCTAGTGATGGAAATGAAGTAATGAGCAAAAAAGCCATTATGGGTGCACTAACGTTATACTTAGACTTTATTAATCTATTTATTATGCTGCTTAGACTTTTTGGTCAAAGAAGATAGTTCAGCGTTAATCAATTAAATAAAAAAGCTTCCAGGTTAAATCTTGGGAGCTTTTTTTGACCCAGCACATTTTCTGGAGCAGTATTTAACTTCGTTCCAGCATCGCTTCCATTTTTTTCTCCAAGCAAAAGACAGCCCACAATTTACACAGTTTTTTTTTGGTAAATTAGTTTTGCGGTGTGTCACTTAACTACTTTTAGTTTTTTTTTGCTAATAACTTCCAAAATACTTTTTAATTGGTTTGAATTTTTTAATATAGATCCTGCCTGGTCTTTTATAGAGTATTTATGATTTCTGCTTTTGGTACTTAAGTTCTTTATAATCTGGTAAAGTGGATTTTCCGTTGCTTTTCGATAAATGTTAAAACCAACAATGTTTTTATTAATAAAAATAGCATAATCTTTCCATTCACCGACAGACACCATGGAGCCATACAAATTTAGTATTTCTCCAAGTTCTTTTTTATTAAAAAATTTTTCTTCTTCGAATTTTTGATTATGGATAACCTTGTAACGAAACATTATTCTTCTATTTTATACTTTTCGATGACCGAAATCTGAAAGAAAGTATAGACTATCGTAATAGGTATCATTCCAAAAACTTTAAATTGAACCCAGAAGTCTTCAGATTGAGTTCGCCACACCAGCTCATTAAGTATAGCAATAAAAATAAAAAAATAAATCCATCTGTCTGTGAGAATATTCCATCCAGTGTCTGTTAACTTTAAGCTTTCTCCAAGAACTTTTTTTAGAAGGGAAGTCTTTAATATGAGCTTTCCATACAATAAAGCGACGGCAAACATCAAGTTGATAATGGTTGGCTTCATGTAAAAAAAAGTCTTGTCATTAAAATACAATGTAAGTCCACCAAATCCAGCAAGTAAAATACCGCTTATCAAAGGCATAGTAGGAACTTTTTTTTCAGTTAAATAAATGAAAGATATAGCTATAGTAGTTGCAATTATTAAGGGCAAGATAGCTTCTTGCATTCCATATTTTTTATAAAATATAAAAAAAATTAGTAATGGTCCAAAATCTGTAATAAATTTAATTAACGACTTATTCATGAAAAAATTATTTATTTTTATATTTATATTATTCAGTTTTGTAACACAAAATTTGCATGCAAAAGATTTTTTTTATGAAATTTATGGCCTGAACTTAAAATTTATGGAAATTCAGTTCTCTAACAGTCCTCATCAGGAATTAGCAACAAAAATTAAAAGCAAGGGTCTTTTAAATTTTTTTGTTTCTTTTAAAGGAAATGGTTCAACCAAAGCCCATGCTAAACAAACTTCCTATCAGTTTCAATATCAAAAGAAAAAGAAGGCAAGATCAACCACTATTGTTTTTAAAGATAAAAAAGTTATCAAGAATATCTCCCAACCTGCTAGAAAAAAACAAACAAATATCATTCCAATTCAGTCCCATCACTTACAAAATATTGTTGATCCCCTTACCGCTATAAATCAACTTTTGTTTAATCAAAAAAGTAAATTAAATTGCAATCAAAGAACGAAAGTTTTTGATGGATCCGATGTTTTTTATCTAATTTTATCGAAGCAGAGTAATAAAGATCATATTGTTAATTCTTCAAAAATTACTTTCAAGAAACCATTAAGAAAATGCAGATTGCAATATCAAACAATTGCAGGTCACAAGGCAAAAGATGAAAAAAAATTTAACAAGTCTTATGTGGATATTTTTTATGGAAAGCAAGACGCAGTATATTTGCCTTACTTTTTGAGGACGAAATCAAAAATTTCACTTAAAATGTTTTTGAAATAATTTATTTAACGCTTGATTAATTTTTGATCATCACTATCTTAAAGGTATCAATGCAACCTAAACAACTTAAAAAAGCAAAGTTTTCCATCGGTGAAGTTGTCAGACACCGCCTGTTTGAATTTAGGGGTGTAATTTACGATGTGGATTTTCAGTTTAATAATTCAGACGAATGGTACCAATCCATCCCAAAAGATGCGAGACCAAGAAAAGACCAGCCCTTTTATCACCTTTTAGCTGAGAATGATGAAATTACCTATGAAGCGTATGTTTCTGAACAAAATTTAGTTCTTGATGACAGAAGCGATCCAATTGGGCATCCTTTATTAAATGAAATATTTAAAGGAAAGACCAAAGACGGTCTTTATCTTAGACCGGTAAACTAACCCTACGTTACCTGCCTCAAATTCAACAAGATTAGTACAATTATAAGACAAATTAACCAAATATATAAATCGTAAGTGTCTGGTTTGGAGTGATACTCTCTTATCTCCCTTCTCCAAACCAGACAAACTTTGTCACATTTTTTCTCATTATTTTTATATATAACATCTCTACATGTTCAGTTTATTCCAATTAAAAAAAATATTTCAATTGAATGAAAATTTTTTTTATTGGTTAAAAATTACTTTTCTTTCCCTAATAATATTTGGATTAATTTTATCATTAATTATTTCGCCCAAGGATTATTTGCAAGGAGATACCGTTCGCATTATGTATGTGCATGTTCCGGCATCTTGGCTTGCGCTCATGATTTTTGCTGCGATGGGCATAAGCTCTATTATAACTTTAGTATTTAAAATTAGAGTTTTTACTATTTATGCTAAAAGTTTAGCGCCTATAGGATTTACTTTCTCATTAATTTCTATTTTTACAGGTTCGTTATGGGGACAACCTACTTGGGGAACTTTCTGGACGTGGGATGCAAGACTAACATCCATGCTTGTTCTGGTCTTTTTTTATATTTTTTATATTCTATCTTGGAAATTTATTAAAAATTTTTTTGTAGCTGAAAAATATTCTTCTATTTTAGCTATTATAGGCCTAGCCAATCTTCCAATTATTAAATTTTCTGTTGAATGGTGGAATACTTTGCATCAGCCGGCTAGTATTAAACTTACCGAATCCCCAGCTATACACTCATCTATGCTCATGCCTTTATTAATTATGTTTCTAGGATTTTCTGTATTTGCACTATTCATTTTTTTCATACGATACAAAATTGAAGTTTTGCAGCTACAAGAAAACAAACTAAATAAAGTTTTAAAAAAATGACTCCATCCAGAAAAAAAAGATTAACCTATTTTTTAGTATCTGCTGTAGTGGTTTTAATATTAGGAAAGTTTATTTTTAATTCACTACAAAAAAATACTATATATTTTTTCTCACCAACAGATTTGTATCTAAACAGCGAAAATCCCAAAGGGCTTATAAGAGTTGGAGGACTAGTTAAAAAGGGCTCAGTTCAAGAAAACAAAAATGAAGCTACCTATACTTTTGTAGTAACAGACTTAAAGAATGACATTTATGTTGAATATAAAGGGATATTGCCAAACTTATTTCAAGAAGAAAAAGGAGTGGTCGTAGAAGGAACCTTAAAAGATAAAAAGTTTTTATTAGGCAAAACTATTTTAGCAAAACATGATGAGAATTATATGCCACCAGAGGTAGCCGAGGCTTTGAAGAAAAGTGGAAATTGGAATAAAAAATATGATCAGTAATTTGGGTGCTGTACTACTAATTGTATCTTTTTTAACTACTTGTTCCACGCTGTTTCTTTATATTAAAAACAACATTATTCAAAAATCTTCAATTTATTTACAATTTTTCTTATTTTACAAAGTTAGTTTTTATTTAATTTTATTTTCTTTTTTTGTTTTAATAGTTTGTTTTGCCATTTCAGATTTTTCAATAATTTCTGTTTATGAAAACTCTCATACAGATAAGCCCTTGTTCTATAAAATATCTGCTGCTTGGGGAAACCACGAAGGCAGTATGCTTTTATTTATTTTGGTGATTTCTTTATATGGAATTTTATTTTTGTTAAATAGTAAAAATATAAATGACTCCCTAAGAGCATGCACCATTTTTTTTCAAAGTATTATCCAGCTAATTTTTTTATCTTTTTTAATTTTTACATCCAATCCTTTTAGTAAAATATTTCCTGTCCCAGTTCAGGGTCTCGGATTAAATCCTATTTTGCAAGATCCTCTATTAGCGATCCACCCTCCCTTTTTATATTTGGGGTATGTAGGATTTTCTTTAGTTTTTAGTTTGCTATTAGCAGCTCTTATTTTGAAACAGTACAATTCTCGTTGGGCTTCTATTGCTAAAAAATGGATCATGTTACCCTGGTCATTTCTTTCTTTTGGAATAGGACTTGGGTCCTTTTGGGCTTACTATGAGTTAGGTTGGGGAGGTTACTGGTTTTGGGATCCTGTTGAAAATGCTTCTTTAATGCCATGGATTGCGTCTACAGCTTTAATTCATTCGATTGTGGTTATGGAAAAATTGAAAAAACTTTTTGCCTGGACAGCGATTTTAACCATACTCACCTTCATATTAAGTTTGTTTGGGACTTTTTTAGTGAGATCAGGAGTTCTAAATTCTGTTCATGCATTTGCCAATGATCCGGAAAGAGGAGTTTATATACTTTTTATCATTACCATAATTACTCTAGGATCTTTAATAATTTATATTTTAAAATTCCCAAAAGAATCGGTGAATAACAATAGCTTTGCTCTATTCAGTCGGGATTTTTCTATTTTATTAAATAACTATTTTTTAATTTTCATTTTAACCGTAGTAATTGTTGGTACAACATACCCAATATTATTATCAGTTTTTACAGGAGAAACCATTTCTGTTGGACCGCAGTACTATAATACAATTTTAGCACCCTTCATCTTTATTTTTCTTATTCTAATGGCCATGGGACCCTTGATGAAATGGAATGGCAATTCACTCATTTCAATAAAGCAAAAAATATTTTCATTTTTTATAGTCTCCATTTTTTTAACAATTTTAATAAGCCTTTATCTAAGTAGGTATAATTTTATTTTTCTATTAGGGGTTTTGTGTTCCGTGTATTTGATTGTCTCAGTCTTTTACGAAATAGTCATGAGTAAAAAAACTTTTTTTACTAAGCAAAATTTTTCAAGATTATTTTCTCATTTAGGATTCGGCCTGCTAATACTGGCAATCACACTCAATCATTTTTTTTCTAAGGAAATAAATGCCAAAATACATCTAGGAGAATCTTTTTTTAAACAGGGAATTAAAATTAATTTTTTAAAATCAGAATCTAGTAAAGAAAAGAACTTTGAAGAATTGTTCGGTATCTATAAAATAACAAAAGATAATAAAACTTTTATCCTTAAGCCTAGTGTAAGAAAGTATAAACAGCCTCAGCAGTTTACCTCAGAAACAAGTATCCAAAGGGACGGTCTTAGTGACGTTTATATTGCCATGGATTATGCGGGGGATCCAAGTATGGGAATGGGAGTGAGGTTTTATTACAACTATTTTGTCAGATTAATATGGATTTCATTTGCTTTAATTACTATTGGGGGAATTGTGAGTTTTGTTAGGAGGGGAAATGAAAAAACTATTTAAAATATCTCTTTTAGTTTCTGTTACTGTTATCTCTTTTGTAATTTTTTATTATTCTTTAAAAGCTAACAACAAAAACAATCCTAATATAATGCTGAATAAACCATTGCCAGCAATAGAGCTGACTTCTTTGGTTAATGCTCACCTTAAGCAGGAATTGCCCCTGATCAATAGAGACAAGTATTATTTAATTAATATTTGGTCTTCTTGGTGTGTGCCCTGTAGGGAGGAACATCCAATATTAATGAAGTTAAAAGATAAAATAAAAATTTATGGAATTAATTATAAAGATAAAAAAACAAATGCTACCGCCTTCCTAAATAAATTGGGTAATCCATTTTATTTTACTGGATCTGATAAAGATGGAAGTATTTCTATAGAAATAGGAGCTTATGGTATTCCAGAAACATACGTTGTTAACTCTCAAGGTTTAATTATTTTTAAGCATGTGGGTCCTCTTAATAAAAAAATTTACCTAAGAATAAGTGAAATAATAAAATGAGAAATATATTTTTAATTATATTATTTTTTTTTTTTATCCCAGTCCAACTTGCAATGGCATCTACTGAAAGAGAAATAAATATTTATAAAAATATAAGGTGTCTAGTCTGTCAGGGTCAGTCACTCAATGACTCAAATTCTGACTTTGCTATTGATTTAAAGAAAGTAATTAAGAAAAAAATAATCAACAAAAAATCAGATAAGGAAATTTATAATTATTTAACAGAGCGTTATGGGGATTGGATTCTTTTTAATCCCCCTTTAAAAATAAATACTTTTCTATTATGGGGATTTCCCTTGATGTTTGCTCTACTAGGAGGTGTTTTTCTTTATATAAAGGTAGTTGCTCCCCATTTGAGGCAATAAAGAGCCCTAAAGTTTGTAAATATTATCTTTTTTTATTTATAATTTAATAGTAAATATTATTTAATAATTATGAAATTTATTATTAGAGCCTTCGTTTTTTTAATTTTGGTAAGTGGAGCAAAAGTTCATGCAGGTGAGCTTAGAGCTTCAGTATTTCAATTTGATTATGAGCATGTAGACCAGCAAGCAATGTCATTAGGCTTTAATTATAGTTTTGACAATTCTTATGAAACACCGATTGGAACAGTAAAGCCCTTAGCCGGCGCATTCATGACAGAATATTATGCTGGAATGGCATATGCTGGGGCTAAAATAGATTATAAAATAGGAAGATTGGTTATTACCCCATCATTTACTCCTGGACTATATTCTTATGGGTCAGATAAACGTGGTAAAAATGGCAAAGGATATTCTAAGCCTTTAGGACAAATTCTACAATTTAAGTCTCAGATTGACGTAGGATTAGATATCGGTTCCCTGGGAGTGTTGTCTTTGGGTGTTAGCCATATTTCTAATGGTGATTTGGCAGAATATAACCCGGGTGTAAATAATTATCATTTCAATTTTACAAAAATATTTTAACTTTCTATGAAAATCAGCGACTGTTATAATGTCGATGATTTTCGAAAACTTGCAAAACAAAAACTCCCTTCACCAATATTTCACTACATAGATGGTGGTGCCGATGATGAAGCTACTCTAAGAAGAAACACAGAGGCATTCGAAAATTGTGACCTCATACCTTCCGTATTGACAGATGTTAGCAAAGTTGATCTTTCAACAACTGTTTTAGGACAAAACATTAAATTTCCATTTTTTTTGTCACCGACTGCAATGCATAGAATGTATCATCCTGATGGAGAAAAAGGAACGGCCAAAGCAGCAGAAAAGCTTGGAACTTTTTTTAGTTTATCTACAATGGCAAATACTAGTATTGAAGACGTCTCTAAAGTTTCTGGTGGTCCCAAAATGTTCCAATTATATATTCATAAAGATCAGGGCTTAACAGATAATTTAATTGAAAGATGTAAATCATCAGGTTTTAAAGCAATGTGTTTAACGGTAGATACGATTGTTGCTGGGAATAGAGAGCGTGATCATCGTACAGGTTTTACCACACCGCCTTCCCTTACTCTTTCGAGTCTCTTAAGCTTTGCTATGCATCCAGAATGGAGTGTAAAGTATTTATTAGGAGGAAAATTAACATTAGCAAATGTTTCTCATGTGACAAAAAAAGGTAGTAGTATTGAGATGTCTATTATGGACTACCTTAATGAACAGTTCGACAGATCTATGAATTGGAAACACGCTGAATATGCTATTAAAAAGTGGAATGGGCCTTTTGCCTTAAAAGGAATTATGTCCGTAGAAGATGCAAAAAAAGCAATAGATATTGGAGCTTCAGCCATTATGATTTCTAATCATGGTGGAAGACAATTGGATGGCTCCAGAGCCCCGTTTGATCAGCTGCAAACCATTGTTGATGCGGTAGGAGGTAAAATAGAAATTATATTGGATGGAGGAATTAAAAGAGGAACTCATGTGTTAAAAGCATTAGCTTTAGGAGCAAATGCTTGTTCAATCGGAAAAGCTTACTTATATGGATTGAGTGCTGGTGGACAAGAAGGTGTTGAGCGAGCAGTCGGAAAATTAAGAGATGAAGTTGAAAGAGGAATGACGCTCATGGGATGTAGATCGGTAAAGGAATTAACTAAAGATAAAGTTTTGTTCAGGTAAACGATATGAAAATTGCTCAAAGTTTTTCTAGATTAGGAACAGAGTCAGCCTTTGAAGTTCTTGCTAAAGCTAAAAAGTTGGAATCGGAGGGACAAGAAATAATAAATCTTGGAATTGGTCAGCCTGATTTTAGAACTCCACAGCATATTGTGGAGGCAGGAAAAAAAGCTTTAGAAGATGGACATCATGGTTATACAGCTGCTAATGGGACTCTCGAATTAAGACAAAGTGTATCTGCTCATATTAAAAAAATGTATTCAGCTACCATTGACCCATCCAGAGTACTAATCACACCTGGCGGAAAACCAACTATGTACTTTGCCATGATGCTTTTTGGAGAGCCTGGTGCAGAAATTATTTATCCAGAACCTGGATTTCCTATTTATGAATCTATGATTAATTATTCTGGAGCTAAGGCAGTTCCCATGTATTTATCAGATAAAAATAACTTTTCTTTTAATGTCAAAAAAGTCTTGTCCTTAATTAATGATAAGACAAGGTTATTAATTTTAAACAACCCTCAAAATCCAACAGGAGGATTAATTCCCAAAGATCAAATTGATGAACTAGCTAAAGGATTAGAACAATATCCCAATGTAGCTATTATGAGTGATGAAATTTATAGTAGACAAATTTATGATGGAAACAAAATGCCCTCTTTTTTTTATTATCCAAAATTATATGACAGGTTAATTGTATTAGATGGTTGGAGCAAAACATATGCCATGACCGGCTGGAGACTTGGTTGGAGTGTTTGGCCCGAACAATTAATTGAGCTCGTAACACGAATGGCAATTAATAGTTATTCTTGTGTTTCTGCAGCAAATCAAGTTGCTGCCATAGCAGCTTTAGATGGCCCGCATGATTTTCTTGAAGATATGATGAGTAAATTTAATAAAAGAAGAAAGCTAATTATAGAGGGATTGAATTCTATAGATGGGATTAATTGCAATAATCCAGGAGGGGCATTTTATGTTTTTCCCAATATTAGTGAAACAGGTCTAACAGGAGCTCAGTTTGCCGACAAATGTCTCTATGAAGCTGGTGTTGCAATTGTTCCAGGTACTAGTTTTGGAAAATCAGCCAATGATTTTGTAAGATTTAGTTTTGCAAATTCTTACGAAAACATTGAAAAAGCTCTAGAAAAAATAAAAAATATTTTATAATCCTTCCACAATTTGCACTGAATTATCTGTAAAAAGTGTTAAATTTATTATAGTTTTGTAACATGTCTTTAGTTATGCCAAAGCCTGATGAGGCTACTTTATTAAAATCAAGTAGCATTATTAATGGTCTAAAAAAAATTTCCAAACACGTGCTTTCGGAAGAAGAAGAAAGAGCAGTTTATGAAACTGACGGTTTAAGTATTCATCGTCAAAAACCAATTGCAGTTGTGTTACCAGAGACCACAAAAGAAGTGAGTCTGATTTTGAAATATTGCTATGATAATAATGTAAAAGTAGTTCCTAGAGGCGCTGGAACAGGCTTGTCTGGATCCGCATTGCCATTAGAAGATTCGGTCTTGGTAGTTTTGGGAAAATTTAATAAAATTTTAGAGATAGATTTTGAAAATAGATGTGTAGTTACTCAGCCAGGCGTAACAAATTTATCAATTACAGGAGCAGTTCAACATGAAGGTTTTTATTACGCTCCAGATCCATCTAGTCAGATGGCCTGCTCTATAGGAGGGAATATATCCACTAATGCTGGAGGTGTTCATTCCCTGAAGTATGGAGTTACTACTAACAATGTTCTTGGAGTAGAGATGGTTTTAATAGACGGAACTATAATCCGGCTCGGAGGAAAAAATTTGGATGCAGAGGGGTATGATTTGTTAGGAGTGGTGACTGGCTCGGAAGGGTTGCTAGGTGTTATTACGGAAATTACAGTTAAGATTTTAAAAAAACCCCAATCAGTTCGCGCTGTTCTCATCGGCTTTGACACCAACGATGATGCCGGTAACTGCGTAGCAGATATTATTAGTGCCGGGATTATTCCTGCGGGAATGGAAATTATGGACAAGCCATTAATTATTGCCACAGATAATTTTGCTAAAGCGGGATACCCAAGGGATGTAGAAATATTATTAATAGTGGAATTAGACGGAACAGAATCTGAAGTGAACACGTTAATTGAAAAAGTCTTGGAAATTGCAAAAAAAAATAAAGCTTCTTATAACCGTGCAAGCGAAAGCGATGAGGAGCGTTTACGTTTTTGGAAGGGAAGAAAGGCTGCCTTTACTGCCTTGGGTGCTATCTCACCAGATTACATATGCATGGATGGCTCTATACCTAGAAAAAAATTAGGCACAGTATTAAACGAAATAACCCGTTTATCCAAAAAGTACGAACTAGCTGTTGCAAATTGTTTTCATGCCGGAGATGGTAATTTACACCCACTCATTATGTTTGATTCAAATAATAAGAAAGAATTAAAAAAAGCAGAATTCTTTGGAGCGGATATTTTAAAATATTGCGTTAAAGTTGGTGGTGTTCTTACAGGAGAGCATGGTGTGGGAATAGAAAAAAGGGAGCTTATGTGTGAAATGTTTAATAATGACGACATTCAGCAACAGCTCAGTTTAAAGAAGGCGTTTGATGAGAAAAGCCTTTTAAATCCTGGTAAAGTTTTTCCAATCCTTCATAGATGTGCAGAAGAAGGAAGAGTTCATGTTCATAAAGGAAAAACAAGATTTCCAGATCTTCCCAGTTTTTAATGACGGATATTTACCGCCCAAACAACCAAGAGGAAATCTCTCAATTTATTTATGATTGTTATGAATCCAATAGACCAATAGAAATTATAACTTTTAATTCTAAGCCCATAGGTCGAAGCATTCAATGTTCACAAACATTAGATCTAAGTAAAAACAGTGGAATTGTAGAATATCAGCCAGACGAACTTTATATTAAAGTTAAAGCTGGAACCCCTCTTATTGATATTCTAGAAGTTTTAAAATCCAAAAATCAAATGCTGGGTTTTGAACCGGTAGATCTTGGATATTTGTATAATGGAAAACCAAATTATGGGTCTATAGGGGGAGTGGTGTCCTGCAATCTATCAGGACCAAGGAGGTTTAAATCTGGATCCTTAAGGGATCACTTATTAGGATTTACCGCAGTAAATGGAAAAGGAGAATGTATTAAATCGGGGGGGACGGTAGTTAAAAATGTTACTGGCTATGATCTTAGCAAGCTATTGGCTGGATCGTATGGAACACTGTCAGTCTTAACTGAGGTGACTCTTAAAGTGGTGCCCAAGCCAGAATTTTCTGAAACTTTTGTGATGTATGGTTTGACACCAAAAGAAGCTTTGGAAGTTTTCTCTAAGGTCATGAAAACTTCTTTGGAGATTTCAGGAGCATGCCATTACCCAAAAAATAATATTGATTTTCTTCGTTTGAATGATTTAGACAACTCAAGGACAATCACGGCCTTGAGAATTGAGGGCCCAAAAAATTCAGTTCAAGAAAGAATTGAAAGTTTGAACAAAATCTTCAAAGAAGTAAAAGAAAAAACAATTTTAGAAATTTATCAGTCAGATTTATTTTGGAAAATTAGTGCAAATCTTGAATGCTTTAACAATTCACCAAAAATAGTTGCTAAAATCTCTCTTCCACCGACAGAAACCACTGATTTTATTAGTCAATTTTGCGAAGATGAAATTATGGGTATTAATAATAAATATTTTGTAGAGTGGGCGGGTGGATTGATTTTCTTAGAGATTGGTAATGAGGATCCCTCTTATCTGATATTAGAAAAAATGAAAAAATTTTGCAAAGAAAAGAGTGCGCACATTATGATTATGAAAGCCGACAATACATTTAGGACCTCTGGATTTTTCCTTTCTAGCTCTGATGAAAATATCAAAACTTTAGCATCTAAAGTTAAACTTAGCTTTGATCCAAAAAGCATTCTCAACCCAGGTAAAATTTATGCAGGTATTTAATGCAAACTAATTTCACAAAAAAACAGCTAGAAGATCCTGAAATAAAAAATACAGAAGATATCTTAAGAAAATGTGTTCACTGTGGAATGTGCAACGCAACTTGCCCAACGTTTCAAGTATTGGGAGATGAATTGGATGGGCCAAGAGGTCGAATTTATTTAATCAAAGATATGATTGAAAATAACAAGGCTCCTACTGAAAAAGTAGTAAAACACATAGACCGTTGCTTATCTTGTTATGCATGTATGACCACCTGTCCATCTGGAGTAAACTATATGCATATTATAGATCACGGAAGAAATCATATTGAAAGAAATTACAAAAGACCTTTTTTAGATAGATTGTTAAGGAACATGCTCTCCTATGTTCTTCCCAGACCCAATATATTTCTTTTACTTGGTTGGTTAACTAAAATTACAAAACCACTCTTATTTTTTATGCCAAGAAAAATTAAAAATATGGTTGCGTTGATGCCAACCAATTTTCCAAAAGCTCAACATAAAGCAAAAAATGTTTTTAAACCTGAGGGCAAGACGGTTGCTAGAGTAATTTTATTAACCGGATGTGTTCAAAAAGTAATATCACCACAAATCAACGATTCTACTATAAATATTCTAAACAGACATGGTGTGGAGGTTCATGTGTCCCAAGAGGTGAGTTGCTGCGGTTCATTAAACCATCATTTGGGAAAAGAAAAATTAGCGCACAATTCTTTTATTCAAAACATTAATGCTTGGACAAAAATATCCGAAACAAACCCTATAGATGCAATTATTGTTAATACATCAGGGTGTGGGACAACTTTAAAGGACTATGGTTTTATTTTTCAAAATCACCCAGATACAAATCTTAGAAAAAAAGCCAAGCAAGTTTCAAAATTGGTAAAAGATGTGACAGAATACTTAGGGAAAAATATAAAGCTTAATTTTATTAAAAATGAAAAATCATATAAAATTGCTTACCATTCTGCTTGCTCTATGCAGCATGGACAAAAAGTGCACCAACAACCAATAGATTTATTAAAAAACTCAGGGAATACTATTTTAGAGATACCCGACGGACATTTATGCTGCGGCTCTGCCGGAACTTATAATTTGTTACAGGAAAAAATGGCAAGTGAGCTTCTTAAGAGAAAAGTAGAAAATATTGATAAGATTAAACCAGATTTTATTTCAGCCGGAAATATTGGCTGTATTACACAAATTGCAACAGGCTCATCCATACCAATAGTGCATACTATTGAATTGTTAGATTGGTTCACGGGTGGTATCAAACCAAAGCAAATAAAGAAGGAATATAATGAAAAAAATATTAGTAACTAGAAATCTCTTGCCAGAAAATGAGAAAAGAATTTTGAATTTGTTTGATGCTACACTCAATAAAGAAGATAAAGTTTTATCAACTGAAGAAGTAATTTCTTTATCTAAAGACTGTGATGGAATTTTGTGTGTTGGTGGAAATAAATTTGACAAAGAAATTATAAGCAAACTTTCATCTAGTGTTAAAATAATAGCGAATTATGCAGTAGGATATAACAATGTAGATGTTGATGCTGCAGAGGAGCGAGGAATAGCAGTAACCAACACGCCAGAAGTTTTAACAGACGCTACGGCAGATATATCTATTTTGCTTTTGCTTGGAGCTTCTAGAAGAGCGTATGAAGGAAGAAAGCACGCGGAAGCACAAAATTGGAACTGGTCTACTAATTTTTTAATGGGTAAACAAATGTCGAATAAAAAATTAGGTATTTTAGGAATGGGTAGAATTGGAAGGGCAGTAGCCCAAAGAGCCAGAGGTTTTGGAATGGAAATACATTATCATAACAGAAATAAATTAAGCAGTGATTTAGAATTGGGCGCTATATATCATAAAGATGCCAAATCTCTTTTTGCAGAAAGTGAATTTTTATCTATTAATTGCCCTGCGACTGCTGAAACTACTAACTTATTAAATGAAGAGACAATTAAAATTTTACCAGATAAAGCGGTTGTTGCCAATGCTGCTAGAGGAGATATTATCGATGATAAGGCTATGATCGAAGCAATGAAAAGCGGAAAAATTTTTGCTCTTGGTTTAGATGTTTACAATGGAGAGCCAAAAATAAATGAAGAATACTTAAAGCTTGATAACCTTTTCCTGCTTCCCCACCTTGGAAGCTCAACTAAAAGAACTAGAATTGATATGGGTGATAGAGCTATAGATAATTTAGAAGTTTTTTTTTCAGGAAAAAAACCAAAGGATCAAGTTAATTAAGCAACTTTAGGTTGCATATAAAAGTTATTTTAATTATTTCTGATAAAATTACTAAATCTATAATTTTATTTATAGAGACAATAACAATTTTTGGTGGTTATATGTTTTAATTAACTAACATGGGAGAAAAATACATGTCAAAAAAAAACATCTCGTCTAACTCTAGACGAAAATTCTTTAAAGTGGCAACTAGCGCAGTTGTTGCTGGAGGATTGCTTGCAGCCTGCAAGCCAGAGGATAATACGAAAAAGTCTGGTGCTGCAGAAAAATCCGTTAAACTAACTATGCAGGCAGCTTGGCCATCTGGAGCGAATATATTCTTTGAAATGGCTCAAGATTATTGCAACATGGTGAAAGATATGTCTGGTGGAAGCTTGACAATTGATCTTAAGCCAGTTGGAGCCGTTGTTAAAACTTCAGAAATTGGACAGGCAGTAAGTTCAGGGGTCGTTGATATGGGTCACTGGGTGACTGCATATTGGTATGGTAAGAACGCTGCAGCTTCTCTATTTGGAACTGGTCCTTCATACGGAATGTCATCACAAGAAGTTATGGCATGGATGGAGTATGGTGGAGGAAGAAAATTATATGAAGAAGCAGTAGCTAGTGT
>VTPO01000015.1 GCA_008638205.1 Pelagibacteraceae bacterium | reverse complement strand
AACTGGAATAAAAGGATTTGCAATCCTCTGCGTAACCATTCCGCCACGTGGCCATATATATTCAAAATATTTATTAATTCTGAAAGATGTATATATATATTTTAAAGACGTATAATCAATAATATGAAATTTGAAAATCAAAGAAATGAAATGGTTGAAAGCCAATTAAGACCAAATCTGGTGCTTAATGAAAATATTTTACAAGCATTTAGCACTGTGAAACGTGAAAAGTATTTTTCCACGAAATTCCAATCAATTTCTTACATGGACGACAATATTTTTATAAATAATGAGAGGTTTGTTTTACGACCCTTTATATTAGGAAAGTTAATATCAAACTTGGATATTGGATTAGATAAAAATGTTTTAGACGTAGGCTCAACCAATGGATACAGTTCTTCTATCCTTTCGTACCTTTTTAAAAAAGTTGTCAGCCTTGAAGATAACGACACATGCGCTGATCTCATTACAAAAGTATGCAAAGATGAAAATTTACAAAACATTAAGGTTATTAAAAACTCTTTTTTAGAAACTGAAAATTTAAAGTCAACTTTTGATAGCATTTTAATAAATGGTGAGGTGAATTCAAATCCAATTAATTTAATTAAATTATTAAAATTAAATGGAAAGCTAGTTACTATATTTAGAGATGGTAGAAGTTCATATGCATGTATGTATATCAAAAAAGAAAATAACACTTTTGATAAATTGAGAATTTTTGATGCCTCTTCTCCTGTTCTTATAAATTACAAAAGCAAAGAGCCTGTTTTTACTTTTTAAATGAAAAATTTTGGGTCTTACAATCATACAAAAATTGAAGACAAGATATATAAATTTTGGGAGAAAAAAAAATACTTCAAACCTATTAAAAATAACAATAAAAAAAAATATTTTTCTATAGTTATTCCACCACCCAATGTAACAGGCAGTTTGCATATGGGTCATGCATTAAATAACACAATTCAAGATTTGCTTATACGTTTTAAAAGAAACCAAGGTTATGAAACTTTATGGCAGCCTGGCACAGATCATGCAGGTATTGCAACCCAAATGGTAGTTGAAAAACAATTGGCCTTAGCTGGAAAGACCAGGCAACAGCTAGGAAGAAAAAATTTTATAAAAGAAATTTGGAAATGGAAAGCTAAATCAGGAAACGAAATAGTATCTCAATTAAAAAAGCTTGGATCTTCTTGTGATTGGAACAAGGAAAGATTTACTATGGACAAGGGTCTGTCCGAAGCTGTTACAAAAGTTTTTGTGGATCTTTATAAAAAAAAATTAATCTACAAAGATTTGAAGTTAGTTAATTGGGACCCCGTATTGCAAACGGCTGTGTCTGATCTTGAGGTTGTCCAAAAAGATGTAAATGGAAAATTATATTTTATAAAATATAGAATTAAAGATAGCAGCCAAGTTGTAACTATTGCAACTACCAGACCCGAAACTATGTTTGGTGATGCTGCTTTAGCTGTGAATCCTAAAGACGATAGATTTAAAAACATTGTTGGAAAAACAGCCATTGTGCCTGTTTCAAATAAAGAAATAACTATTATTGCAGATATTCATGCTGACCCTGAGCAGGGTAGTGGAGTTGTAAAAATTACTCCAGCCCATGATTTTAACGATTTCATAGTCGGTGAAAGAAATAATTTAGAAAAAATAAATATCTTCACTAAAGATGCCAAGCTTAATGAAAATGCTCCATCTGAATATATTGGTTTAGACAGATTTGATGCAAGATCCAAACTATTAGATGAGTTAGAAAAATTAGATTTAATAGAAAAAATTGAAACCACCAAACACGCAGTTCCTTATGGAGACAGGTCCAATTCTATAATAGAGCCTTATCTTACAGAGCAGTGGTTTTTAAATGCAAAAGTCTTATCTAAAGAAGCAATAAGCAACGTTAAAAAAAAAGAAACTTCTTTTTTTCCTAGCAACTGGTCTAAGACATATTTTCAATGGATGGATAATATTCAACCATGGTGTATTTCAAGACAATTATGGTGGGGTCATCAAATACCAGTTTGGTATGCTCCTAACGGAGAGGTGTTTGTTGCTAACAATAAAAAAGAAGCTGAAAAATTAGCTAAAAAAAAATTTAAAAATAAAGTTTCCTTAAAACAAGATGAGGATGTTCTTGATACTTGGTTCTCTTCAGCTTTATGGTCTTTTGCAACTTTTGGCTGGCCTAAAAAAACATACGAATTAAAAAGATTTTATAGCACTTCAGTTTTGGTAACAGGTTTTGATATCATATTTTTTTGGGTTGCCAGAATGATGATGATGTCACTTTATTTTATGAAAAAAGTTCCTTTTTCAAACGTTTATGTTCACGCGCTAGTCAGAGATGACAAAGGACAAAAAATGTCGAAATCTAAAGGCAATGTAATTGATCCCATTGTATTGATTAATGAATATGGGGCTGATGCATTGAGATTTACCTTAATTGCAATGTCCTCACCAGGTCGTGATGTGAAATTAGCAAAAGATAGGGTTAATGGTTACAAAAATTTTGTTACTAAAGTTTGGAATATTTTTAATTTTTCCAAATTTAATAAAACTTTCACAAAGCCAAAAATAAATATTAAAAAAATTAATCACCCATTAAATTTGTGGATTTTAAATGAGTTTGCCTTATGCAAAATAAAAACTAACGATTGTATCGAGGCTTATCGATTTGATGAGGCTGCTAAACATGTTTATCAGTTTGTTTGGAACTTTTTTTGCGATTGGTACATAGAATTTTCTAAGCCGATTTTATATTCGGGTGATAAAAAAAATATAAAAGAGTTAAAAGACACTATGACTTTTTTGCAGTCAGAAATTTTACTTTTATTACATCCTTTTACTCCCTTTGTAACAGAGGAGCTTTGGAGCTTAACAAAATTCAATACATTTTTTAAAAAGCCATTAATTTCTCACGTAAGCAAAGCCTCTTACTTGCTAACCAAACCTCAGATTTTAAAATCTAAAAATATCAATATACTAATTGGTTTTATATCTGAAATAAGATCTTTAAAAGTTTCACTAGGTATAAGCCCAGGTAGTTTCTGCAATCTTTTTTTAAACGAATCTTCCGTTACGTTTCAAAATTTAATTAAAAAAAACTTAGATATTGTTAAGAGACTAGCTAGAGTTAAAGAGGTGGACTTTTCACAGAATGTAAGCTCCTCAGTAATTAAAATTTTAGTCAATGATGAAAACATTAAAATTAAATTTGATAACGATATTAATTTAAATGATCAAAAAGAACTTCAGGTTAAAAAAATTAATGAACTCAGTAAAAAAATATCTTCTACTGAGCAAAAATTAAAAAATAAAGGGTTTGTCGACAACGCACCAAAGAATATTGTTGATAATGAAAGAGAAATGTTATCAAATTACAAAATTGATTTAGAAAAAATTAACAACATCCTAAGGAGCTTTATATAATTATGTCATCATCATTCGACAAATCAAAATTACCTAGTCGTCATACTACTGTTGGACCCGAAAGAGCTCCTCATAGATCTTTTTATTACGCAATGGACTTAACTAGAGAGGATGTTGCCAGACCTTTCGTTGGAGTGGTTTCTACTTGGAATGAAGCTGCACCGTGCAATATTTCTTTAATGAGACAGGCTCAAAGTGTTAAAAAAGGTGTTTATGATCACATGGGTTTACCAAGAGAATTTTGCACGATTACAGTGACAGACGGTATAGCTATGGGGCACGAAGGAATGAAATCGTCTTTAATTTCTAGAGAAGTAATTGCAGATTCAACTGAATTGACAGTACGTGGACATTGTTACGATGCATTAGTAGGTGTTGCTGGTTGTGATAAGTCCCTACCTGGATTGATGATGGCCATGTGTAGATTAAATGTTCCAAGTGTTTTTATTTATGGAGGATCAATTCTTCCTGGAAAATTTAAAGGTAAAGACGTTACAGTTGTTGATGTGTACGAGGCTGTAGGTATGCACGAAAATGGAAAAATGTCAGATGAAGATTTATTAGAACTTGAGTTAGCTGCCTGTCCAAGCGCAGGCGCTTGTGGTGGTCAATTTACAGCTAACACTATGGCTTGTGTATCGGAAGCTATAGGACTTGCATTACCATACTCCTCTGGAACACCTGCTCCATACGAAGAAAGAGATAAATTTGCCTACGAAAGTGGGAAAGTTGTCATGAATCTTTTAAAGAAAAAAATAAGACCAAGAGATATTGTAACTTTGGACTCTTTAAAAAATGCGGCTGTAATTGTCGCTGCTACAGGTGGTTCTACCAATGCTGCCTTGCATTTACCAGCTATAGCAAATGAATGTGGTATCAAATTTGATTTAATGGATGTTGCAGAAATTTTTAAAAAAACACCTTATCTAGCAGATTTAAAACCTGGCGGAAAATATGTTGCTAAAGACATGTTCGAAGCAGGCGGCGTTCCTATGCTTCTTAAAACATTATTGGATGGCGGATTTATCAACGGTAATTGCATGACAGTTACGGGTAAAACTATGGCTGAAAATTTAAAGGATGTTAAATTTGATAAAAAACAAGATGTAATGAGACCTCATGACAATCCAATTACTCCTACCGGTGGTGTTGTGGGTTTAAAAGGTAATTTAGCTCCAGAAGGAGCCATTGTAAAAGTTGCAGGTATGAAGAAATTACGCTTTGAAGGAGTAGCAAAATGTTTTGATAGTGAAGAGGAAGCTTTTAAGGCAGTGAAAAGTAAGAATTACAAAGAGGGTGATGTTATTATTATTAGATACGAAGGTCCAAAAGGAGGACCAGGTATGAGAGAGATGCTTTCAACTACTGCTGCTATTTATGGGCAGGGAATGGGTGAAAAAGTTGCACTTATTACTGATGGAAGATTTTCTGGAGCTACGAGAGGATTTTGCGTTGGTCATACAGGACCAGAAGCGTTTGTTGGTGGCCCACTAGCTCTACTAGAAGATGGAGATAAAATAATAATAGATGCTGAAAAAGGAACTATAGACGTCGATTTAGATGATCAAACTTTCAAAACTAGAAAAAGCAAATGGAAGCCTAGAGAATCTAATTTTAACAGCGGTACTCTTTGGAAGTTTAGTCAAACCGTTGGATCTGCCAAGAATGGAGCAGTAACGCACCCAGGTGGTTCAAAAGAAAAAAGCTGTTACGCTGATATATAGTTGTGAAAGTTAAACCTATCATTCTATGCGGTGGTGCTGGCACAAGACTATTTCCTAGCTCCTACAAAATTCACCCAAAGCAATTTATAGATTTTGGCGGTTGGAATTTATTTCAAAAAACATTAGAGAGAATTAAGAGTCCTATTTACGATCATCCTATTATTAGCTCCAATGAGAAATATGAAAAAATAATTAAATCATTTTTAAAGAAATATAAGATTAAAAAATATGATTTGGTTTTAGAACCGTATAAAAAAAATACAGCTCCAGCTGTGCTTTCTTCATCATTATTGCCTAACATTCCAAACAATCAGGCTTTAATATTTTTACCAGCGGATCAATTAATTGACAACGTTAAGGCATTTAACAAAGCAGTAAAGCAAAACCAAAAAAAACTTGCAGATGACAATATTTGTATTTTTGGAATTAAACCCACCGAACCATCCAGTCAATTTGGATACTTCTTAACCAACAAACACAATAGTATAGTTACTTCTTTTGTGGAGAAGCCATGTGAAACAATTGCAAAAAAAATTATTAAAAAAAATGCCTATTGGAATTCTGGTATTTTTTACTTAAGAAAAGATTCTTTAATTTATCATTATAAAAAAAATCAACCTAGATTATTAAAAAATTGTCTTAGAGCTGTTGAAAAATCTCAATCTAAAAAATCTATTTACAAACTTCACAAGCCTTCTTATGCAAAGGCTAAGGAAATTTCTTTTGATTATGCTATTTTGGAAAAATCTAAAAAAATATTAGGAGTTGGATTAAGTGTTGTATGGTCTGATTTGGGTAGCTGGAGAGCTATTACACATTTGTTTAAAAGAATAAAAAATAAATACTATAGTAAAAAAAATACTTTTACCAAACCTTGGGGAAAGTATTTTAATCTACACCGTGGAAAGTGTTTTTTAATTAAAGAATTGGTAGTTAATAAAAATTCTTCTATCAGCCTTCAAAAGCACAGACATAGAGCCGAACACTGGACAATTACGCAAGGCAAACCAAAAGTCACAATAGATGCCAGAAAGTTTTACCCAAAGACCAATGAGACAGTTTTCATACCCTTGGGTGCTGTTCATCGAGTTGAAAATAAATTTAACCAGCCTGTTAAAATTATAGAGGCTCAGGTTGGTAAAATATTAAAGGAATCGGATATAATTAGATACGTTGATCAGTATAATCGTATCAAGTAAGAACGCATCTAATAGGAACGTGGTCAGAAGGCCTTTCATTGTCTCTAGTGAATTTATCAATTTCAATAGTTTTCAAATCTTGAATCATTGAGTCAGAAACAAGATAGTGATCTATTCTTAATCCTTTGTTTCTTTGCCAAGATCCTTGTTGATAGTCCCAAAAGGTATATTCTTTGGGTTCTTTGTTAAACAATCTAAAACCATCCTTAAAACCGAGATTTAATAATGATCTAAATTTTTTTCTAATTTCCAATTTAAACAAAGCATCGTTTATCCAATCCCCAGGGTTTCCCACGTCTTCTTCACTTGGTATGACATTAAAATCACCAGCAATGATAATGTTTTTGTTTTTTTTAAACTTTCCGACTATGTATTTTTCAAAAACATCCATCCATTTTTTTTTATAGTCATATTTTTCGGTATTAATTGGATTTCCATTTGGAAGATAAATAGAGACGAGTAAAAATTTTTTATCATTATGAGAAACTTCAGCAGCTATACATCTAGATTGTCCAAGAGGATCTTTAAATTCAGAAGTTGTTACTTTCAGTTCTTCTTTTGAAATTATGGCAACACCATTGTAAGATTTTTGTCCAAATGAGTATGAGTGATAACCTATTTTTTTAAAGTCTTCATGAGGAAAATTTTTATCTTCAGTCTTTATCTCTTGAAGAACTAGGATATCTATTTTTTTTTTCTTAAGATAGTCTTTTACCTGGTCAACTCTTATTCTCACAGAGTTTATATTCCAACTAGCTATGTTCATTATACAGAAAAAGAAGTACCACAACCACAGGAGCTTTTAGCTTTAGGATTTTTAATTTTAAATGATTTTTCTATAAGAGTGTCATTGTACTCAAGTATAGATCCGTTCAAATACTCAAGACTAGTTTTGTCCACTACTAAATTATCTAATCTCAAATCATCTTCTAGAACCTCGGTATCAATAGTAAAATTGTATTTAAAGCCAGAACATCCTCCACCCTCAACGCTTATTCTAAAGAAAGAGCCATCTTTTTCATTCTTTAAAAGATTACCTATTTCTTGCTTGGCTTTATCGTCGATTTTTATATTAATTTGCATGAGTCTATTAAATATTTATTATATACGACATATCTTTAATGAACAGATCAACAGAAAATTATAATAGCATATTAAAACCATATGCCTCCAATAAGGCAAATTATTTAGGAAGATTATACCCAGAAACAACTTCAGCATACAGATCTGAATATCAGAGAGATCGAGATAGGGTAATACACTGCTCATCCTTTAGAAGGTTAAAACACAAAACTCAAGTATTTGTCTATCATGAGGGTGACCACTTTAGAACAAGGTTAACCCATTCACTGGAGGTTTCTCAAATTTCAAGATCCATAGCAAGATATATGGGACTCAATGAAGACTTGTGTGAAGCATTGAGTTTAGCTCATGATTTAGGACACACACCCTTCGGCCATGCTGGAGAAGATGTTCTTTCCGAATGCATGTCTAGCTACGGTGGATTTGATCACAATATTCAATCCTTAAGAATTCTTTTATTATTAGAAAATATTTATGAAAAATTTCCAGGTTTGAATCTGAGCACAAACACAGTAGATGGTTTACTAAAACACAATGGACCAATTGTTGATGAAAATAGGGTGTTATCCTTGCTGCCAGATATTAAAAATTACAAAATAAATTTTCAAACATTTGGTTCCTTAGAAGCGCAAATAAGCTCACTATCTGATGATATCGCTTATAACAATCATGATATAGACGATGGCCTAAGGGCTAATTTTTTTACAATAGACGATCTAAAGGAAATCCCTATTTTAAAAGATATAATTTTAGAAACGTATGATAAAAATTCTACCAAAAATAATTACAAACTCGTTAGAAGATTAATAGATTATATGGTTACAGATTTAATTAATAATTCTATTGAGCAAATTAATTTAAATAACATTTCTTCAATTGAAAAAGTTCACAAGGCCAGCAAGGAAATTATTATTTTTTCTGAAAAAACTAACAATTTAATTAAAAATATTAAATCTTTTTTATTTAACAATATGTATAAACACGCGCATATTCAAAAGTGGTCTGAAGAATCAAAAATAATTCTCAATACAATTTTTATTTATTATATGAAAAATTATAATAAAATTGAAAAAAACTTTAATAATAGCAATTCAAAAGAGAGAAATATTAGCGATTACATTTCTGGAATGACTGATAAATATGCTATTGATTTATACAGCTCAATCAAATGAATATTTTTCAATTCTATAAAGATCAATTTTGTGACCTATTAAAAGATAATAAGTACAATTGTAACTATGAAAAAATTTCTGTAGAGCCACCGAAACAAACTAGTTTTGGTGATTTGGCTTTTAACGCTCCTCTTATATTGGCTGCTGAATTTAAAAAAAATCCTTTAGAGATTGGCTCTGAAATTGCAGAGCTTATTAAAAAAAAATTTAAAGAATTTGAAAATATAGATGTAGCAAAACCAGGTTTTATTAACCTAAAGCTAAAAAGTAACTTTTGGATTAGCTATCTTTCTGATTTCAATACTCACAATAAAAAAATTCCGAGTTCTAAAAAAAAAATAAACATAGAGTATGTCTCAGCCAACCCAACCGGTCCCTTGCACGTTGGGCACTGTAGAGGAGCTGTTTATGGAGATGTCTTAGCAAATTTATTATCTTTTGTGGGAGAAGATGTGACAAAAGAATATTATATCAATGATTATGGAAATCAGATTCATATGTTTTCAAAATCTGTATTTGCTAGAATCCAGGAGATAAAAGAAAATATTAAATTTCCATTAGATCAGGGTCTCTACCCGGGACATTATCTCATAGAAATCGCAAATAATATTATTAAGAAAAAGTTAATTACAGACATTTCTAATTATGAGAAAATTAAAGACCAGCTAGGTAGTGCTGCCATGTCCGAAGCGATGCTTATGATAAAAAGTGACCTTTTGGCACTTGGAATTCAGCATGACTTATTTGTTTCAGAAAAAGACTTGGTTAGTAAGGATTTGATTTCCAAGACCATTGAAATTTTAAATCAAAAGCAATGTATTTATGAAGGTGTTTTGGAAAAACCAAAGGGCAATGAAATTGAAGACTGGGAACCTAGATCTCAACTTCTTTTCAAGTCAACAAGGTTTGGCGATGACGTGGATAGAGCTTTAAAAAAATCAGACGGGACATGGACTTATTTTGCTAATGATGTTGCGTATCATGCATATAAGTTAGAAAGAAAATTTGACAAATATATCAATGTTCTAGGGGCTGACCATGCTGGATATCTAAAAAGATTAAAAGCTTGTGTGGATGCACTTTCTGACTTTAAGGCAGACTTTGAATGCAAAACCTGCCAGCTAGTTAAACTTTTTAAATCTGGAGAACCCTACAAAATGTCCAAGAGAGCAGGAGATTTTATTACAGCAAAAGAATTGGTAAAAGCAGTTGGCGTAGATGCGGTTCGTTTCATGATGATTTATAGAAGTAATGACAGTCAATTAGATTTTGATTTCGATTTGGTTACTGAAAAAACAAAAGAAAATCCTGTCTTTTATGTGCAGTATGCATCTGCAAGAATTCATTCGGTTTTAAGAAAAACAAAATTTGATAATAGTGTATTCGAAAAATCTCACTTAGGCTTGTTAACTTCAAATGTAGAAATTGAATTAGTTAAAAAACTTTCTTTATGGCAGAAAACCATTGAGTTAGCAGCCAGAAACTTAGAGCCTCACAGAATTCCTTATTATCTTTATGACCTTTCATCTTCATTACATTCTTATTGGAATTTGGGAAAAGAAGACTCAAGTTTTAAAATAATTGAAAATCCAGATATAAACTTAGTGCATGCTAGAGTCTTTTTATTAAATAAGATTCTATCAGTAATCAAGTCAGGCTTATCTATTTTAGGGGTAAATGCTCCAGAAACTATGTGATATATTTATTCATGATTAAAGTGCTTTCTTTATTTTTTTTTATTCTTTTTTTGTTTTATAATTACACATTTTACAACTCTGATACTTACAGAGAAAAATCTAACAACAGTCATGAAAAGCACAAATTAAAACTAGAACAATACACTGTGAAATTAAAGAAAATTGAGACAAGCAAAAATTTTAAAACCTTTATTGACAATTCAGAATATTTTAAAAAAAAACAGAAACAGCCAAAGTTTTGGGAGCTTATTAAGTAAATGAAAAAGTTAGTTAGGCCTGTAATTCTCGGTATAAAAGGATCCCGAATTTCCAAAAAAGAATATTTTTTATTTAAAAAATACCCACCCTTGGGATATATAATTTTTTCTAGAAACATAGAAAATTTTTCACAGTTAAAAAATTTAATTACGGAGCTGAGATCTATTAATCACTATAAAAATACATTAATAATGATTGACCATGAAGGAGGAAGAGTAAACAGATTCTCTAAATTTTTTAGCCAATCTAAATATTCTGCAAAAAATTTTGGTCTTACATATGAAAATAATAAAAAAGAATTTTTTAAAAATCTAAACAAATTTATCAATTTTAATTCAAATCTATTTAATTATTTGGGAATTAATCTAGTAGCAGCACCAACTTTAGATTTGTTTTATAAAAAAAAATCGGATGTAATTGGCAATAGATCCTATTCTAGCAAAGTTGAAGTTGTTCAGGCTATTGGAAAATTAGTTATCGATATGTATAAGAAAAAAAAAATCTTAACTATAGCCAAGCACGTTCCGGGCCATGGATTATCAACCGAAGATTCTCATTTTTACTTACCTGTAATAAAAAATAAATTAAGCTTCTTAAAAAAAAATGATCTAGCCTGTTTTCGTAACGTTAAGTCAAATTTTTTAATGACAGCCCATATAGTCTATGAAGCTATTGATAAGAATAACCCAGCAACCCTCTCCAAAAAGCTTATTAACGAATTAATACGCAAACAATTAAATTTTAAAGGCCTTTTAATGTCCGATGATATTTGCATGAAGGCACTAAAGGGGTCTGCACAGACTTTGGCAAACAAATGTTTTGCAGCAGGTTGTGATATCGTTCTTCATTGTAACGGTGATTATGATCAAATGCTTAGTTTGTTAGAAAGCGTGAGACCAGCTAGTAGCTCTTTGTTAGCAAAAATTATTAAATTGTTTAATTATACAAGATAATCTAGTAGGTTTTTTATATGCAAGAGAATCAAGCAGAAACACTAACAGATAAATTTAAATTAAACGTTGATAACTATGAAGGCCCTTTAGATCTTCTTTTGGATCTTGCTAAAGCACAAAAAGTTGACTTGATGCAAATATCCATAGTTCAATTAGCCGATCAATATATTTCTTATGTAAATGAAATTAAAGACAACCTTGAACGTGCTGCTGATTTTTTAGTAATGGCGGCCTGGTTAGCTTACTTAAAGTCTCGTTTATTATTACCAGATAATTCTGATGATGATTTTTCTGCTATACAAATGGCAGAAAAACTAAAATTACAACTTAGAAAATTAGAAAGTATTAGACTTTTATCCGATCGACTAATGTCAAAACCAAAACTAGGATTTGATGTATTTATGCGGTCTATGCGTGAGGGTATTAAACCTATCAGTAAATCGGAATATAACATCTCTCTTTATGAGTTAATTAAATCCTATGCTGATTTTAAAAAAAAACAAAATTTTTCATCTATCAGTATTGGAAAATTGCCAGTTTACACAATGGAAGAAGCTATCAAAGCAATTACCCAAATGTTTGATAAGATTATGGATTGGTGTGAGATAAAAACTGTCATTCCCAATAATTTTTTAAAAACAAAAAAATTAAAAAAAACAGGACTTTCTGGAACTTTTGCTGCAAGCCTTGAGTTGGTACGAGAAGGCAAACTTTCAATTAAACAAGATAAAATATTTGAAAATATTTTTATAAAAACGAGAAATTAAAAATATGGCTAGCACTGACACTAAAGAAAAGAAAATTATAGAAGCATTTTTATTTGCTGCTGATGAGCCTTTGGATCTTGATACGCTTCAGTCCAAAGTTAAAAAAAAAACAAACGTATTGAAGATTTTAGAAGAATTGCAATTAGAGTATAAAGATAGAGGGATAAACTTAATCAAACTTGTTAACAAATGGTCTTTTAGAACCTCAATTGATCTGGCCGATCAATTAAGAGAAGAAGTAACTAGGGAAAAAAAGCTTTCAAAAGCTGCAATCGAAACACTTGCTATCATTGCCTATCATCAGCCTGTTACACGATCTGAAATTGAAGAAATTCGAGGAGTTTCTTTCTCTACAGGAACTATGGAGGTTTTATTTGAATTGGGATGGGTCAAACCTGCCGGTAGAAAAGATATACCGGGCAAACCCTTAGCTTACGGAACTACAGAATCTTTTCTCAGTCATTTTAATTTAGATTCACTGGAGGACTTACCTAATGCAGATGAGTTAATGGCTGCAGGGTTAATTGATAGTAGGGTAGACAGTTCGATTTTTGGAACCTCTAAATTTGTAGCTGAAGAAGATTCTGAAAAAGAAGATATTTATTCAAATATTGACAATATGATTAGCGATACCCTGGCTGCTGATGAGGATATCAAAGCAGAGAATTCAAAAGAAGAAGAACGAAATGATACTGCAAAAAAGGTAAAAAGCACTAAAAAATAGTTATTGTCATTGCTTAAATTTATGGGTATTGTTTCTTCATGTCTCCAGGTATTTGGCAAATAGTTATCGTAGTAGCGCTTGTAATCCTTCTTTTTGGTAGAGGAAAAATTTCTCAACTAATGGGTGATGTTGCCAAGGGTATAAAGAGCTTTAAGCATGGGATGTCTTCTACTGATGAAATTGAAGAAAAAGAAACTCCCAAAGATAACAATAAATCCGAAAGTTAAACTAAATGCCACAAATAGGGTGGTCTGAGCTTTTAGTTATAGCTGTAATTGCCATATTAGTTATTGGACCTAAAGAACTTCCAATCATCATGAAGAAAGTGGGTGGATGGATTAGGACTGTAAAAAATTACACAAATCAATTTCAAAATAGCCTAGAAGAAATGACAGACTTGGATGTGGATATTCGTACTGAAACCAAGTCAAAAAAAAAATTAGTCACTAAAGAAAAAGATTTAGAAACTTAAATTTATAACAATGAACACCAAACCCTCAAGCATAACTGGTCACCTAAAAGAATTGAGGACCAGGCTATTAAAGTCCGTTATCTTTTTATTCATTGCTTTTGTCGTATGTTATATTTTTGCAGATAAGATTTATTCATTTTTATTAGATCCTTATGTTCAAGCTGTTAAAGGAGATCCCGTTGAACGAAGAATGATCTTTACAGCCCTCCATGAAACATTTTTAACATATTTAAAATTGGCTTTTTTTTCTTCTTTTTGTATTTCTTTTCCTTTAATTGTAATTCAGATTTGGAAGTTTATTGCTCCGGGGCTTTATAAGGATGAAAAATTAGCTTTATTACCTTTTTTAGTGGCTACACCAATTTTATTTATTTTGGGTGGAATGCTAGTATATTATTTGATCATGCCACTTGCTATAAAATTTTTTTTATCTTTTGAGACAACGGGAATGGCTTCGGGTATGCCAATTCAATTGGAAGCCAAGGTGAATGAATACTTATCTCTCGTTACTAAATTAATTTTTGCTTTTGGTTTAAGTTTTCAGTTACCGGTTCTTCTAACATTATTAGGGAAGGTGGGATTTCTCACCTCAAATTCCTTAAGAACTAGAAGAAAGTATGTAGTTGTTATGATTTTTGCTGCTGCTGCACTTTTAACACCACCAGATCCCATAACTCAGATTGGCTTGGCACTGCCTTTATTGTTGCTGTATGAGCTTTCTATATTTACAGTAAGTTTTGTAGAAAAAAAATAATGCTAATCTTAAAAGATATAAGAAAAAATTTAGATTTTTTTAAAAAAAAAATCAAATCTAGGTACGTAAATAATTCAGATTCATTGCTAGATTCTTTGATCAGCAATGATGAAAGCCTTAGAAAAAACCTAGAGTTGCAGCAAAATCTCCAAAATAAAAGAAATTCAATTTCTAAAGCCTTAGGCGCTCATAAAGATAAGGGTAGTGATGATTTTAAAAAGTTATCTACAGAGGTAACTGAAGTAAAAAATGAAATTAACAAAATAGAAACTTCAATCTCTAATCTTAAAAAAAAAATAGACGAAACACTTTACACACTTCCAAATATACCGCTTGAAGACGTCCCTGTTGCTGAAGACGAAAAAGGTAATGTTGAACTTAAAAAAGTTGGCCAAATCAAAAAATTTGATTTTAAGCCTTTAAGTCATGATGAAATTGGAGAACGTTTAGATTTGATAGATTTTGAAACAGCCACAGAACTTTCTGGATCTCGGTTTTCAATTTTAAAAAAAGATTTAGCTAAATTAGAACGTGCCTTAGTAAATTTTATGCTTGATATTCATACAGAGGAAAATGGATATGATGAATACAACGTCCCAATTCTTGTTAATACCAAGGCGATGTATGGAACGGGCCAACTGCCAAAATTTAGAGATGATCAGTTTCAAACTAATAATGATTTATGGCTAATACCCACTGGCGAAGTTCCATTGACAAATATGGTAGCGAATAAAATTACAAAATATGAAAAACTTCCTTTAAGGTATGTGGCTGCCACTCCCTGTTTTAGATTAGAGGCCGGTTCAGCAGGTAAAGACACCAAAGGAATGATGCGACAGCATCAATTTTCTAAAGTAGAGTTAGTTTCTATCGTCCAACCCGAGTTTAGAGAAAAAGAATTGGAAAAACTTCTTAAGTCTGCTGAAAGAATTCTCGAATTGCTAAAGTTGCCATATAGAGTAATGTTGCTATCAACAGGTGATATGGGTTTTAGTGCAGAAAAAACCTACGATATTGAAGTTTGGATTCCTTCCCAAGAAAAATATAGAGAAATTTCTAGTTGCTCATCATGTTCAACTTTCCAGTCCAATAGAATGAAAGCTAGATATAAAACTGTAGATAATAAAAATGAATTGCTAGCAACATTAAACGGATCTGGCCTTGCAATAGGCAGAACTATCATTGCAATTCTAGAAAACTATCAAAACAAAGACGGATCCATAGAAATTCCATTGGTGTTGCAAAAGTACATGTCTAAAAAGAGCATTAGTTGATAATCTTCATAATAATATTTTAATCTATGTCCAAAAACTTTTTATGGAAAGCTAGTAATGAAAGAATAAAAAATTCCAATCTTTACGAATTCTGTAGATATTTAGAGAAAAAACTAAACCTACCTTTCTATGAAAATTATAATGATTTGTGGGAATGGTCTGTAAAATCACCTTCTGTTTTTTGGAATGCTTTTTGGGATTTTGCGAATATTAAAGGAACTAAAGGAAAAAAAACTTTCTTAAAAAAAGATTCTTTTTTAGATTCTCTCTACTTTGAAGATTCAAAATTAAATTTTGCTCACAATCTTTTGTTTAAAAAAACCAATGAAATAGCAATTCATTTTAGAGGAGAGAATGGCTATGAAAAATCAATCTCTTGGAAAAAACTTTATGAAGATGTTTGTAAATTATCTAATTTTTTTAAAAAAAATGGTTTAAAAAAAAATGACAGAGTTGCAGCTTACCTCCCAAATAACATTGAGGCTATAGTGGGATTGCTAGCTTCTTCTAAAAATGGGCATATATGGTCGTCTTGCTCTCCTGACTTTGGTGTCCAAGGAGTTGTGGATCGTTTTTTGCAAATCGAACCCAAGATTTTGATTACTTGTGATTACTATTACTATAACGGAAAAAAAATTAGTCTTATAGAAAGAATAAAAACTCTACAAAAAATGGTTCCTTCGATTGAAAAGGTTGTTATTTGTTCTTACGAAGAAGACAGCGTCCCTTCAGAATCTTTTATTTCTTTTGAAAAAATATTAAATGAAAATCTACCAGACGAAACTTTTGAAGAATTTGAATTTAATCAACCTTTATACATTCTCTATTCTAGTGGAACAACTGGCGTACCCAAGTGCATTGTTCATGGTGCAGGAGGTTCCTTAATAGAACACAAAAAGGAACTATTTTTACATTGTGACATTAAAGAAAATGACAATATATTTTATTTTACTACCACTGGATGGATGATGTGGAATTGGCTTGTCAGCAGTTTGTGCTGCGGAGCTAGTATCAAATTGTATGATGGGTCACCTTTGTATCCCACTAAGGATATTCTATTTAAATATTGCGAAGATCATAAGTTTTCTTTGTTTGGTGTTAGCGCTAAATATATAGATTTTTTAAAAAAAAATAAATTTTCAGCAAGTTCTTATAATCTTAATAATTTAAAAACTATAACTTCTACAGGCTCACCTTTAATGAAAGAGAGTTATGAGTACGTTTATAAAAATATTAAAAAAGATGTTATGTTGTCGTCTATGAGTGGCGGAACAGATGTGATCGGATGTCTAGTTATGGGTAATATTTTTGACAAAGTTTATACGGGAGAAATCCAGGGTGCCAGCCTTGCAATTGATGTTGATATTTACAATGACTCAGGCGCTCCAGTAGTTAATGATGATAAGGGAGAGCTTGTCGTAAAAAGTCCTTTCCCATCTATGCCTATTCAGTTTTGGAACGATCCCTTAAAAGAAAAAATTAAATCTGCTTATTTTTCTAAATTTCCAAATATTTGGCATCATGGTGATTATATACAAAAAACCTCCAATGGTGGTTTTGTTATCCATGGAAGATCAGATGCTACCTTAAATCCTGGTGGTGTAAGAATAGGTACAGCGGAGATATATAGACAAGTTGAATCGTTTGATGAAATTGAAGAATCTGTTGTAGTTGGACAATCATTTGATGACGATATTAGAATAGTTCTTTTTGTAAAAATGAATTTGAACTTTGATCTGACAGATGAGCTAACTCAAAAAATAAAGTCTTCCATAAAAAAAAATTGCTCTCCAAGACACGTGCCTTCAATTATATTGCAATGTCCAGACGTACCCAAAACAAAAAGTGGCAAAGTGGTAGAGATTGCAGTTAGAATGTTATTAAACGGAGAGGAAGTTAACAATTTGGAGTCCATAGCCAATCCTGAGTGCTTAAAATACTTCAGAAATATTGGTAAAGCTTAATTAATCTCCACTATTAGCGATTTAGGTCAACGAGATAAAATCTTGAAGGTGTTTTTTTTGCATCATTGAAATATATATAATATATATCAACACAAACTCAATGCGGTTAGGTGGGTGAGAGGCTGAAACCAGTCGTTTGCTAAATGACCTTACGAGTAACAT
>VTPO01000008.1 GCA_008638205.1 Pelagibacteraceae bacterium | reverse complement strand
ACTTCGTTTTTAAAATTATAGGTTTTAGTAACTCCATATTCTTCATAAATTCTTAATACCTCTGCAAAGTCCGTAGAACCATGTCCAAAAATAGCAAAATATTTTCTAACGCCTTGTTTTAGCAGCGCCAGTATCAAACCTTCTGATAAACTGACGTCTACGTTAGTAGGTATTTTACTATTAGCCAAACATTGTTCTAAGTTATTATTATTTTCAGATAAGATTTTTGCTCTTTTTGCCACCTCCGTATTATTCATGCCGCTCCTTTATCAAATTGATTTTTTTGTTTTCTAATTTCTAAAATTCTTTTTTTTACTTGCAAAGCAATAGTCAAAATAATTAGAAGAAAAAATAGTACAGAAACAATTGAGCTAAAAAATATTGATATTTCTCCTGAAGATAAAGACATGGCTGTTCTGTAATTTGATTCAATTGCTTCCCCCAAAACTAAACCTAACACCACCGGTGTTATGGGAATTTTAATTCTATTTAAAAAGTATCCAAACAATCCCATTAAAATCATTATATAAATGTCTAAAAAAGAATTTCTAATAACATAAGAACCAACAACTACCATAATTAAAATTGCACATGCAAGATGATGAGGTTGAACTTTTAAAATTTTTACAATGTATTTGATAAAATTTACCTGAAAAATAAATACAACTATGTAAGCAGCAACAATGGCAAAATAAATAGAATAAACTGCAGGTGCATTTTCAATAAATAGCATTGGTCCAGGCACAATCCCATGAATTAGTAATCCACCAAGAATAATTGCTGTAGCTGGATCTCCTGGAATACCCAAAGATAGAAGGGGCACCATAGCACCACCTGTCACAGCATTGTTTGCTGCTTCGGGAGCTACCACACCTGCAATGTTTCCTTTGCCAAAAGTATCTTTTTCCTTAGGGTCTTTTTCTGAATTTTTAGCATGAGAATATGCCAAAAATGCTGCGATTGGACCTCCGGATCCAGGTATAGCACCAATGGAAGTTCCTAATCCTGTACAACGCAATACAAGATTAAAATATTTTTTAATAAATTGAAATCCTGGCAAGGTAGTTTTGACCTCTCCAACATCAAAGTTAACTTTATCTTCTTTATTTATCCTTTGAAGAAAAACTTCTAAAATATGAGGTACTGCAAAAAGACCAATCATAGCTACTAGTAAATTTACCCCTTGAAGCATTTGAACATTGCCAAAAGTGAATCTCTGAACGCCTTCCAATTCATCAATTCCAATGGTCATTAACATTAAGCCCAAAACACCAGCAACTAGTCCTCGAAATAAAGACCTCTCCGCCAACCCACAAATGGTAGAAAAACCAAAAAGTACCAACATAAATATTTCGGCAGGTCCAAATTTAATGGCAAATTTAGAGATAAAGTCGACTAACAAAATCATAATAATAAGACTAATTAGGCCGCCGATAGTAGAAACAATTACTGCCGCTCCTAATGCGATACTAGCCTCACCTTTTTTAGCCAATGCATAGCCGTCAGCCACTGTAGCAGCTGCGGATGGTGTTCCTGGAATTCCAATTAAAATTGCAGAAATAGATCCACCTGTCATTCCTCCGATGTAGGTTGCTAATAATAAGGAAATACCGGTCGCTGGCTCCATAGTAAAAGTAAAAGGCAACATTAATGCAAGAGCCATCGAATAAGTTAGACCTGGAATAGCACCAAAAATAATACCAGCAAAGGAACCTAAGCAAACAGCAAAAAATACTTCTAATGTTGCTGTCATATGAAAAGCAGCAATTAAATTTTCGATCATAACAATTCTATAATAGTTCCTCTAGGTAAAGCAGAGTTCAGCAGTGTAATAAATATAAAGTAAATAGAAGCCGTCATCAAAATTGGAAAAAGGATATTAATTTTCCAACTTTTTTCTTGGAGCAAAAATCGTGTGATTAAAAAAATAATCACAGGTGTAGAAATTAAAAAACCAAACCATTCTAAAGTAAATGAATATAAAACAAAAAAGAAAATACAAATTGCTATATTTTTAATTTCATTTTTTTTTATTCCCTCAATAGAGCTTTTTGGTCGATAGCCTAAATAATATTGATAAATAAAAATAACCCCTAGAAGAAACATGCAGCAACCAAGAAAAAAAGGGATGGATCTTGGTGTATTTCCAGGAGATCCTATATTTCCTTCAATTTGAAAAAAAACTAAAAAAATCCACGTGATTGAAAAAGCAAGCACACCTAACCCTAAAGCTAAATAAAACTTGCTTTTTCTAATCATGAACCAATCCTGTTTTAATATTTACTTTTTTAAACCAAGATTTTTCATTAGTTGTCCAATTTTTTTATCATCTGCAGCAATTTTTTTACCAAATGCTTTTGAATCTAAATAATTGATTTCAAAACCAATTTTTTTAGAAGCAGCGATAAATTCTGGACTCGATGCATATGTTTTAGCAGCAGCTTCGATCGCTTTTATATGATCTTTTGGAGTACCTTTTTTTGCAGCTAATCCTCTCCACATCGTTACATCAACTTTTTTATATCCAAGCTCTTGCATTGTTGGAACCCCTGGGTCAGATGCAATTCTCTTTGGACTTGTTGCGGCTAACATTTTTAATTGACCAGCTTTATCAAATGATCTGAATTGTCCTGGCCACTGAACTGCAGCATCAATTCTTCCTGCTAATAATTCAGTAGGAGCTTTTCCTTTTCCGTAGGAAATATAATTAACTTTGACACCTAACGCATCAAAGATAATTGCAGAAGTTAAGTGAGTAAAAGCACCCTTTCCACTAATACCAACTTTAAGCTTGCCAGGATTTTTTTTAGCATAAGCCGCTAGCTCATTAATGTCTTTAAAAGAACCAGCTTTAACTGCCAAAACTGGAACTTCAATACTCATAGCAGCAATAGGTGCAAAAGTTTTGAAATTAAAAGGAACTTTTCCACCATGGAAAGTTGTACTCACAGAGTTTGAGTTCCAAACAATATCATATCCAGATGCAGGTCTAGACTGAATATATTTGTATCCTACAGCACCTCCACCACCTGGTCTTGATACTGGAACAACCGTTGCTCCCAGATTTTTCTCAAGTCCTTTAGCAACTAATTGGCCAACACTTTTAGCCGTTCCACCAAATAATACTGTCATTTCGACATATTTAGATGGGAACTTATCAGCAGCAAAAGAATTAGATCCCAATAATAGTGACATAGCCACTAGTATCGAGCTTATTTTTTTTACTATTTTCATTTTATTCTCCCCTTCGTTAGTTTAGTTTTGAAAAAGCTAGTTAATAGCCATTCCATTTGACTTACGTTTTTTTTCATCCAGAGCCCTCAAGATTTTTTCAGGCGTAGCCGGCAAAGATTGAATCCTAACACCAACAGCATCATAAATAGCATTCATAATAGCTGGGCATGTAGGAACCATCGCTGGTTCTCCTATACCTTTAGCACCAAGTGGACTTAATGGATCTAGATCTTCAACAATTTTGGTTGTAACTTTTGGAACATCTAATGATGTCGGTAAAATATATTTTGCAAAACTTCCTGTGGTAGTGTGACCTTCTACTTGCTGATAGTCTTCCATAAGAGCTTGGCCTACCGCCTGAACTACGCCACCTTCAATCTGACCTTCAATACCTTTTGGATTAATTGCTTTTCCCACATCATGACATGCCCAGATTCCTAATATTTGAACTTCTCCTGTAGCTGTATCAACTTCTACTTCCGCAACTTGCCCACCAAACACATATGCTTGCCATGGACTTCCAGAACCATCGACAGGATCTAAAGGGGTGTTATGAGATGTGTAATTTCCACTTCCAACCGGAATAACTCCATATTTTTTTTTACAAATATGAATAGCTTCTGACATTGGCATTTTATAATTAGTACCATTAGCCCAGATTTCTCCATCATGAGCTTGCAATGTTTCTTTTTCTACATTCCATTCTTTTGCAATTTCATTAAACAACTTGTCTTTTGAATCTCTGCAAGCCATAGCCACAGCGTTACCAATCATATATGTTTGCCTGGTAGCTCCTGCATGCGCTGCTTCTGGACTTCTAGAAGTATCGTTATCTCCAATGTGTACCAACTCTGGTTTGACGCCCAATTCCTCTGCAGCCACTTGGGCTAGAACCGTTAGTATTCCTTCTCCAATTTCGGTAACACCAGTAACCACTTTTGCTGTACCCCCATCATCTATTTCGGCCCAAGCTCCAGCCTGATCCATTGCAGCAGTTCTTGAAATTCCATACCAGGAAGCGGCCATTCCTCTTCCTCTTTTTTTAGTTAGACTCATTATTTAACTCCCCCGCTAGCTTCTGGTTTTTCATTTAATCTAGCACCTAAAAAACAAGAATCTCTATTATCTTTACCGTTTAAATCTTTTCTACTAGCTCCTCTAGAGTTAGGGGTTCCTTTTTCCCAACTCGCTAAACTTTCTAGCTCATTTAAAACAGTTCCTATACTTGCTGAATTTAATTCTTGTTTTGTATGAGTTAAATCACCCGCAACAAACATATTTTTTCTTCTCAGTTCAAAAGGATCCATGTTTAATTTTTCAGCACAAATATCCAAAATAGATTCTGTTGCAAATTCAGTTTGCAGAGCACCAAAACTTCTAAAAGCACCACTGGGAGTGTTGTTGGTGTAAACTCCAAATGTGTCCATTTGCAAATTATCTATCTTGTAGGGACCTGCTCCTAAAATAGCAGCTTTTCTCATAACCCCTTCTGTAGAACATCCATAAGCACCACCATCTGCAAGCATTTTAATTTGAACTGCTGTTATTTTTCCATCTTTTGTGATTCCAATTTTGTAATTGGTTCTACTTGGATGTCTTTTTGCAGTGGAGGTAATATCTTCTTCTCTAGTCATGACATAACGTACTGGCAATCTAGTTTTCATTGCACACAATGCTAACATACCTTGATAAATCATATCCTCTTTTCCACCAAAGCCTCCTCCAACTGGAGACATAATAAATCTTACTTTATTAATGGGAAGGTCCATAATTTTTGACATCATGTGTCTATGATGAGTAATGTTTTGACTTGGAGAAACAATAACCAATGTTCCGTCTGAATCTACGTAACTCAATCCAGCCATAGGTTCTAAATAAGCATGCTCAACAGGCTGTGTAGCAAATTTTTCTTCTACAATTAAATCTGCTTTTGCAAAACCCTCTTCAACATTTCCTTTTCTAATAGGAATATGTTTTACTAAATTGGTTTTATAGTGTTCATGAATTAAAATTTCATCTTTTAAAGCTTCTTCAGGATCATATAGCGCTGGAAGATCTTCATACTCAATTTCAATTTTACTTACCGCTTCTTTTGCAGCTTCCAACGTATCTGCTGCCACTGCTGCAATTGCCTCACCAACGTACCTTACTCTTTCTTTTGCGAGTACTGGTTGATCTTCAATGAATACTCCAAAGTTATCTATTCCTGGAACATCATCACAAGTAACAATTGCTTCTACTCCACTCACGGCTTTTGCTTTGCTAAGATCCAGTTTTTTTATTTTAGCATGAGGTCTAGAACTTCTAAAAACTTGCATATGAAGCATATTTGGCATTTTCATATCAGCAGCATATTTTAATCTTCCAGTAACTTTTCCAGGAGCATCAATTCTTTTAACATTTGCACCTAAATAAGATGCTTCCGGCTTTGAATATTCCTCAAGAGCTTTGGGATCTAATTTTCCTGAAATGACATCTCTAGCCAATTCTACGGCATCAAAAATTTTCTGGTATCCAGTACATCTACAAATATTTCCACCCATTTCTTCTTTAATTTCTTCAATGTCTGCTTTTGGATTGTTTCTCAAAGTGGAAGTGGCAGCCATAACCATACCAGGAATACAAAAGCCACACTGACTGGCACCTGTTAGAAAAAATGCTTTTTGCAAAGTGGATAGATTATCTGGAGTACCTTGGTGTTCTACGGTTTCTATCTTTTTCCCTGAAGCTTTAGCAACTGGCATCAAACAACTCTTTACTAACTTTCCGTCTACAAAAACTGAACAAGTTCCACATTCACCCGCTCCACAACCTTCTTTGGAGCCAGTTAAATCAAGATCTTCCCTAAGAAAATCCAATAAACGATAGTGAGAATTTACCTCTTTATTTATTTTTCGACCATTAACTTCTAAATTAATTGTTAACTTATGCATGAACCTCCTCAAGTTTTTGTATTTTAGTTTTTTCGAAATAATTTTCTTTTATGATAATTTTTTCTGAGACTGATTTAATAATTGCTCTAATAATAAAGTTTTGCAAAACTTCTTTTCTATATTCTAGTCTGCTTCTTGCATTAATAACATCTAAGTCGAGGACTGAAGCTTGTAAAATATTTTGCTCATTAATTTCTTTTCCCTGTAGAAATTTTTCTGTTTTTTCTAATCGACAAGGTATTTCTCTTACCCCAGCTACCGCAATACGAACATCATCGAATAATTTTCCAGAACTATCTGTTCTTGCGACACAACTTACGCAAACTGTAGAAATAACTAACGACCTTCTATGCCCAACCTTTTCAAAACTAGCCCCATAACCTTTTGTATTGTCCATTTCTAATGCAGCTAAAATTTCATTACCCTGCAAATCAACTTTGTTTCTTCCTAAAATAAATTTGTCTAAACTAATTTTTCTTTCGTAAATATCTTTGCCCTTTCTACCCATAATAATTGCTTGAGCATTCAAGGTTAAAAAAGCAGGACTTCCGTCCCCTGCAGGTGATGCATTAACAATATTTCCTCCAATGGTAGCTTGTTCCCTTATTTGGTCATCCGCAAACCAAACAGACACTTGAGGTAAAATTTTAATATCTTTTCTTATTTGAGGATCTATAAATAATTTTTGAAAAGTAGTGGTCGCACTAATTTTTATTTTATCTTTGTGGATTTCAAAAATATTTAATTCTTTAATGTTGGTAATATCGATAATATTTTTAATAAAGACATTGCCGGCTCTACCTTCTCTAGCCCAAGGTAAAACATCGGTACAACCTGCAACAATACGATAATCTTTTACCTCCGTGAGTAGGTTAAAATACTCATCTAAACTTTTTGGGATAAAATAATTATCGTATCGAAGCATAATTTTATTTATTAAATTAAGCGATCGTCATTTCTGACAACTACTTTGATTGCGTCTTCAATTCTTTCTCTTGTGTATTTTAGACCTGTTTGCAGATCTTTCATAGCAAACGTGTGAGTATGAATTAATTTTGCATCAAATCGTTTTTTCGCCATTAAACCCATAGCTCTATGACAAGCTGATTTTCCCTCGCCTCTAGTCGCGTAAATATATGCGTTATTTCTAACTAAATTAGCAATATCTACTTCTACTGGTTTAGATGGAAAAGCTGCTAACCCGATCTTTCCCCCTCTTCTAATCATAGAAGAAGCGTCGTTAACCGCGTTCGGAGCACCTGAGCAATCAAGAACATAGTGAGCTCCGATTCCTTCCGTAAGTTCTTTTACCACTTTAACTGCGTCATCATTTTTAACATTGATAACATGGGACGCTCCAAGTTTTTTTCCAATCTCTAACCTGTTATCTCTAGTACCTGTTAAAATAACTTCTGCACCAAGAGCATTTGCTACGCCCACAGCACAAAGACCAATTGGTCCAGGTCCCATAACAACCACAGTTTGTCCTGCAAACAAGCCACCCATAACATCTAGGGTATACATACTTGTTCCAGCTGTAACTGCTAAAGTGGCTTCTTCATCAGACATGTCATCTGGAACTTTAACTAAAGTTCTAGTTCTGTTGGTCATGTATTCTGCAAATGCACCGTCTGTTGTAAAACCGTTTGCCTTGTGTCCCTTAGAAGCAAACCCATAATTTAAGCATGAAGTATACCAACCTTTAACGCACATTTCACATCTGCTACATCCAGCATGAATCTCAACAGCAACTCTCTGTCCAATTTTAAAATCGTCAACTGCTGCACCTAACTTAACTACTCTTCCCATAGCTTCGTGCCCTGGTGAGTAATTTTTATTAAATGGCGCTTGGCCTTCGATTTGCGCTGGTTTACCGTGACTTATAATTTCTAAATCTGTAGCGCAAATAGCAACTGCATCAATTTTTAACAAAACCTCATCGTCTTTTGGTTCTGGAACTGGTTTCTTTTTAATTTCAATGTGATCAGGATCATTCAAAACCCAAGCTCCCATTTCTTTTGGAATGTCAAACTGATTATGTCCCATCATTGTATTATTGTCTTTAGGCGGCATATTTTCTCTCTCCTTTTTTTATTGTTTTTTTTGGTTTGTAGTATTTGCTAATTTCAATAGCTGCTTGCTGTGTAAAACTTTTAATTTTATCTAAATATTTTTTGTCTCTAATTATTTTGTATTTAGGAGAAGAGCAGCTAACAGAGGCAACTGGTTCATGGTACTGATCAAAAACTGGGCAACCAACACAATAGACACCTTCTTGAAATTCCTCATCATCAATGGCATAGCCATTTTTTTTAATAGCATTCAGCTCTTTTAACAAAGTAACTTTATCTGTAATGGTAAACTCCGTAAACTTTACTCTATTTTTTTTTAGTATTTTTTCTTGATTAGCTAAATTCATATGTGCAAGGATTGCCTTTCCAGAGGCTGTGGCATGGAATGCGTGGTCTTTGTTTAAAAAGCCATGATCCACTCTAACCGGATGCTTAGATTCTAGCATGGTTAGGGTAATCAGTCGTGTACCCTCAAAACCTGCTAAATGAACCGCTTCTCCTGTTTCGTCATTCACTTTTTTGATCTGGTCAAACGCAAAATCTGAAAAACCAGTGTCATCTAATATTGCTAATTTGCTCATTTTTTTAATTTTAGAGCCAATTAAATATTTTTTAGTTTTAAGATCTTGATAAAGGTAACCTTTTTGGCAGACTGTAGCTAACATGTGATGGGCTGCAGATTTTTTAAATCCAAGGCTAGCACATACATCCTTAAGAGCCAAACCACCTGGTTTCATGTTGCTAATAAAAAAATCCAAAGTAGATAAAGTTTTTTCAATAGATTTTACTGACATGACCGCAAGTTAGTCGACAAAGAATATTTGTCAATAATAAATTGAAGTTTATTAATACTAAACTTGTGTATTAGCTTATTCTCAATATGATCACATGATTAAAAAAAAAATATGCAAGATCCGTATAAATTTAAAAACAAAGATTCAAAGAAATATACCTAATACTTTGTTTTAATTAATTGATTATAACTCTCTTTCTTATTAATAAATTAATTCATTGGCCTATTAACAATTCTCAATAATCTATTTACGTTATTTATGATTTTTCTTTCTGTTTTATTTTTACTAACTGCCACTCTTTATTCTAGTGTAGGTTTTGGAGGCGGATCAACCTATCTGGCATTGTTATTGTTATGGAACACCCCCTATACTATTTTTCCTATTCTTGCTCTTGCCTGCAATATAGCTGTGGTTTCTGGAAATTCTTTTAATTACATACGTAACGGTCATTTTAATAAAAGTTTGCTCATACCTTATTTAATTGGCTCTATCCCTTTTGCCTATTGGGGGGGGTCACTTGTGATAGATAAAAATATTTTTGAAATTATTCTATTTGCTGTTTTATTGAGCGCTGGGATTTTACTATTGTTTAATTTTAAATTTTTCGGGTCTGAAAAAAAATCTTATAAAAAAATACCTTTGTATATTTCTGTTAGTATAGGTTCTGTTTTAGGGTTTATATCTGGAGTAGTTGGTATAGGTGGAGGAATTTTTTTAAGCCCAATACTTTTTTTACTTCAGGCAGGGAAACCTCGTGATATCGCAACTACCGCTTCTATCTTTATTTTGATTAACTCTGTTTCAGGGCTTATTGCACAATTACAAAAAGACTATTTAAGGATAGAAATTGTAGATTATTGGTTTTTAATTCTATCTGTTGTGATTGGTGGTCAAATTGGAAATTATTTAAATCTAAAAATTCTACCCTCCAAAGGATTAGCGGTACTAACAGCTATTCTAGTATTGTTTGTCGCTCTGAGAATGGGGCATAAAATTTTTTAAGCAAATTGCATTATTAAAAATATTTAAATATGTTATAATTTTAATTATGAGCAAAATGTCCGATAGTTTTGGAAGATCGTTTCCTTATATTCGCCTGTCCATTACGGACGTATGCAATTTTAAATGTGGGTACTGTCTTCCTAATGGATATTTCAAAGTAGAGAATAAACCAGGATTTTTAAATCTGGACGAAATATCTAATCTTGTAGCTGCTTTTACGGAGCTTGGTGTTTCAAAAATTAGAATCACAGGCGGAGAACCTACCGTTCGAAAAGATTTTTTTGAAGTGTTAAAGAATATTAAATCTGAACACGGAATTAGTAACCTAGTAATCACAACTAATGGTTATAAACTTAATGAAATCGCTGAAGAGCTCATTGCAACTAGAATTAATGGAATTAATATTAGCATTGATAGCTTAGATAGAAATAAGTTCAAAGAAATTACTGGCCAAGATCGCTTACCACAAATTTTAGAAGGGATTAATATTTTGCAAAACAAAGGTTTTAAAAATATCAAAGTTAATGCTGTCTTGCTTAAAAATGTTAACGACAGCTTAGAAGAATTTCAAAATTGGGAGCGTTTTATAAATAATAATGAAATTGATTTTAGATATATTGAGCTAATGCAAACTGGTGACAATCTTGAATATTTTAAAAAATATCATACTTCAGCTTTTGTTTTTAAAAAGTATATTGAAAGTCAAGATTGGAAAGAAATTTCTCGAATCAGTGATGCGGGTCCGTCCATAAATTATGTTCACTCTAAATTAAAAGGAAAGTTTGGAATTATAGCTCCCTACTCTAAAGATTTTTGTAGCACATGTAATCGTTTAAGAATAACTGCAAAAGGTGAATTACGACTTTGTTTGTTCGGAAACACCGGCACTAATCTAAGACCTTACTTACAAAATCAAAATCAAAAAGATGAATTGATAGAATTAATTTTAAAACAACTTCGTTTTAAAAAAGAATCTCATTACCTAGAAACAGGCAATACTGGGATGACGCCTCATTTGGCTTCAATAGGTGGATAATATCATGACCAGTCTAAAAATCATTAATCAAAAAGAATTAAAGAGTTGGGCAAAAGAATTTTTCTTGGAACATAATTACAAAATGATTGATGTCTCAGACAAGCAACCAACTTTTAGAAAAGCATTGGCTACAGGAAAAATTATAGTCGGTAAAGAAACTTTTGAATTAATTCAAACCAAAAAAATGCCCAAAGGCGATCCTATAAGTTTAGCTGAGATAGCGGCTGTTCTGGGTGTAAAAAAAACGAGTGATATTATTCCCCTATGTCACCCACTCCCAATTGATCATACAGCTACCAAGATTATTATGAACGAAGATGACTTCTCATTGGAAGTTTATTGTGTGGTGTCAGCACATGCCAAAACTGGTGTGGAAATGGAAGCTATTATGGGAGTAAACACAGCTCTTATTACAATCTATGATTTGAGCAAAATTGTAAATCCAGATTTAAGGATTGAAGGTATAAAATTATTAGTAAAGCAGGGTGGAAAGAGTGGGCTTTGGCTCAATCCTGGAGGATTACCTGATTTTTTATCTGAACTGTTTTAGGCATGAAAATTAAAATAGAATTATTTGGTGATGCAAGAAATTTTTCTGATCAAGACTATTTGGAAATTACACTTCCAGAGCTAAGCAGTATAAAAGAAGTTCGTGAAAATTTAATGGATTTGGTTAAAAATAAATATCCTGATAACAAAAACTATTTAGAAATTGTCAAATGCTCTGCATTTGCGAATGAGCATAATGAAATTGTCCAAGAGCATTATCATTTATCTACTCATACTAAGCTAAGTATTATTCCACCGGTAGGAGGTGGCTAATGTTTTACGGTAAGGTCATAGAATCTTCTAAAGGATCTTTGTCTTTAGACAAAGCTCAGCAATTTATTGCTTCGGAAAAATGCGGGGCATCGTTATTTTTTATTGGAACGGTACGTAATCATAACAATAATAAAAATGTTACTGGAATTACTTACGATTCACATGACGCAATGGTAGAGAAAAGCTTTAAAGAAATTTTTGAAGAGGCCTCCAAGAAACTAACTATTGAACATCCAGCTGTGTATATAGAACACGCAAAAGGTTATATTCCCTTGGGAGGATTATCAATTATCATTGCTGTTGCTGCCAAGCACAGATCTCAGGCATACGATTTATCCAGATACATTATTGAAGAAATTAAAAAAAAAACTCCCATTTGGAAAAAAGAACATTACGATGATAATCAATCTAAATGGTTAAAAGGCACTCCACTTATTGATCCGTCTTCCTAAGTGATTAGTTTAAATGATTGTAACTTTTAAATTTGTTCACTTTAATATATATCTCTAGATATGAACGATAACATGAAAAAAGAAATTCAATCTTCTGCGTTTGAAAGGTTGCTGGAACACTTAAAGGAAAGAAAAGATGTTCAGAATCTTGATTTAATGAATCTTGCAGGTTTTTGCAGAAACTGTCTTTCTAAATGGTACAGAGAAGAAGCAGACAAAAAAGGAATTACTATTTCAGATCCTGAAGCTAGAGAGCATGTATATGGAATGCCCTATACTGAATGGAAAGACAAATACCAAAAATAAATTATTTATTTTTCTTTGAGTCTTGGAATAAGACTAATAAAATTACAAGGTTCAAATCTTGAATCAAGTTGATATTTTAAAATATCATCCCAAGCGTCTGTCACGGCCCCACTTGATCCAGGCAAAGCAAAAATATAAGTTCCTTTACAGAGCACTGCCATAGCTCTGGATTGAATAGTGGATGTGCCGATTTTTTTATAACTAATTAATCGAAATAATTCACCAAACCCTGGGATATCCTTTTCTTTAATTTCATCTAGTACCTCAGGAGTAAGATCCCTACCTGTTAAGCCGGTTCCACCTGTAGTAATGATGACATCTACTTCTTGATTAGAACACCAATCTAGCAAAATTTTTTTAATAGCCTGCTTATCATCTTTAACAATTTCTTTGTGTGTTAAGCCATGCCCTTTTTCTTTAATTTTTTTTGCAAGTATCGCGCCTGATTTATCAGTTGCTTCTTTTCTAGTGTCTGAAATGGTTAAGACAGATATGTTAATTGCTTCAAATATCTTTTGGCTACTAATTGTCATTCAGCTTATAGTCTATACTAAAAGTTGTTCTTTAGCACAATAATCACTCCTTTCTTTCCTTGTGAGACAAAGGTTTTATATTTAGATATTATGTTAGCAATTAAGATGATTAAAAAAATAAAAAAACTATTTAAAAATAATGATTAGTTATAAGCAGTCGAGACAAATTTTAAAAAAATCATTAATTAAAATTAAAGATGAGTATATTCATAGTGATGATAGCTTAAATAGAGTTTCATCTACAAATATTATATCTACTACGAACTACCCTTCTGCCAATAACACTGCATTTGATGGTTTTGCAGTTTGTTCTAAAGATACTAAAGATTTAAATAAAAATAATTCAAAAAAATTTAAAATTGTGGGAAGCATTATTCCTGGAAATAAGCCAATCATAAAAAAAATTAAAAAATTCGATGCAATGGAGATCATGACGGGTGGAGTGATACCAAAGCCTTTCGATACAATTATACCCATTGAACAAATTATTTTTTATCCCAATAAAAAGGAGGCAAAATATATTGTCATTAATAAAAAAATTAAAAAAAATATGCATGTGAGATTTTTAGGTTCTGATTATAAGAAGAATGATTTAATCATTAAAAAAGGTACTATTATTCATCCTAATCATATCCTCGCTTTAAAAGCTTTGGGAATTAAAAAGATAAAAGTTAAAAAAAAGCTAAACATATTATTTTTTTCAACAGGTAATGAAATTTCTAATCATGAAAATATACCGAACTGGAAAGTTAGGAATTCTAACAGTCACTATATCAAGTCATTAAGTAATCATTTTTTATTTAACTTTATAAATGGGGGAATTCTTAAAGATAATCATGAAAAAATTTTTAAAAAACAGATCCAAAAGATGTTTAATACAAAAATTGATATAATAATTACTTCAGGAGCTGTCTCTGCAGGAAAATTTGATTTTGTTCCTAGTGTTATTCAAGATTTTAAATTATCTAATTTTTTTAAAAAAGTAGCTATCAGACCTGGAAAACCAATTTTATTTGCAAAAATTAAAGGAAAGCAAAAAGCTATTTTTGGGTTACCAGGCAATCCCATTTCTTCAGCTGCTTGTTTCAGATTTTTTGTCCAACCTTACATAATGGATATTTTAGGTGTTCCAATCGAAAAACCGATTAAGGCTATTCTAAATAATAGCTACACCAAAAATAATGCTTTTACTCATTTTACGAAATGTAGATTAAAATCAAAATATGATGGCAAGCTAGTAATTGAAGTTTTGAAAGGACAGGAATCTTTTAGAATACAATCATTCGTAAGTTCTAATATTTGGTCACTTTTTCCATCAGGAAAATCTAAATTTTCAAAAGGAGAACTTGTTGATTGTTATTTTCCAAATTCTTACAATAACAGTTTAATTTAGCTAAATCATTTAAAGATCAACTTTATATTGACCTTGTATCATTGGTTATTTCTACTGAATATTAACTAAACTTTAATGGTTTGCCGTATTTCGTTTCTACTAACTTTCCATCCCATACGGAAACATTTCCATTCACAATAGTTCCTGTTGGAGTGGCAGGTAATTTCCAACCATCGTATGGAGTCCATTTACAATTACTTGCAATCCAATCATTAGTAATTACAAACTCTTTATTCATATCAACTACAGTAAGATCTGCATAAAAACCCTCTTGGATAAAACCTCTTTTCTCTATTCCAAATAATTTACAAGGATTTTCAGATAGGAGGCTGATTACTTTTGATAATTCAATTTTGCCATCGAAGAAATGCTTTAACATTAAAAGAAAAATAGTTTGCACACCTGGCATTCCTGATGGGCTAGCTGGGTAAGTTTGCAATTTTTCTTCTATCGTATGCGGTGCATGATCTGAACCAATGACATCTACTGTTCCATCCAAAACACCTTTCCATATTCCGTCCATATGCTCTTTTTCACGAACGGGAGGATTCATTTGCACAAAAGTTCCTTTTTTATCGTAACAATCTGGGGCAAATAAACTTAAATGATTAGGAATAACTTCAACGCTAACAATATCTTTATAATCTCGTAAAAATTCCATTTCGTCCTTAGTCGATATGTGAAGAATATGAACTCTTTTGTTATGGTTTTTCGCATAGTTAGCTAATTTTTTTGTAGAAGACATCGCGGTCTCCACATTTCTCCAAACATAATGTGTTTTAACATCTCCTTCGATAATTTTATCTTTATTAGCCTCAAGCATGTTTTCATCTTCTGAATGAACAGAAACAATTCTTGGAGAATTTTTAATCACTTGCTCAATATATTTGTCTTCTTTAACTAATAAATTTCCAGTAGAAGAACCAACAAACATTTTAACTCCACAACATCCTTCTAGGTTTTTAGTTACATCTAAATTAACTGAGTTATTCTCTGTCGCTCCATAATAAAAGGCATAATTACAGTGCATTCTATCTTTTGCTAAATCTAATTTTTGCTGAAATCGTTCAGGACTATCCGTCGGGGGTGATGTATTAGGCATTTCAAACACAGAAGTTACTCCTCCTAACACTGCAGATTTACTACCACTTTCTAAATTTTCTTTTTTTGTATTGCCTGGTTCCCTAAAATGTACTTGCGTATCTACAATACCAGGAAAGATAGATAAGCCTTTTGCATCAAGAATACGGTCTGCCGAATCATCTATATTTTCTGAGATTTTGGAAATAATGTTATCCTTTATAGCTATATCAGTAAGAATAAGATTCTGATCTATATAACATTCTGCATTTTTGATAAGTAGAGAGTATTTATTTGACATAATGAATAATGAATAACAAATTAATATACAAAAACCCTTAAAATGAACAGCAATTTTGCAATCCATTTAGAGCATAAATCCATCATCTCCATTTCTGGTATGGATGCTAGTAATTTTCTACAAAATATAATTTCCAATGATATTCATCTAGTCAACAAAACCTGCTCTCTATATTCATGCCTACTAAGTCCCCAAGGAAAATTCATGTATGACTTTATGATTGTCAGCTTATCTGAAGATAATTATTTAATTCAATGCAACCAAGCGATAGTTGATGATTTTATTTCTAAATTAAATATCTTTAAATTAAGATCTCAAGTCATAATTAAAAATGTAGATCAGCATTACAAATCTTTTTTCTTTAATATGGCTCATGAAATAATTTCTAACGAATTCAATGCCACCAAAGGATTTACTATTAGAAATGACTATGGTTTTTTCTTCAATGATCCAAGACTTGATGATCTTGGAATTCATGGAATTATTTCTAAAGAAAAATGTAATGACTTAGCTAAAGACTTGAGTTTAAATTTACTAGATATAAACACTTTTATAAAAATTTATCATAATGCAGGATTAACTGATTTAGTTCCCACGGATGCTTTATCCAATTTTTTCTCTTTAGAATTAAATTTAAAAGAATTAAATGGAATTAGTTTTAAAAAAGGATGTTTTGTTGGGCAAGAAAATACTGCTCGAATGAACTTAAAAAATAAAATAAGAAAAAGAGTTTTTCCAATTCAAATTATGGAAGGATCTGTTACAATTGATGAGACTATTACCCTAGATGAAAAAAATATTGGAAAAATTATTTCTTTAGATCCTTGCTGTTTTGCCATTATTAATATCGAAGATAACAAAGACAGTCTAAATAAAACTATTCAGTTAAAAAATTCTAAAATTAAAATTTCCAAACCTTACTGGTTAAATTTAAATTAATAGCCTTAGGCTTTTTTTTCATCAAATACTTTTTTGGCTACCCTAAAACATTCCATTGCCTGAGGTACACCGCAATAAATACCGATGACATGCAATATCGACCTAATCTCTTCTTTGCTAACCCCATTTTTTAAAGCTCCGTTACAATGAAGTTCCCATTCATGCATTTTTCCTAAAGCAGCAATCATAGTTAAATTCATCATTGATCTTGTCTTCATATTGATAGTTTCATCACCCCATCCAAACCCCCAGCACCACTCAGTCATAGCTTTTTGGAATGTATCATTTAAATCGTCTGTATTGGCCATTACATTTTCTGTGTAATCTTTTCCTAAAACTTTTTTTCTTTTCTCCATTCCTTTTTCAAATAACTTTTCGTCCATTTTGTTCCTTTCGTTTAGTTAAAGCCATTTCATATTAATATTTTTTACTCTGCTATAACTTTTCAATTCATCGTAACATTCCTCCACACCAATACCACTTAATTTCCAGCCTCCATAAGGAGCACCTGCATATCTGCCTGCCGCATTAATCCATACATACCCACATTCAATTTCTTCAGCAGTTTTCATCGCATTGCTTAATGAGTTGGTTACAATTCCTGCTGTTAATCCGTAATCTGTTGAATTAGCTATACTCATCATCTCATCATAATTTTCCCAAGTCATCACAGAAATGACAGGACCAAAAATTTCTTGGTTGGCAATAGTCATGGCGGGTGTGACCTTTGAAAAAATAGTGGGATTGATGAAAAAACCATCTTTTAAATCTTCTGACTTTGGTGAATCTCCACCCAATTCTAATTTTGCACCCTCTTTAATTCCTGATTGAATAAAACGATGAACGCTATCAAATTGCTTCTTGGAAACTACCGGTCCTACCACATTGGTATCAATCCATGGCAAGCCTACTGGTATTTTTTTTACTTCAGTAATTAATGTTTCTAAGTATTTATCATGTAATTTTTTATGGACTAAAATTCTAGAAGGAGAGCTACAAGATTCGCCCTTAGTATCAAAGCGCATTCCCTTAATAGTTAAATCAACTGCAAAATTAATATCTGCATCATCAAAAACAATAAGAGGATTTTTACCACCCAATTCTAGTGATATATTTTTTAACAAAGGAGCTGCATCTTTGGCTATAGCAATTCCTGTTTGAACTGATGAAATTACTGCTATTCGTTTGACTAAAGGATGTTTAACTAAAAAAGATCCTGCATCCGCACCTCCGGTTACTACATTGATAAGTCCATCTGGAAACAACCCATCCAACAATTCACAAAATTTTAAAGATGAAATAGGTGCTTGTTCTGAGTTTTTAATGATGACGGCATTTCCCATTAAGATAGGAGCGGCCAATTTTTCAGCACACCATCTAAAAGGGCGATTAAAAGAATTGATTTTCAAAACTACCCCATACGGTTGTTGTCTTGAAAAATTTAAATGTTTTGGCTCCATGGAGAAGGTCTCCCCTTTTACTTCACGGACTAGTCCTGCAAAGTATTTCATATTAGCGACTGCCTGCAAAACATCTTTCCTGGCAAATGTAATAGCATTACCTGCATTGTAGGTGTCCATTAAGGCAAATTCTTCTACCCTCTCTTCAATTCTGGAACATAATTTCAAAATTAGATCTGCTCTTTTTACAATGCTTACTTTGGCCCATTCTTTTTGGGCTTTAGCCGCAGACTGGACAGCAAGCTCCAATTCTTGCGGAGAGGAAATGGGTATCTTGGCTAAAACAGAATTATTAGATGGATTGATGACTTCATATGTCTTGGATTCATTGAACCATGTTCCGTTTACATACGTTCCTTTAACCTTAAATAAATTTTGATCCATGAATAAATTTACACTTAATGTTAAAAAAAATCTAATCTATAAATTATGTTCATAATAGAATAAGATTCGTATATGAACATAGATTACACCGTTACCGCATTGATGTTTCCAGCAATACCTTTGTTAATGACCGTCTACAATAATAGATTTCATACCTTGAGCGCCTTAATTAGAAAAATTCATGATGATTATGTTTTTGATAAACACGTGCCCGCGCACTGGGATAAGCAACTAGAAAATTTAGAGGGTAGAATAAAGATCGCTAAATACACGATGCTCTTTGCTGCATTAGGATTTTTTTTTAATATGCTGACTGTATTCGCCCTTTATTTGAGCAAAATATTTATTGCTAAAATTATTTTTGTATCTTGCTGCACTTCCATGTTGATATCTATAGTCTTTTTTATTGTAGAAGTTCAAATTTCGACAAAAGCTCTTAAGCTTCATATGTCGGACATGAAAGACAAAAGATAAAATTATTACTGACGATCCCCTACCTTTTTGCCCATAACAAATAGTGAGCAATAAGTTATATTAAGATTATGAAACAAGGAAAATATATCAAGACTTTCAAATTGTTACTTCCCTATTTGTGGCCAAAAAAAAGAAGGGACCTAAAGACAAGAGTTAGCTTTGCAGTTATCGCTTTAGTATTGGCAAAAATAGCTAATGTTACGACACCTTTACTATTAGGAGCATCTGTAAACTCTCTTACAGAATTAAGCTCAGGCATTAATCTATTTATGCTTGTACCTGTGGCTTTAATCATCGGTTACGGTATTGCAAGAATAATTACTTTTGCATTTGTTGAAATTAGGGATGCTTTATTTTCAAAAGTTTCTCAACATTCTATCAGACAAATTTCTTTGAATATTTTTAAACATGTACATAGTTTATCATTACAATTTCATTTAAATAGACAAACAGGAGCGCTTGCAAAATTTATAGATAGAGGAACCAAGGGAATAGATTTTCTTTTACGATATGTGTTGTTTAATATTGTTCCTACTTTTTTTGAAATTTTTTTAGTTTCAGGAATTTTATTTTATCTGTACGGCCCATGGTATGCAGTCATAACGCTTACAACTGTTACTATTTATTCATACTTAACTTTTCAGATCACAGAATGGAGAAATGAATTTAGAAGAAAAATGAATCAAGCTGATAACGATGTGAATACTAAAATGATTGATAGCTTGTTAAATTTTGAAACAGTTAAGTATTTCAACAATGAACAATTTGAATTTAAAAGACTTGATAAATCTTTAGAGGAATATGAAATAGCTGCTAACAAAACTCGCCATGCCTTATCACTACTAAACATATCTCAAACATTGGTTATCATGACTGGAATTACTATTATGCTAGTCATGTCTGCCTACGGTATTAAAAATGGAGACATTGATGTTGGAGGGTTTGTAGTCATAAATGCTTATATGCTACAATTATACCAACCGTTAAGCTTCCTGGGTTCGGTGTACAGAGAAATTAGGCAAGCATTAACTGATATGGAAAATATGTTTAGCCTATTAGATATTTCTCCGGCAATTCGAAATACTTTGAATAAATTGCCTCAAAGCAACATTGCAGAAATTAAGTTTGATAATGTTAGTTTTGATTATGATGTCCGAAGAACTATTATTAACAATATTTCTTTCACAGTTCCCAATGGGAAAAAAGTTGCGATTGTAGGACCAACAGGAGCTGGAAAATCAACAATAAGCCGATTACTTTTTAAATTTTATGAACCTAAATCTGGGGGAATTTATATTAACAATGTTAATACCAATACAATTTCTCAAGAGTCTTTGAGAGAAATAATTGGCGTGGTTCCCCAAGACACTGTCTTATTTAATGATACAATCTATTACAATATTGCTTACGGAAAAGCTGGGTCCACTAAAGAAGAAGTCATAAGTGCTGCTAAAAATGCGGATATCCATGATTTCATATCTATCTTGCCAGATGGATATGAAACCATTGTGGGTGAGAGAGGTCTTAAGCTATCTGGTGGAGAAAAACAAAGAGTAGCTATTGCAAGAACTATTTTAAAAAATCCTAAAATATTCTTTTTTGACGAAGCTACTTCTGCTCTAGATACAAGTACTGAAAAAGAAATTCAAAAAAATTTAGAAAATGTCTCTAAAAACAAGACAACTCTAATCATTGCACATCGACTTTCTACAGCTGCAAATGCTGATAATATAATTGTTCTTGATGGAGGTGCTATTGTTGAGCAAGGGACACATGAAAGTCTATTGGCACAAAAAGGAAAATACTTTGAGATGTGGGGAAAGCAAAAACCTAGCTAAAAGATTTTGCAAAAAAATTTTTTATTTTTAATAGGCTAAATTGCAAAATCGGGTGAAGTTAGCTCATGCAATCTACTGATTGTTCTCTTGAAAGGAGCAGCTAGTTTAACAGAAGAAGTCATATCATTTATAGAAACTTCACATGAAACTAAAATAGGTATTTTTTTTTCATACAAAATATCTATTAAAGTAATAAATCTTTGTTGTTCATTCATATTATCATTATTGAAATTAGGAATGTTTTCTAGGATAATAAATTTAGATTTTTCAGCAATAGCAATATAATCCTCTGCTCCCAAATTATCAGAGCATAGATCGTTAAAATGAAACTTTGCTGTTCCTTCGTAATATTGCTCTATACAAAAAGATCTACCTTTGACCAAAATCTCTGGGGAAGTTAGCGCTTTTCCTTTAGTGATTTCTCTAGATAGTTGATTAATATTGAATTTAGTCTTTTCATCAATTGGATGAAAAAAACGTTCTAATGTTTTAAAACCAGATGTTCTATAATCACTTTTAATGACCAGCTCTCGCTCTATGCAAAATTTTTTAATAGTTTTGATAAATGGCACGAACTGTTCTCTTTGCAGTCCGTCTTGATAGAGATTGTCAATTTGAATGTTGGAAGTAAATATAGCTTTGATGTTGTGGTTAAAAATGGTTTGAAATAGTTTTCCCAAAATCATAGCATCTACAATGTTAGTTACTTGAAATTCATCAAAATAAATTAATTCAGTTTTTTTTTTTAAATTTTTAACAAACAATTCTAATAAATTTTCACTTTTAGATTTTTCTTTGTTTTGATGAATAAAATCATGAACATTGATCATAAACTCATTAAAGTGCAATCTCTGCTTAGGAATAGTTAAGGAATCGTAAAAAAAATTTAATACCATCGTCTTTCCCACCCCCACGTCACCGTACAAATAGAAGCCAAGTTTGTTTTCTCTGGGAGAGAATAGTCTAGAAAAAAAATTATTTTCTTTCTCGCTGTCTTTGTAAAATTTTATTAAAAGTTCAATAATTTCTATCTGTTCGTGATTTTTTTTTAATTTTAAATCAGAGCAATGTATTAAAAACGATTCTTTTAAGGATGTAATATTCATTTTTTTTAACTATTTTTATGATATCAGTTTATTAGCTATGGATGATCTAAAAATTTGCCTAATCACTGACAATACAAATAAAGCTCTTTCGGCAAAAAAACAAATACTTAAAAGTTATAAGAATTATACACCTAGCAAATGCGATACGATTATTGTGGTTGGTGGCGACGGTTTTATGCTGCAATCCTTAAAAAAATATTATCAATTCAAAAAACCTTTTTATGGAATGAATCAAGGAAATCATGGATTCTTACTGAACCCATTTTCTATAGGTAAATTAAAAGCCAATATAAAAAAAAGCAATCAAGTTATTCTTAACCCATTGCAAATGACGGTAACTACCCGAACCAAAACTATTAAAAAAATAATAGCTATTAATGAAGTTTCTATATTTAGACAAAGCAGACAAACAACAAAATTGGAAGTTTACATAGATGGAAAATTACAGATTAAACAATTAACTGGTGATGGTTTATTAATTGCTACGCCTGCAGGTAGCACTGCTTACAATCTTTCAGCAGGAGGACAAATACTCCATTTAGACAGTAAAAAAATTGCAATGACACCAATAAGTCCTTTCAGACCTAGGGGGTTAAAAGGAAAAGCAATATCTAACAAATCAAAAATTATAATCAAAAATTTAGACTCCAAAAAAAGACCCGTCAGTGCAGTGGCAGATAATAATGAAATCAGAGATGCGAGAATAGTTAAAATAAGTATCAATAATAAAATTAAATTTAAATTACTGTATAATAAAAAGTTTGGTCTTAAAGAAAGAAATTTAGTAGAGCAGTCTAAATCTTAAAAGACTCACCGCAGCCGCAACGTTCTGTCTCATTAGGATTGTTAAAAACAAAAGAAGATGAAAATTTATCTTTTTTATAATCCATAACTGTTCCCAAAAGATACATGATTGCCTTAGGATCAATATAAACCTTAACACCCTTGTCTTCGATAACTTCATCTCCTGGTGCTTTTTCTTTTATGTAATTCATCTCATACGACATACCAGCACAACCACCTGTAACCACATTTACTCGAACACCTTGGACAGTATTATCTTTGGCGTTAGACATTATTTCATTTATACGTTCTGCTGCAGCATCGGTAATACTGATAATTTGTGAACTCATCCTTATAAATTTAACTCCAGTTTAGCTGATTCTGACATTTTAGTTTTGTCCCAAGGTGGCTCCCAAACAATTTTTACTTCCACTTCTTCTACTTCCGCAATATCTTCCACTGCTCTTCTGACTTCCATGGGTAATGATTCTGCAACTGGACAATGAGGGCTAGTGAGTGTCATATCCATAGATACTTTCTTGTCTTCAATGCGGACATCATAAATTAGTCCCAGCTCATAAATATCAACTGGTATTTCTGGATCATAAACTGATTTAAGTTTTTCAACTATTTTGTCCATGAGTGCTGAATGATTTGCGTCCATTATATTTTTTTATGCGTTAATTTTTTTAGTTTTATTATGTAATGCCGACTCTGCAGCAATCCAAGGTAGTGTAGCACATTTCACTCTCATTGGGAATTTAGCTACAGAAATAAAAGAGCTTAGCTTTGTTCTGTCAGATTCAATTACGCTAGATAAGACCGTCTCATCCGCTTTTTCAATAAATTTAGTAAAGGAATGAATTATTGAAAAAGCACTTTTTTCTGATTTTTGCTTCAAAACCTCAGTCATAATTGAGCTTGAGGCAATGCATATGGCACACCCCTCTCCCTTAAAGCTTATCTCTTCTATGCTTGTGCTGTCGCTTAGTTTGATAAACACGTGGCTTCTATCTCCACACAGTTGATTGAACGCTTCCGCATTTCTATTAAAAGAATCTAATTCTTTATTATTTCTAGGATTAGTGCTGTGATCAAGAATTAGATCTTGATAGAGTTTTTTTATAGACATGATTATTTTTTTTCAAAAATTTTTTGACACTTTTTAATTCCTTCACACAAAGCATCAATATCATTTTCATCATTATACACACCAAAAGAAACTCTAACGGAAGAATTGACATTCAGGACCTCATGTAAAATTTGGCAACAATGATGTCCTCCTCTTACGGCAATACCTTCCTGATCCAGTATGGTAGATACGTCATGAGAATGAATTTTATCTATATTAAAAGAAAAAACTCCACCTTGATTTTTAGGAGAGGTTAAAACTTTTACTGAATTGTTTGTTTTTAATTTTTCTAAAGCTAATTGGGTTAGATCCAATTCATGCTTAATAATATTTTTCTTTTCAAGTTTATTAATAAAGCTAATAGATTCATTTAAGGCAACAACTTCTGCAGTTGGCATAGTACCTGCCTCCATTTTCCAAACACCTCTTGCATAAGCAATATCTTTTTTTGATACATAATCAATCATACCGCCGCCGCCAATAAATGGATCAAAATCATTGAGCCATTTATATTTAATCGCCAACAAACCAACGCCTGTAGGTCCATACATTTTGTGTCCTGAAAAACTATAAAAGTCACAATCTATTTTTTTAATATCAAGATCTAAATGAGCGGCTCCTTGTGTTCCATCCACGGAAACGGGAATATTATGTTTTTTGGCTATAGCTACTATCTCCTCCAAAGGAGTAATGGAGCCAGTCACATTGGACATGTGTGTAACGCTAATAATTTTTGTTTTAGGTGTAATTAATTTCTCTAATTCTTCCACTTTTAAATCACCCTGTTCATCAATCGGCAAAAACTTAATGACTACATTTTTTCTTTTTCGAAGAAAGTGCCAAGGAACATAATTGGCATGATGCTCAAGTTCCGTTAAAATAATTTCATCTCCATCCTTGATAAATTTTTCTGCAAAACAGGTGGCAACTAAATTCAAGGATTCAGTGGCGTTTTTGGTAAACACTATTTCATAGTCATCACTAGCACCCACAAAAGATTTTAAATTAGTTCTTGTTAGTTCATATTTTTCAGATGCATTAACGGCAAGCGAGTAAATTCCCCTGCCGACATTTGCAAATTCATTGCTATAAAAATTACTAACTGCATCAATTACAGATTGCGGTTTTTGAGAAGAATTGGCACTATCTAAATATACTAGATCTTTACCATTGGTTTTGTTTTTAAAAATGGGAAATTGATTTTTAATATCTTTAAACATTCTCTGAATCGTGTCCTAATTTGCTGAAAAAGATTTTTTTAAAACGATCGTCTTTAAGCTTATCAATCACTTCAGCCAAAAACCCTTTAATCATCATTTCTTTTGCATCTGTTTCATCAATACCTCTTGATCTTAAATAAAAGATAGATTCATTATCAATACTTCCAGAAGATGAGCCATGAGAGCATTTTACATCATCTGCATAAATTTCTAATTCTGGCTTGGAAAAAAATCTTGCCTTATCAGACAATAAAAGAGCTCTAGATAGTTGATACCCATCTGTTTTTTGAGCTTGAGAATCGACAAATATCTTTCCTTGGAACGCTGCTGTGGAAGAATCGTGCAAAGCAGACTTTATGAATTGAGAGCTTTCTGTGAATTCTTCATTGTGGTTAATGATTAATTTAATTTCATGGTTGTTGTTATCAAGTAATGATTGAATTCCACTCACAGAAGCAAAGGAGTTTTTTCCATTTAAATTTACAATAGTCTCATCTCGACATGAATTAATATTTTTAGAAAAAGTGAAATGCTCCAACTCAGAACCTTCGTCTAGATTGGCTTTAGTGAAATTAAAAATCGTAGAATGTTTATTTTCTTCATTAACATTGTATTTTTTTAATTTAGAGTTTTTTGCTAAAAACACCTCTGTATTTGATGTAATCAAATATTCTTGATCAGAATTATAAATATTTTTTTCAAAGATTGTAATTTCGCTACTCTCATTAATGAGAATAAAATTTTTTGCACTAACAAAATTGGAGGAAAAATTCTTAGAATAAAAATTATAGACCACAATCGGCTTTGATATAATAGTATTGGGCTCAACTTCGATTAAGTATCCCTCATCTGCGAAAGCATTGGTAAAATTTAAAACAGGATTGGTACCTTCTTTTTTTACTGATTTTAAAAACTTCTCGTTTTTTACGATTTTAAGTCCATTTTCTTGAACGTTTTCTAGCTGCAGATTTCCATCTATAAAAATAATAGGATAGTGATCATAGTTTTCTTTTAATTCTTCAGGGAAATTTTGTTCTGTAGACTTGCCAAATTCTACACTGAGAAATTTATTTAAATCTTTTGTTAAGGGAGAGTACTTCCATTCTTCATCTTTAGCTTTTGGAAAGCCATTGGTTAAAAAATGATTAAATGATTTTTTTCTAAATTCAATATCGTCTGCATTACTTTTCAGGGACTGGATGAAAGAATCAAAATTTACTTTAATGTTTTCGTAGTTTTCCATTTAATTGATAAACTGTCCATAACCCTCTTTTTCAAGATCCAATGCTAGTTTCCAATCTCCAGTTTTAACTATTTTTCCATCAGATAAAACATGAACAAAGTCAGGTTTAATATAATTTAAAAGTCTTTGATAGTGAGTGATTATTAAAAAAGATCTATCAGGATCTCTTAATGAGTTTACTCCATTGGATACTACTTTTAAGGCATCAATATCTAACCCTGAATCTGTCTCGTCCATAATTATAAAACTTGGTTCTAGCAATGCCATTTGCAATATTTCATTTCTTTTCTTTTCTCCTCCAGAAAAACCAACATTCAAAGGTCGCGCAAGCATTTCGTCGTCTATCTTTAGCTCTGTAGATTTTTCTTTAAGAATTTTTAAAAATTCTATTGCATTCAGTTCTGATTCTCCGTTAGCTTTTCTAATGGAGTTTAGAGAGGTTCTTAAAAAATTTTTAGTAAACACCCCTGGTATTTCGGTTGGATATTGTAAGGCTAAAAAGACACCTTCTTGAGCTCTTTCTTCTGTGTTCAGCTCTAATAAATTCTTTTTATTAAACTTAATTTCACCTGAAACATTGTAGCCTTCCTTGCCAGAAAGAGCATAAGATAAGGTGCTTTTACCAGAACCATTGGGTCCCATGATTGCATGAACTTCACCTTTTCCAATGCTAAGATTCAGGCCTTTAAGTATCTCTTTTTCATCTACACTTGCTTTTAAATTTTTTATTTCAATCATTAACCAACGCTTCCCTCTAGGCTTATGCCAACTAATTTCTGAGCTTCCACTGCAAATTCCATTGGTAGCTGTTGTAAAACTTCTTTGCAGAAACCATTAACAATCAAACTTACGGCCTCTTCTTGATTCAGTCCTCTTTGTCTGCAATAAAATAATTGGTCTTCACCAATCTTTGAAGTAGTTGCCTCATGTTCAATCTCTGAAGATGCATTTTTGTTTTCAATGTAGGGAATAGTATGGGCTCCACATTTGTTTCCTACTAGCAATGAATCGCACTGTGTGAAGTTTTTGGCACCAGTAGCCTTTGGATGGATACTAACCATTCCTCGGTAGGTATTGTCAGCATGACCTGCGGATATACCTTTAGAAATTATTTTACTTCTAGTATTTTTTCCTAAATGAATCATTTTGGTTCCTGTATCTGCTTTTTGATAATTATTAGTAATAGCAACTGAATAAAATTCTCCTTGGGAGTTATCCCCTTGCAAAATACAACTTGGGTATTTCCATGTGATAGCAGAACCAGTTTCTACTTGAGTCCAAGAAATTTTAGAGTTTTTTCCTCGGCAAGCACCTCTTTTAGTTACAAAATTATAAATTCCACCTTTTCCATCTTTGTCGCCTGGATACCAATTTTGCACTGTTGAATATTTTATTTCTGCATCGTCTAAAGCAACCAACTCTACGTTGGCAGCATGAAGTTGATTTTCATCTCTCATGGGAGCTGTACAGCCTTCTAAATAACTTACATAACTACCCTTATCAGCAATAATTAAAGTTCTTTCAAACTGTCCAGTATTAGAAGCATTGATTCTAAAATAAGTAGATAGTTCCATGGGACAACGAACTCCTGGTGGTATGTAAACAAACGATCCATCTGTAAATACAGCCGAATTTAAAGTTGCAAAAAAATGATCTGACATAGGAATAACAGAACCTAGATATTTTTTAACAAGCTCTGGATGCTCCCTAGTAGCTTCTGAAATGGAACAGAAAATAACTCCAATTTCTCCTAGCTTTTCTTTAAAAGTAGTTGCTACAGAAACTGAATCAAATACGGCATCAACGGCAATGCCTGATAATCTTTTTTGTTCCAACAAAGGTATTCCCAACTTGTCATACGTTTTTCTAATTTCTGGATCAATCTCATCTAAGGATTTAGGTTGATCTTGCAGACTTTTAGGGGCTGAATAATAATAAAGATCTTGATAATCAATTTTTGGGTATTTTGGTTTTTGCCAATCTGGCTCTTTCATGGATTGAAGTCTTTCGAATGCTTTCAGTCTCCATTCAAGCATCCACTTTGGTTCTTTTTTTTGTTTGGAAATAAATTTAACTACTTCTTCAGATAGTCCCTTAGGAACATCTATCGTTTCAACATCAGTTACAAAACCTTGGGCATACTCAGTACCCTGATTGTAATTATTTATAAACTCTTGACCGTTACTCATTAATACAACATTTTCTGTTAGCTGAGGCTTAATTGCCGCTGAATTATAAGATATTTTTTACCTTATTAATACTAAAGTTATGATATAAGCATTTTTCAAATTTATTCAATTACATCTAATGAAATATAATAACGCAGAGATATTTATAAACGGCCCTGATGGCAAATTAGAGGCAAAATATATTCAAAGTAAAAAAGATAGCGCTCCCATTGCTTTAATTTTGCACCCACACCCTGAGTATGGAGGTACAATGAACAATAGAGTAACGTACAACGCTTATCATACCTTTTTACAAAATAATTTTTCAGTGTGTCGATTTAACTCTAGAGGAGTTGGAAAAAGCGAAGGAAAATTTGATAATGGTCTGGGAGAGTTGTCAGATGCAGCTGCAGCTTTAGATTTTTTACAAAGAAACAATCAAAGTTCTAATGAAAGTTGGGTGGTAGGTTTTTCTTTTGGTGCTTTGATTTGTATGCAACTATTAATGAGAAGACCTGAAATTTTTAGATTTGTATCCATTTCTCCTCAACCAAATATATTTGATTTTAATTTCTTAGCTCCCTGCCCAACTTCTGGTTTAGTTATTCACGGAGATCAAGATCAACTAGTTACTGATGAATCAATGAAAGGCTTGAAAGAAAAACTAACAAGTCAAAAAAAAATTGCTGTAGATTTTGCTGAAATTAAAAATGCAGATCATTTTTTCTTAAATAAAGATAAAGAATTTATTAAAATTCTCGACACTTACATTAAAAAAGAATCAAGATTTTTTTAATTAACGATAAATAACTCCACCCGACACTGGCTTCTTAGATCCTGTAGTATCTTTAAAGGTAATTGGAAGTTTTAAAAGAGATCTAACTGCAAGATAGGCAAAGGCTTGTGATTCAACAAAATCTCCACTTATGTCTATTTTATCTAAGTTCACAATATTTGTTTTGGTAAGCTTTTTAATTACTTTCATGAAAAATGAATTTTTTCTACCCCCTCCTCCAAAATAAACATTGTTAACTTTTGGGTAGCTATTAATTAAATCTGCAATTAACTGGGCGGTTAAATAAGATAAAGTTGCAGCGCCATCCTCCACACTTAACCCACGCAATTCTGAAATACTAAAATCAGAAGTATCGTAGGAGACGTTCTTTTTTTCAAAGTGCTCCAGTCTATCTATAAAATTATTTATAAAATTAAAATCTACAATTCCTTTGGAAGACATTTTTCCATTTTTATCATATGGCATACTAGTATTAGAATTTATCCATTCATCCAAAAGGCAATTTCCTGGGCCTATATCACTGGCAAACATTTTATTTTTATTAATGTAGGTAAAATTAGAAATGCCTCCTATGTTTATAAATAGAGTTGGTTTTTTTTCTTTGATTTTTTTTGCTAGAGCTCGGTGATATACTGGTATCAAAGGAGCACCTTGACCTCCATTTTTAAGGTCATTCAGTCTAAAGTTAAAAACAATGGGTAAATTGATCATTTGTTTTAATAAAAGAGGATCACCAAGCTGAATTGTTTTTTTTTTACTAGGATTGTGATCAATGGTAACTCCATGGAATCCCACTAAATGAACTTTTTTTTTATATGTTCGTAAAATGCTATGTGCAGCTTTGGCGTGCAGCATAGTTATCACTCGAGAACTTTCTTTAAATAAGCTTGATTTCAATATAGCCTTAGAATCTTTGTTGCTAAGTTTTTTTTTACAATTGTGTAAAAGCTTTTTTATCTTAGGGTCATAAGGATAATAAAAATTTTTCTTAAATCTTAAATAATCTTTACCGTCAGTTTCAATAATAGAAAGATCAATACCATCAAAAGAAGTACCGCTCATCATGCCTAATGCGGTATAAATTGTATTCATAATAAATATTTCAAATTAGTAGAATATTGTATAATAAACTTATTAGAGGTCATCATATTAAATGAATAAAAAACTTTTAACAGAATTTAAAAATCGTGGGTATTTTTTTCAATGTACCAATGAAAACTATTTGGAAAAACTACTTGAGGGTAAAAAAATCTCTTTCTACATAGGCTTCGACTGTACCGCATCAAGTCTTCATGTTGGTAGCTTGATACAAATCATGTGCCTTCGCCTCTTTCAAAAATTTGGGCATAAACCCATCGTTTTATTGGGTGGTGGAACTACTATGGTGGGTGATCCCTCTGGAAAAGAAGAAAGCAGAAAGATTTTAACAGAAGAGCAAATAGAAAAAAACATTCAACAAATCAAAGGAATTTTTTCCAAATTTCTTGATCGAGAAAATATGGAAAAAGTTGTTTATGTAAATAATAAAAAATGGCTCACTAAGCTTAACTATATTGATTTTTTAAGAACGTATGGAAAACATTTTACACTGAATAGAATGTTAACTTTTGATAGTGTTAAAACCAGACTGGAACGTGAACAATCTTTAAGTTTTTTAGAATTTAATTACATGATTTTGCAGGCTTATGACTATCTAGAATTATTTAAAAATAATGACTGCCTCTTACAAATTGGTGGTTCAGACCAGTGGGGTAACATTGTAAATGGTGTAGATCTTATAAGAAAAGAGATTCAAGGTGAGGCGATGGGCTTAACCACTCCATTGATTACAACAGCTCAAGGTAAAAAAATGGGCAAGACAGAAGATGGTGCTGTTTGGCTTAACGAAGATTTGGTCAGCACTTATAATTATTGGCAGTTCTGGAGAAATACTGATGACAGGGATGTTATTAGATATTTATATCTTTTTACAGAACTAGAGGTAGAGGTCATCAAATCCTACGAACAATACACTGGCAACCAATTAAATGAACTAAAAATATTGTTGGCAAATGAAGCCACAACTTTACTTCATGGAAAAAAAGCTGCTCAAGAAGCTGAAGAAACATCACGCTCTACCTTTGAGGAACGCTCTACTGGAAAAGATCTTCCTAGTAAAAAAATGAAAAAAAGTGAAATTGAAAAAGGTATTGCTTTAAAGGATATGTTGTTAGAAATTCAATTTTCTAGCTCCGGGGGAGACTTCAAAAGAAATATGGTGAACGGTGCCTATAGAATTAACAATATTATTGAAACGAATGAAGAGAAAAAAATAACCTTAACAGACGTGGTTAATAAACAGATTAAGATATCTTTTGGCAAAAAAAAACATTTCGTAATAAATGTTATTTAATTTTTATTTTTAAAAAGACCGATAAATCTTTGAATAAACCTAGGTGTTAATGTTTTAATAGGATTAACCGTTGTTTTCAAAGATCCCGGCTGACCTTTAATTTTAAAACTAGCACCAAACACACCGTCCCCTTGCTTACCTGTGATTATTTTTCCAATAATAGGAATGCCTCTTACTAGTCTATTCAGTACGTAAGCTGGAGCCAAACTTCCTGCAAAACTTACATAACCATCGGCATTAATTTTACCTTCTAAAATATATCCTAAAGAATCTCCGGTTCCATAAGCATCTACAATTGTCAAAATTCCATTTTTCTTTTCAAACTCCAAGTAAGACTTGTCAAAAAAAACACCCTTTCCTTGTAAGGTATCCACCAAACCAGTGAAGGAAGTTAAGGACAAAAGATTTGCAAGAACAGGCATTTTTTTTACATAAAATTTATTTAAAATTACTTTAGAAGTGGAATGATCTTGGCTCAGTCGTTCTGAAGAGAAATTAAGTGCACCGTTAGAAAAACTATTGGCAAAACTTAATCCTGATAAAAAAGGTCTAGAGCGATCTGAAATTAATACAGTTTCTAAATTATTGCTCTTATTTTTAGAGATTTGAATCGATGCTGTTTCTGTATTGGAAAATGAACCAAATGCATTTAAGGATTGATAAGAGCCATTTTTAATAACACCAGAAAAAACTGCGTTATTTAATTTGTCATCTCCTACCAATATATTTTTAATTTTAGCATTAACACTTGCATTAAATTTAGGAGATAAAGCTTTTCTTTTCTTTTTTGTTTTGACAAGAGATTTTACAAACTGTCTGAGATCTAAAGAACTTCCTTGAGTAGTAATGTTTTTTTTATTCTTAGTTGCGGTAAATGAGTTATTTTCAGTACTCACCTTCATTGATTTAAAATTATAAATTTTATAATCCTTATCGAGGATCAAGTTAAGAATTTTCACATCCGTATCTTTGCTCGAGTATGTCAAATTAGGAATGCTAATATTATTTTTTGATTTGTGAACTATTTGAAAATTGAGATTGGCTTTAATATCTGGTTTTTTTGTATAATTAATTATATCCAATTGAACCAATGATTTTTCCAAATCCAATGCAATATCAGTATTTTTTTTATTTAAAGCTTGGCTTACGTCTATTTTAAATCCTACCACCCCTTGTATGGCTTTGATTTGTATATAATTGTTGAAATCGTTAGTATCAATCGCACCTGAAAAACTAGCTTTAAAATCTTTTGAATTTAACTGGTTGGCTAAAGAAAAAGCGATAGGTTTGTTGTTTGCTAAAAATTTTCCTTTTGTATTGAGATTTTTATTTTTTAATTCAGTGATAAAATTAATTTGCGAAACACTTATTCTATTAGCATCGTTCTTTTTTTTTACATAAAAATCAAAACCAGCTTCACTTACCTTAATGGTGCTTTGGCTTTTAATATCACGAATGACAAAACTACTATCGGTCTTTAGATCTATCGACAAAGATATGTCGAGATCTCCTTTTAGCTTTTCTATACCTGCTGGAAACACTTCACTGCTAATTTTTTTGAACTCTTTCAGATTAGCTAAATAATCAACATTTCCTGTGATCGAAATATTCGTATTAATTAAAATATTATTTAAATCTTTGTGATTTAAAGAAATGTTTGATTTTGCAATATTCAAATCAGATAATTTTCCCTTTTCGACCTTAATATTCAAATCTGAATTACTATATTCAAACTCAGCATTTATATTGGTTGCATAAGGTACGTTTTCATAGATCTGAACTGTAAGATCGGTGATAGTTCCCTGAAACAGATTGTTAGATTTTGTTTCAAAATCTATACTTGCGCTTCCCTCTAAGGCACCAGAAAGAATTCTTTCTGAAAGTGTTTGATAAGCATTGAGGTTAAAGTCTCTTAGCAAAGGAAGTAAAGTTAAAATATCTGTTTTTCCTATTTCTAAAAAAGAAGATTTAAATCTCTTTTCATCTTGAAAAATAGATACCAAGTTTAATTGAGTACTTAAATTTTTTACTTCAATTTTTTTGTTTTTAAAAGAAAACTCTGGGTCATTCAGTTTTGCATTAATTGCAAAAGTACTAGGGTCTAAAGAAATTTTTATATTAGAAAAGTTTATGACACTACCAGCAAGTCTCTTTTCTATTTTTTCTTTAACAGTTGTGTTGAATGATGATGTGCTAAATCCATTAATCGAAATTAAAAATAAAATAAAAATAAAGACTAGTAAAAAAGATAAAAATTTTATTAATTTCATAATTTAGTTTAATTTATACAAAGACTCTTCTAAAAAAGGGTTTAAATGTCCATCTAAAACTTTATCGGGGTCGGTTCTTTCCAATCCTGTGCGGCTATCTTTTACCATTTGATAAGGTTGCAGTACATAAGATCTTATTTGGTGGCCCCATCCAATATCAGTTTTGCTTGATTCTACAGATTTACTTTCTTCTTTTTTCTTTTGAAGTTCTAGCTCATACAATCTGGCTTTTAACATATTCATAGCAGTGTCTTTATTTTTGTGTTGCGATCTTTCGTTTTGACATTGCACAACAATATTAGTTGGTTGATGAGTTATTCTCACAGCACTATCAGTCGTATTGACGTGCTGACCTCCCGCACCACTAGACCTGTAGGTATCTATTCTCAAATCTTTCTCATTTATATCCACCACTACACTTTCATTAACAACAGGATATACCCAGACACTTGCAAAGCTAGTGTGACGTCTTTTATCAGAATCGAAAGGAGAAATTCTAACTAACCGGTGAACTCCCGATTCATGTCTAAGAAATCCATAGGCATATTTTCCTTCGATTTTAATGGTAGAAGATTTAAATCCTACTTCCTCACCCTTTGTTTCACTGATTAAACTAAAAGAAAAAGATTTTTTTTCAGCCCATTTTATATACATGGTCCTCAGCATTTCAGCCCAATCTTGACTCTCTGTACCTCCAGCTCCTGCGTGAATTTCCACATACACATCTAGCTCATCATTTTTTTTAGATAGAAAGCAAAAGAGTTCTATCTCTCTTATTTTTAATTCAAGTTTTTTTAAACTCGTCTCTAGCTCTTTAGTTAGATTTTCATCATTGTCTTTTGTATTTAATTCTACCAACTCCTTAATATTCGTGAGCTCTTCTTTGTAAGACTTGTAATCATTTAAAATTTTTTCAAGGTGGTTTTTCTCTTTAATAACCAATTGAGCGTTCTGATTATCATTCCAAAAATCAGGCTTACTTATTTCAATTTCAATTTCTTCTATTTTTTTAATACAGTGAATTTTGTCAAAGATAACTCCATATCTTAGATAAAGAATCTTCTAAACTTAAAATAATTTTTTTTTGCTCGAACATAATTAATAAACTGTACTTAGTTTTTTATTTAAATCTATATGTTTGTCTTTAGGAAATTCATTTAATTTAAATGCCTCTAAAAAAGTATTGTTTTTTTGTTTCTTATCGCTCAATCCAGATATTATATTAATAGGAGCTAAATTCACAGATGGTGGAATTTTAAAAAAAGAGGAGATGTTTTTTTTGGGTAAATTTTGCACAATATCTTGAAATATAGGCAAGGCAGCCTTAGCGCCTGTTTCAAACTTTCCTAATGTTTTAGGATTATCGAAACCAACGTACGTACCAATCACCAAATCTGGTGTAAACCCAATAAACCAGGCATCCATATTATCATTAGTTGTACCTGTCTTCCCGGCAAGTGGAATTTGCAAAGGCCTCATTCTTTTTCCGGTGCCTCTGTCCACAACTCCTTCTAGGATTGAAACTGACTGATAGGAAGATGCTTCGCTTAAAATTCTACTTTCTGTATTTTCTACTCTTGGATATTCTTCCTTGTTAATAGAAATCTGATCACATCCATTGCATTGATAACTTTCTTTTTTATAGATCGTTTTTCCATTTTGATCTTGTATTAAATCAACTAAAGATGGGCGTGGCATGGTTCCGCCATTGACAAATGCTCCGTAGGCATTAGTAAGATTTAACAAAGTAGTTTCACCAGCTCCCAATGAAAAAGAAAGTAAATTATCTGGATTTTCATAAATTTTTAATTTTTTAGTTAGGTCCAAAATTTTTTTATTTCCTACCGATTGCGCTAAACGAATAGTCATAAGATTTCGTGACTTTTCTACTCCAGATCTAAGAGTGCCCATCCCATAAAATTTGTTTCCATAGTTGGATGGTTTCCATTTTGCTTGGCTTTTGGTTTGCTGCGAAATGTAAGGAGCATCTAAAAGAAAACTGTTGGGTTGGTATCCATTTTCAAGAGCTGCAGCATAAACAAAAGGTTTAAGAGCTGATCCAGGCTGTCTTTTTGCCTGTGTTGCTCTGTTAAATTGACTTAAATCAAAACTATAACCTCCAACCATTGCATAAATTCGTCCATTCCAAGGATTTAAAATAATTACCGATCCATTTACTTCTGGAATTTGTCTCAAGTACCAACTGTTATTTTTCTTATTTTTCTCCACCCATATCAGATCATTAATTTTCAAAACTTGATTTACATTTACAATTGCTGGTCCAAGATCTGTAGTATTAACATGTTGTCGTGCCCATTTGAGATTTTCTAGATTAATTTTTGCTAAGGTATTGTCTGAAGTTTCTATTTCGGCAAAAGATTCTTGGACATTGGTAACTATAGCTACCTTCCAATCACTTAATTTATCATATTTTTTTAAATTAATACTTTTCTTCCAGTTGTCGGCTGTCTTTACATTTTTTATAGGTCCTCTCCAACCATGTCTTCTATCATAAAGCTCGACATGCTTTCTCAATGCTGCAGTTGCTATTGATTGAAGGTTATTATTCAATGAGGTTTTAACGTATAGACCTTGTTTATAAAGAACATCTTCACCATATTTTTCAAACAAGAAACGCCTGACTTCTTCTGTAAAAAAAAGGGACTCATTGTAAAAATTCAACTTTCTTTTTTTTAAAACAATTGTCTTTTTAATTTCTTTTTCATAACCATTCTTGCTTAAAAAATTATTTTCTAGCATTCTTGCTAATACCCAGTCTTTTCTTTTTAAAGTAGTATTTAAATTTCGATAAGGATTGTAGGTACTGGGAGCTTTTGGAAGAGTGGCTAATAATGCTGCCTCAGAAATACTCAGTTCTTTTAATGACTTGTCAAAATAAACCATACTTGCAGAAGCTATTCCATAAGCTCTTTCGCCAAGATAAATTTCATTAAGATAGAGCTCTAAAATTCTTTTTTTACTTAAATATTTTTCAATTCTAAATGCTAAAATTGCTTCTTTTACTTTTCGTGAGAGCGAGACATCTGAAGTTAGTAAAAAATTTTTTGCTACTTGTTGGGTAATGGTAGAAGCACCCTCCAATCTTTTTCCACTTACAATATTTTGAAGATTGTTAAAGACAGCTCTAGTTATTCCTTTTGCATCGATCCCAGGATGATTGAAAAAGTTTTTATCTTCTGCGGATAAAAAAGCATTGATTACAAAATCTGGAATTTCATCAATGCTAACAAAAGTTCTTTTTTGAACTGCAAAGTCAGCAGCTATGTCGCCATTATTATTATAAATTTTACTAGATACTGCAGGTTTGTAAGTTTCTAAAAAACGATAATTAGGTAAATCGTTGGAAAAATACCACAAGATCAAAAAGGCTGTTAAAAAACCTAAAAAAGTAATTGATAAAATGCCTAATATTAAAGTTCTAATCATTTGACTCATGGCTTTCTTAAATCAGTAGAAATTGTCCTTTTTTTGATTTATTTGTATTTTTTAACTATTATTTCTTTCAAAAGTGAGCAAATACAATATTATCTAACAATTGAATATTAAAAAGTTTTTTATGAAAATTATCTTAAACAACACAAACTGGAAATTAACAACATGGAAAAAGAGATTCTTATTGATGCTTCTCAAGAGAAACAAACGAGAGTTGCTATCAAATCTGATAACGGAGTTGAAGAGTATGAGTATGAAAATGAGCAAAAGAAACAGCTTAAGGGAAATATATTCCTAGGCCGAATAAGTAGAATAGAGCCTTCTTTACAGGCAGCTTTTGTTGATTTTGGAAATGAGCGTCATGGCTTTTTAGCATTTAATGACATTCAAACTCAGTATTATCAAATACCCCTAGCTGACAAAGAGCTAATTCTTAAAGAAGAAGAAGAATTAAGAAAAGAATTAGAAGAAGAGACTAATGAGCTAAGTCCCGAAGATTCTAATTCCTCAAACGAATCTGAAAGTGATGATTCTGAAGACGAATCTACTGAAGATGCATCAGATGAGGATTTAAAAAATTCTGAAGACGGAGAAGATAGCTCTGAAACAGAGATTCCTGAGTTAGAAAAGAATTCTTACGAAAAAAAAATCAGCGATATAAGAGCTAAGAAAAAATTCAAAAGATATAGAATTCAAGAAGTAATCAAGCCTGGACAAATAATACTTCTTCAAATTGTAAAAGAAGAGCGTGGAAAAAAAGGAGCTGCTCTTACTACTTTCTTATCTCTAGCTGGAAAATATATAGTACTTATGCCAAACACTGCCAAAGGCGGTGGTATTTCTAGAAAAATTTTCAATTCTCAAGATAGAAAAAATATCAGAGGCATTATTAAAGAATTAACCATACCGGAAACAATGGGTTTGATTGTGCGAACTGCTGGTGCCAAAAAAACTCAAAATGAAATTAAAAACGATTTAGATGTGCTGGTTCAAATATGGGAGGAGATAAAAGAAAAAACTCTAACATCTAATGCTCCAACTCTCATTCATGAAGAAGGAGATGTCATTTACAGAACAATCAGAGATTTTTTTAGCAATGACATAAAGGAAGTGACCGTTGATGGAGAAAAAGGTTTTGATAAAGCAAAAAAATATGCTGAGATTATTGCCAAAGATCAGGTAAAAAAAATAAAAAAATACAAAGGTAAAATTCCCTTATTCCACTCCAAGGAAATAGAAAAATATCTTAATCAAATTTTTGAACCAAGAATTAATTTAAAATCAGGCGGTTATTTAATCATCAATCCTACCGAAGCTTTGGTTGCGATTGATATTAACTCCGGAAGATCTACCAAGGAACGAAATATTGAAAAAACAGCCTTGAATACCAACATCGAAGCTGCTGTTGAAATTGCAAGACAGGCAAAACTTAGAGACTTGGCTGGTTTAATTGTAATCGATTTTATTGATATGGAAAACTATTCTAACCGAAGGTTAGTTGAAAAAAAATTAAAAGAAGCATTACGAAACGATAAAGCTAGAGTTCAGGTGGGAAAAATAAGTAATTTTGGCCTTCTTGAGATGACGAGGCAAAGATTACGGGAAAGCTCTATTCAATGGAAAACAATACTAAGTGTTGAATCCTTTTCTCAAAAGATACTAAAACTTATAGAAGAAAAAATATTTTCTATCCCAAAAGTAAAAACAGTAGATGTGGATCTTCCTAAGAAAATTATTGATTTTATTCAAGCCAATATGAAGGATGAAATAGACTTTTTTGAGAAAAAATTTAAATTTAAAATAAAATTTAATGCCAACCCTGATTTTTTATCAGATGATTTTAGAATATCCTTTAAAGACAGTAAGAAAAAAGAACTAGAAGAGTTAAAGAATGAAGAGGAAGTAGCTATTGAGGAGCCATTTAATAAAGAAAAGACCTTCCATAAAGATACTTCTGATTCTGATGACAAGCCTGGTAAAAAAACTTTTCATAAAAAAAAGTTTCGTAAAAAGAAGTTTTTTAAAAAGAGAACAGGAAGTCGTTCGACCGAAACAAAAGAAAAAGTGGTGGTTAAAAAAGATTCAGATTAATCAATTAAGCGTACTGTCCTGCTACATAGCCTGAAGACCAGGCCCACTGAAAATTGTATCCGCCTAAGTGGCCAGTTACATCCATAACCTCGCCTATAAAAAATAACCCAGGGTACTTCAACGACATCATGGTCTTAGAAGAGATTTCATTCGTATCTACTCCTCCCAAGGTAACTTCGGCTGTTCGGTAACCTTCTGAACCTGTGGGGTTCACTGTCCAAGCGTTAATGGAATCGCTTAACTGTTGTAACACCTTGTTGGATAATTCACATATATGTCCGCTCACACCCTGCTCTTTACAAATCATCTGGGCTAATCGTTTAGGAAGTATCTCTGATACGCTGCTTTGAATGTCCTGAGTGGGATAATTTGCTTTAGCATTTTGTAATAAAGAAAATATATTGGCTTTCGGAGCAAGATTGATCTTTATCTTTTCTCCCAATATCCAATATGAAGAAATTTGTAAAATCGAAGGTCCACTTAGTCCTCGGTGGGTAAATAACATTCCCTCTTCAAACAATGTTTTTTTAAAAGAAACTGCTGCCTCTACGGATAGACCACTTAATTCTTTACACATATTTAATAATTTTTCTGTGAACGTTAAAGGAACCAGCGCTGGTAAGGGTTCGATGATATTCATACCAAACTGCTCTGCTAGATCGTAACCAAATTTACTAGCGCCGATTTTAGGAATAGATAAGCCTCCTGTTGCAACTATTAGAGAATGGCAAAAATATTTCTTCAGATTGTATTCCACAAAATATTGTTTCTCTTGCATGCCCACGTTTGTAATCTTAGTGTCTTTTAGTATAGTAACCTTGGCTTTTTCACATTCTAGCAATAGCATATCGATGATTTGTTGGGCGCTATCATCACAAAATAATTGTCCTAATTTTTTTTCATGAAAAGCAATCTTATGCTTCTTAACCAGATCAACAAAATCATCTGCTGTGTATTGGCTTAAAGCCGATTTTACAAAATTAGGATTCTTTGAAATAAATTTATTAGCGTGGGTGTGAATATTAGTAAAATTACATCGTCCGCCACCAGAGATACGAATTTTTTCTCCAATTTTTTTGGCATGATCTATGACCAAAACACTTCTTCCTCTTTTGCCAGCTTCGATCGCACTCATTAAACCTGCGGCGCCTGCGCCAAGGATAATTACATCATATTGAGTCATGCCCAAATATACTTCATGCAAGTTAAGGTGTCTTTAAATGCTATCGTAGCTTTGTGCTGATGCTTAAATTCTTGTATCCCTTGATCAATTTCGTCTTGGCTAAGATCTAAAAGACAGGAGATATATCGCTTCTTAATCATTTCGATATATTTGCCTTTTCTAATTTTAACAGAAAAGTGAAATTTATTTTTGGCCAATCCTGATAAAGACTTTGTTATTATTTTTTGAATCTTAACATCTCTTTTTAACCCTTGTTGTAATCTTGATTTCATTAATGAAAAACAGGGTATTTGATTGCGATGAGTTTCTAAACTGAAGATAAGCATTACCCCATTAGAAGACAGGTTGTTTTTACAAAGTCTTAATAATTTTTTAATTTGGGTGGGGTTAAAAAAATGAATAGTTTGCTTGATAAGAATAAGATCAAAAGAATTTTTGTTTTTTTCCAAGTAACTAAAAATATCTGTTTTTTTAAATTCGATATCTTTATCCTTGTCTTGGTGATGAATAATATCAATTCCTATTGGCTTATTGAGTAGTTTAAACTTTCTCTTAAAGGCTCCTGCAATTTTACCGCGGCCACAACCAATATCTAAAATTCTTGTATCTTTACGGAATCGAACTTGTTTCGACACAAAGACACAAAAAGCATCTATATATTTTTTAGAAGACAGCCAATTATTGTCGTCCCAATGTTTTAATAGTTTCATAATAATACTTTAATCATGAATAGAATAACATTTCGAATACTTCTATTCAAAAACAGAAACAAACCATGTAAGGTTGATTCATGTTCGATAAATTTCATATTTTTTTAGGAGCAACTGTTGCAGATGCTGCCGCTAGGCCTTTGCATTGGATCTATGACCAAAAAACCCTACAAAAACATATTAAAGGGAAAAAAGACTTTGCTTTTTTTAAGGAGAATAAAAGCCCATTTTATTCTATCAAAACAGGCAAAGTGTCAGGATATAATGATGTAGGACAAGTAATGTTCCGCTCTTTGAAAGAAGATCAAAATGAAAAAGGCATACTGTCTGTTTTTAAAAAAAATATAGTAAAAAACTTTGGTCCAAGTTCTTTGTATTGGAAGAACCTAACTTTACGAAAAAAATATAAAAAAATTAAATGGAGAAGTAAGATTAAAGGCCCATGGATTCATCAAAATATTATGGAAACTATTCAAAATATTAAAAGGAAGAAAAAAATTACAGGTGGAATTAAAGTAAATGAGTCCGATGGTTACTGTGCAGCACTTCCCTATTTCTTATATTATCAATCATTTAAAAATATAAAACGCGTAGTGAGTGCAGTGGCAAATACTAAACTTAGTATGGAGTATGCTTTGGCTAAACTGATGATCATTAATTTGGCAGATAAAGGCTTAAAAAATCCGGTAGATGCTTTTCTTAAGCAAAATAAAAACAAATCTTATTTCAAGGGAGTAATTATCAAAATTAAAGAAGTAAAAGCTCTTAAAAAAAAACCACACAATATGGTGGTCAAAAAAATGGGAATGGCCTGCAGCTACCCAGGAACTTTCTGTGGTGCACTTCATGCTATCATTACTTCAAAAAATTACAAAAGCGCAGTGTTAAAGACAATTAAAGCGGGTGGATGTAATTGTTCTAGAGCTAATTTTGTGGGCGCCTACTTTGCTGCTTTTAAAGGAATAAAATCCATTCCCAAAGAATGGATCCAAAAGACAGAAGCTTACAAATCTTTTTTGCTTTAACAATTATGAAATACGCTAAAGGCATATCTTTATTTATAATTACTTTGTTAATATCAATTGTTCTAAGTAATTTTTTCTTATTAAATAATTATATAATCTCCCCGGCATTTTTCTGCATAATGGTTGGTCTGTTAGTTGGTAATCTTGTTACTTTTTCCAAACATACCAATCAATTAATAAGTTTTATTTTAACCAATGTATTAAAGGTTGGAATTGCTCTGCTAGGAATTGGATTGAGTATTCACGAGCTCTTTAAGTATGGATTAAGCTCTGTATTGCTAATTATTATAAATATTCTTTTAGTTTTTGCTATTCTTATATTGCTCGGAAAATGTTTTAAAATATCTAAAAATTTAATCATTTTAATATTTATGGGAACCAGTATTTGCGGAGTAACAGCTATTGCTGCAACTTCTACTATTATCAAATCCAATCAACATGATACTGGCTATGCCGTTGGTGTCGTTACGGTCTTTGGTTTGATTGCAGTGGTAGCATATCCTTATATGGCTCATTACATGTTTAATGGAAACGATATAAATGCAGGAATTTTTTTAGGAGCAGCTATTCATGACACAGCGCAAGTAAGCGCTGCGGGGCTTATTTATCAAGAAACATTTTCTAGTCCTGTTGCCCTGGAGGCTTCCATGACTACTAAATTACTAAGAAACTCTTTTTTAATAATTTTAATCCCCTTGCTTACTTATTTCTACGATCGTAAAAAAACAAAAAACAAAAGCTCAATTGTAAAATTTTTTCCATTTTTTGTTTTAGGTTTTATTTCACTCTCATTAGCTAGAACTACGGGAGATATATTTATCATAAATACTAACTACCACCTCTATTGGGAGAATTTGATAATGATGATCAAAATTGCTTCTAAATATATGATTTTAATTTCTATGGTTGCTTTAGGACTGCAAATAAAAATAAGTTCATTTAAAAAAATAGGGCTTAAACCATTATTAGTTGGTTTTGTCGCAGCAATCTCTGTTGGCCTATCTAGTCTTATTTATTTAAATTAATAGCCAAAAGTTTTTTTATAAAAAAAGATGAAAATTCAAAACAAGTACTATATAAAGATAAATTATAATGAATAAATTAACTCAAATGCTAACAGATGCGGCAAACATTTTGTTTGATGATACTCAAAATGATTTGAGAGCTCTTCCCAAAACAGTACGACTGCAGCTATTAATTGTGTTGAGTGGTGTGTGGTCTACAGCCTTTAGTTTGTGGATTTTTACTAATGTATTTTTTGTAACAGGCTGGGTGATTACTCTTATATCGCATTTACTGGTTATTTTTGCTGCTTACTATACCTTTAAACAGTTTCACAATGCGAAGGAATTTAGAATGCATTCGCAATATCATACTCCGACTAGATCTAGGCAAAACTTATGGATTGCAGGTAAAAAAGTAGAACTACCCAAAGGCGATCCCGGCGGTGAGCACGAATAAGTATTAAAAAATTAATTTTTTCACAAATATACGTTCGCATTATTATTTGCGCATAAAATCATTGAAGTTATTAGGCCAGCAAAGATATAAAAAAAATAGATGCTTATAAGCTATTTTTGCTTTAAAGCTTTTTTTTAACACTATGATAAATGCAGTTATATTTTTTTTACTTGGGTTTGGTCTTTTATATGTAGGGGGAGAAAGTACCTTACGAGGGACCCTGGCTTTAGCTCATAAATTAAAATTATCCAAACTATTAGTCAGTGCTTTAGTGATTGGCTTTGGAACTAGCTTACCAGAATTAACTGTATCTTTAGAGGCGGTTCTAACTGGATACCCTGATATTGCATTGGGAAATATCATAGGAAGTAACACTGCCAATATTTTATTAGTTATAGCGATTGCTGCTATCGTAAGTCCTATTTTTACCAATGAAAAAAGTGCCGCTAAAGATGTGGTGGTAATGTTGCTGTGCACCTTAGCTCTCATTGTAGTTAAAACTTTAGATGTATTAAATGGCATGGTCGGTATTGCCTTTTTGATTGCCTTGTCTTTGTATATTTTTTTTTCTTACCGATCAGATGTGGCTGATAAAAATCAACAACATGATCAAGCAAAGAAAGAAAAGTCTGGGATTAAGATTGCGTGTTACTGCTTAGTGGGAATAGCTTTGTTAATTGCGGGCGGGCATTTATTAATTAACTCTGCAGTGACGATAGCCAGATCTTTTAATATTTCAGAGGCAGTCATTGGTTTAACAGTGGTGGCAATTGGAACTTCTCTTCCAGAATTAACTACTGCTATACTAGCTTCTATTAAAAAACAAAACGACATCATTATTGGAAATATCTTAGGAAGTAATATTTTTAATATTTTGGGAATTTTGGGAATTACTATTTTAGTTCAACCTATTCCCATCACAGAAGCTATGGCGAATAAAGGAATTATTGAAATGACAGTTGCATCTATACTGTTTGCTGGATTAGTATTCTTTCGCGTTCCTATTGGTCGTGTCATGGGAACACTAATGCTATCTAGCTACTTTGCTTACCTGTTCTTTATTTTAAATTAATTAAATAAATATTACTTTGTTTTTTTAACAAATTTTACAATGCCTTTTTCCAACGTAGCACTCATAATGATGGTACCTTGCTCATTTGGATGAATACCATCGCTTTGATTAAGCTCAGGTTTCATTGCAACTCCTTCTAATAAGAAAGGAATAAGAGGTAATTTATATTGAGTGGCTAAAGAAGGGTAAATTCGATCAAAGTTTTTTTTATAATCTATTCCATGGGTGGTAGGAGCTAGCATTCCGGCCAAGATTATTTTAATGTTTTTGGCTTGCGCAATTTGAATAATATTATCTAAATTATTTTTTGTCTCTTTGGGGTCAATACCTCGTAACATATCATTGGCACCTAATCCCAAAATCAATAAATTAATATTAGGTTCTTCTAAAGTCCATTTAACTCTATTCAATCCACCCGAAGAGGTGCTTCCAGAAACACTGCCATTAATAATTTTGATATTATAACCTTTTTTTTGAAGATTTTTTTCAAGGACCGTCGATAATTGCTGTTCTTTCGGCAAGCCGTATCCCGCCATCAAACTATCTCCTACTAACACTACTTTATCTTGGGCTGAGGCGGTTATGCTCACTAGACACAGTACGATAATTTTAATAATTAAACTTTTATTCATGCCTACTCTTCTTAAATTAAAAAAGATCAATCTTAAATACCAAACAGGTAAAGAAGTCATAAAAGTTTTACAAAACATTAACTTTGAAACTAAAACCAAAGAAACCATCTCTATTGTAGGGGAAAGCGGTTCTGGAAAAACTAGTCTCATCATGTTGATTGCGGGATTGGAGAAAGTCACCTCAGGTAAGATCTTTTTTCAAGATCAGGAAATTACGAAATTAAATGAAGATGAGGTCTCAGAGATTAGACGAAAACACATAGGAATCATTTTTCAGTCTTTTTATTTAATTCCAAATTATACTGCTGTAGAAAATGTTGCTCTCACTTTAGAGTTAAATAAATTCACCAACCCTAATGAACGAGCGAAAGAATTGTTAGATCGTTTTGGTCTAAAGCATCGTTTAAACAATCTTCCCAGTCAATTATCAGGAGGAGAACAACAACGAGTTGCCATTGCACGTGCCATTGCCATGAAACCAGAATTGATTTTAGCAGATGAGCCTACCGGAAACTTAGATAGTGACAACTCAGCGATGATTGCAGATATTTTATTTAGATATGTCAAAGAAGAAGGCTCTTCCTTAATCATGGTGACCCACGATCCTAAACTGGCTAACCGAGCAAAAAGAAAAATTAAAATTAAAGATGGGAACATTGCTTAAATCGACCCAGCTAGGCTTAATTGTTACATACGCTCTAAGAGATTTGGGCAGAAATTATAAAAAAATTTCTAGTATTGTTATTACCCTTTTTATTAGCTTATTCGTCTTGAGCTCTATCTTGACTATTGAACAGAGTTTAAAAAAAGAACTGAATGATAATTCTAGAGCTTTGCTCGGAGGGGATCTTGAAATTGATTATAATAGAATTCCAGGCAATCTCACTTTAGTAAACAAAGTAAAGGAATTTGCCACCATCTCGCAGATGGTCGAATTCACCACAATGCTTTCAACTAACAATAAAGAAAATAATCAATCTCTATTTACTATAATTAAAACTGTAGATGAGCTTTATCCTTTATATGGAGAGGTTATGTATGAGCCTCGAGGAGCTTTGCAAAGAATTCACCAAGAACAGAATACTATTTTAGTAAATGAAAATATTTACAAAACGTTACAACTAAAAGTGAATGACAAGATTAAAGTTCAAGATCAACTTTTTAGCGTAGTAGGTGTGATTAAATCAGTTCCTGATGTTAGTGGATTTGTTACCTTTGGTGATTTTGCTTTAGCAGGCAAGCAAACTCTAGAACTCCTACAATTAAATAATTTAGGAAGCTTTTTAAATCATGAATATAAAGTGCGGTTTCCAGAAGGCGCAAACACCCAAGCATTAAGAGCTAGAATTCAAAAACTATTTGAAGAGGACAAAAAAGTAAGTTTACGCTATCCAGAAAATTCAGCGAGCGGATTAAAAAGAGTGATTAACAATTTTTCTCAGTTCCTGTCTTTAGTTTCTATTAGTGCGATGCTAATTGCTGGAATTGGAATTGCTAATACCCTGCTCTCTTTTATTAATCAAAACAATATGTCCATTGCTGTAAGAAAAGCCCTTGGCTTCAATTCATTCAGCATCAAGGCAATTTATTATTTACAATTATTTATTTTATTAAGTGTCATTAGTATTTTTGCTTATGGATTAAGCTTCTTGCTGGTTCCTCTTGCAGATGGTTATTTATCTTCCAATCTAGGACTTAACATTAAACCTATTTTTTCCTTTATTAATTTTTTTAAAATATTTTTAGTGGGTCTGTTGGTGTTAGTTATTTTTTCAATCCCTACTATTAATGCTATCGACCAAGTTAAAGCTTCCAACTTGTTTAGAAACGTATTTCAAAATTTGCAGTTTTTTTATACCAAAACATCTATTGCGGTTAGTTTGTGTTTATTGGGACTGCTCATTCTTTTATTCACCCTAGGTTCGGCAAGACCTATTTATAGTTTGGGTTACTTTGCAGCTTTCTTTGTTTGTTTAATAGTTTTTTTCTTATTATCAAAACTTATTGTTTATTTATTAAAAACATTAAAAAATACTTCTAATATCTCTTTAAAGGTATCCATTAAGAATATTACCCAAACCAAAAGTATAACGCCTATTACTATTATGTCTTTAGGCTTAGGGGTAACTTTGCTTTTAACCTTAGCTTTGGTGGGTACTAATTTTAAAAGAGAAATTGGAAAATCCATTCCTGATATTGCACCTGATTATTTTTTCCTAGGAATTCAAAATGGTGAAGAAAATAAATTTACAAAAGCTATTGTTGCCATGGACCCCAATGTTCGTTTGGAAGTAGTTCCTATTATTTCTTCTGGAATTTCTAAAATTAACGGAGTAGATCCTGCCTCTTATATCACCGCTGATAACGATAGTTCTTGGGTGATTGGTAGAGAACGCCGTTCCTCTTGGGTTGATGAACCTCCTATAGACAATCCCATTTTGGAAGGAAACTGGTGGGACCTTAATAAGCCGGATCAATTACAAATCTCTTTAGACGCAAAAGTTGGGAAAGATTTTGGAATAAAGCTAGGCGATATCTTCACTCTTAATATTTATGGAAGAGAAATCGAAGGCACTATAGTTAACTTTAGAGATGTAGAATATCGAGACCTCAGTATTAATTTTGCTATGTTATTTAACCCTCAATTTGCAAAAAACATACCCCATGAATACCTGGCAACTGCAAAATTTAAAGACCCTAAACAATTTAATGAGGCAAAGATGCTAGAAGTACTGCCTAGTCTTTCTATGATTAAAATTGCTGACTACTTAACCAAAGTCACCGATATATTAAATAAAATATTTATTGCTGTTATTCTTATTTCAGCCATTACTATTATTATTGGTCTTATCGTAATCTCTAGCGCCATTATGGTTCAAGGGAAAGTGAAAGAGTTCCAAAATTTAGTCTTTAAAATTTTAGGTTTTTCTAAAAGAGAGGTCGTGATGTCTTCTATTATTGAGTTTGTAATTATCTTTTCATCAGTGATATTAATTGCTGTATTCTTCGCAACGGTTGGATCTAAGTTTGTCATTCAAACTATTTTTAATTTAGTTTGGTTGTTTGATTTGAAAGTGCTGTTTTATCTTGGTGGTTCTATTGGATTGGTTACCTTGGTTCTTATAATGTTAACTAACTTGAAATATTTAAACCCTAAAGTCTATCCTTTAATTAGAAATCAATAGTTCAACCAAAAGTTGTTGAAACTTTAAGAAAAATTTAGATATAAATTAATTAATATGTCTGAATACGATGTAATAATTGTTGGAGCAGGTAATGCAGCGCAAGCTGCTGCTTTATCAGCAAAAGAAAGTGGTGCTGATAAAGTTGTAATTTTAGAAAAAGCACACGAAGAGATGAGGGGTGGAAACACTCATTGGTCTGGTGGAATTTTAAGAATTGCTTTTGATGATTCTAGAATGCTTAAGCCATTTTTACCTGGTGTGGAAAATAAATTTCTTAATTTTTATGACGGCATTCAACCTTATACCAAAAAAAGATATAAAGAGGATTTGTTAAGAGTAACGCAAGGCAGGTCTGATCCAGAACTAGCAAATATATTAATAGATAATTCTTACGACACAGTTAAATGGGCTGTAGAAAAAGCTAAAATTGAATGTGAACCTGCCTGCTCTGTTTGCGGAGTGTTAGTTAATGGTCAATGGACTTTTCCTGGAGGCGTAGTAATACGAGCAAAACATGAAGGTAAAGGCTTATCAGCTTCGTGGTTTGAAGCATCTAAGAATGCTGGAATAGAAATAAGGTATGGCTCAGGAGCTTTGGAATTATTACAAAACGATAAAGGGAAAGTGATTGGAGTTTTATCCAAAGAAAAAGATGGACTAAAAAAATTATATGCAAAGGCAGTAATATTAGGATGCGGTGGATTTGAAGCGAATTCACAAATGAGAGCTCAGTACTTAGGTGAGCCTTGGGACCAAGCGAAAGTTAGAGGAACTTCATTTAATCAAGGAGATGGTTTGCGAATGGCCCTATCTATAGGGGCTATGCCTTGCGGTCAGTGGACTGGCAGACATTCAACACCAATTGATGCTGATTGGCCAGACTTTGCAGATCGTGAAAGAGGAGATCAGTCCAATAGATTGTCCTATTCCTTTGGAATTATGATCAATAGAAAAGGATTGCGATTTGTTGATGAGGGAGAAGATACAAAACTTTATACCTATGCAAAGTTTGGAGCTGAAATATTAAAACAACCAGGTGGCAAAGCGTATCAAATTTTTGATCAAAAAACTGTTCAACATCTAGAACCAAGATATAAAACTGGAGAGCCTATTGTTGCTGACACTATTGATGAGCTTGTTGAAGGAATGGATATTGATGATAAGGCTCAAGCTCTAAAAACTATCAAAGAATATAACTTGTGCGCACAATCTGCAAATAATTTTGATCCTACATGCAAAGACGGCTTGTCGACTGTTGATTTAAGCCTACCAAAAAGTAACTGGGCAACAAAAATTGATGAGCCTCCTTATGAAGCCTACCCTACAACTGGCGGTATTACTTTTACTTTTGGAGGTTTAAAAATAAATTCTGATGCTCAAGTAATTGGGACGGATTGGAGACCTATTCCAGGATTGTTTACATGCGGTGAAATGGTGGGTGGGCTATTTCATTACAACTATCCAGGAGGAGCTGGTTTAGTTTCTGGACAAGTTTTTGGAAGAATTGCAGGAAAAAGCGCTGCAAATGAAATATAATAAAATTTATAAGAAAATTTTTTAATTAATCTTTTTGTTCAGTCGCTTCCGATTCGTATCTTTTGGAATTCTGAATATACCTTTGTGCATTCTCATGAATAGCTTTGATCTCTTCATCTGTTACTTCACGAATTACTTTTCCAGGAGAACCCATAACTAAAGATCGTTCGGGTATTTTTTTTCCTTCAGTAATTAAAGAGTTCGCACCAATGATAGAATTTTTACCAATATGAGCTCCATTTAAAATAGTGGCACCCATTCCAATTAAAGAATCATCTTCAATACTACATCCATGCAAAATGACAGAGTGGCCTACGGTAATTCTTTTACCAATCGTTAATTTACAATTATTATCTGTATGTAAAACACTATTGTCTTGAATGTTAGTTCCTTCATCAATAGAAATTGTTTCAATATCTCCTCGCAATACTGCTCCGTACCAAATATTAACATCATTTTTTAAAACAACATCTCCAGTTACAATTGCTGTGGGGGCAATCCAAACCCTACCCTCTCTTTTAACCTTTGCGCTTCCTAAGGAATAAATCATGGTTCATTCATAGCAAAGTTTGTAGTATTAAGTAAATAAAATGTTCTTAGTATTATGTCCTTAATCGAAACTCCTATTTGTAATTTTAACGAGCCTATCAAAGATTTTTCCTTGTTATCTACAGAAGAAATGACAGTAAGCTTAAAAGACATTCAAGGTCCGGAAGGAACATTGATTATGTTTATTTGCAATCACTGTCCTTATGTCAAAGCAATCATGAAAGAAGCTGTAACCATTAGCAGCATAATCAAGGGTCTTGGTATTCATACCGTTGCCATCATGCCAAATGATACTGAGTACGAATCTGAGGATAGCTTTGATAATATGAAATTATTTTCAAAACAAAATCATTTTCCTTTTCCTTACCTGCTAGATGAAAGTCAAGAAGTAGCAAAAAAATTTGGTGCAGTCTGTACCCCTGATTTTTTTGGCTATAATAACAAAGGACAACTTCAGTATCGAGGTAGAATAAGAAAACTCAATCATTTAACTCCTGTTATGGAAGGTGAAAGTGAATTATTATCAGCAATGAAATTAATTGCTAGCAATGGACTGGGGCCTAAAAAACAGTTTGCTAGTATGGGCTGTAGTATAAAATGGAAATAATATGTTTGTCATAACCACTAGAAGTTTTCCTCCAGAAGTTGGTGGAATGCAGACGTTACTAGGTGATCTAGCTCACAATCTTGCTAAGCATGGAAAGGTTCAGGTATTTGCTGACTCTGCTGATGGAGATTCTGATTTTGACAATCAGCAATTCTATAGAATAGAGCGCATTAAAGGTTTTAAATTCCTTCAAAAATATAGAAAAAAAAATCAAGTAGAAATATTCTGCGGTGAACAAAAAGATACACGAGCATTAATTGCAGATCATTGGAAAAGCATTGAAAAAGTATCTGAAAATCTATGTAAAAAAATACCCACCCTATGTTTAATTCATGGAAAAGATATTAACCAACCGCTAAGAAGCTTACGTCATACGAGAATGCTTAATAGTTTAAAAAAAACAAAATACATTATTGCCAATTCTCAATTCACCAAAAAACTTGCTATAGAAAAAGGAATTCCTTCTAATAAAATTAAAGTAATTAATCCTGGAATTACCGCTCCTCTAAAAACAGATTCAGATGCAAAAGCTCAGGCCTTAGAATTGTTTGGCAACACGAGTCCTAAGTTGATTAGCGTGACTAGACTGGAACGAAGAAAAGGACTTCATTCAGTTATTTTATCTTTAAAAAATTTACAAGCGATCCATCCTAATTTTTTATACTTAATTGTAGGAGAAGGTGAACAGGAAGAAGATCTACGTTCCATCACTAGTCATATGGACTTAGAGACTAATGTAATTTTTTTAGGAGATGTAAGAGAAGAATTAAAGAATGCCTTATTGGAAGCTGCGGATATATTTTTAATGCCCTCTATTGAAGATAAAGCTTCTGTAGAAGGATTTGGTATTTCTTTTTTAGAAGCTTCTTGCTTTAAAACTCCCAGCATAGGTGGGTTAGTTGGTGGGGCTGCTGATATTATTAAAAACAATCAAACAGGCTTACTTTGCGACGGGACAGATCATGATGCTATTTACAATTGCTTACAGCAAATGCTTAAAAACGATAAGCATCTAGAAATGGGACAGGCTGCAAAAGAATATTCCAAGCAATTCTACTGGGACAATCAAATTCAAAAATATTTACAATTAATCTAAACCTAAAGGAGACCCTATGACATTTTTAAAACAGTATTTAAAATGGGTTAGTACCGCATTGGTATTAGCAGGAATTTTACTTACTAATCTTAACATCTATCCTCTTAATATTTTTTTTCATGGGTTGGGGGTCGTAGGCTGGACTGTTTCTGGAATCTTAAATAAAGACAAAGCGATCATAACCAACTTCGGTTTACAAATACCTCTTTTTTTATTGGGCTTTTACAAGTTAGCTTTTTAATAAAGGCTGCACACTGTTCCATACGGATGAGGCAGTGAGGTCTTCTAAATTCTCTGACGTAATTGCTTTAAAATTTTTCGTTTCAATACTTACTTTTTGTGGAGACGTGTGGGCTCCAAATAAAACCACCCCTTTACATCCTAGGTGAGCAGCCATATGAGCAGGTCCTGTGTCATTAGCAATAACAACGTCCGCATGCTGAATAATACTAGCTAGTTGAGAAAAGTTAGTAGGACGGTCTCCATCTAGCAATACAGTTGCACTAAACTCTTTACACGATTCTATTTCTCCAGGACCAGGTGCTACTACTATATTTATATCTGGTCTTTTATTTTTTATAATCTGAATAAGCTCTTGGTAATGTGGCCATCTTTTATGAGGTAATTTAGAAGAAGAAAAAGGAGATAAAAATATATACGGTTTAGAAGGTAAGTTAGAAAAACTTTTATCTACTGCCCATGAAAAATCTGGTGTTAGAGTATGTTCTGTGGAAATCGAACTACGCTGCAACTGAACTTGAAACCGTTCCAATACTCCATCTTGATCAAATGCTTCTTTAGTCTCTCCTGGTTGTAAAATAGTATACGAGGAAGACCATTGTTTAACATTAAACAAATACTTTCGGTAAAATTCTGTACGTGAAGAATTTTGTAAATCAATCACTTGAGAAAATTGTTGTTTAACAATTTTAGACACCAGACCATACAAATAAAAAAAATTCCATCTAGCTTTTCTCTCATCTAGCAAGACACGATCTACATAAGGACATTGCTCAAACAAAGATTGATATGGTTTAGAGGTAAGGATAGAAATGGAGCTGTCAGAAAAATGATTTCTAATATCTTTTAGAATACCTGAAATTTGAACTATATCTCCAAGAGACCCATGTTTAATGATTAAAATATTTGACATAAACTAGTAATAAAATAACTAATAAACTTATGAATACCACAAATAAAATACTTTCGGAAATTTCTGCAGGCGAATTAATGGACAAAATAACTATTTTAGAAATTAAAAAAGTTAAGATTACCGACCCTGAAAAGCAGGTTATTATTAATAAAGAATTAAATAGTTTGCATAGCACCTATCAAGCCTCCCTAACGCACAGTCCAGAATTGCAAGAACAAATCACTAAGCTTAAAAACATTAATCTTACATTGTGGGATATTGAAGAAGGAAAAAGAGAATGCGAGCGACAAAAAGATTTCGGTGATAAATTTATTCAATTGGCTAGAAGCGTCTATATTGAAAATGACAATCGAGCTAAAATCAAAGCAGAAATTAACCGTCTTACCAACTCTACTATTTCAGAAGTTAAAAGCTATAAAGCTTATTAATCTAAATTTAAACTTGGGATGCGTGCTCTTAGTTGTGTAGGAAGCTCACTATCAATTTCAGCTATGATAAAACCAGTCCCTAATTTTTTTTCTGCTAAAATAGCTCCATCTGGAGAAATGATAAGAGAATGTCCATACGTTTGTCTTTGGTTTGGATGGGTTCCCACTTGTGCTGGAGCAAATACATAAGAAAAGTTTTCAATAGCCCTTGCTTTTAACAAACTATGCCAATGTTTCTCTCCTGTCGTTTTGGTAAAGGCTGCTGGAATGCTTAAATAATCACAACCAAGTTTGGCCAGCTTTCTATACATTTTTGGAAAGCGAACATCATAACAAATACTTAAACCTAACTTGCCCCAAGGAAGTTCTGCATGGACTAAATCTTTTCCTGCCAAAAACTTTTTAGACTCTTCATATTTTTCAGTTTTAGACAAGATCACATCAAACATATGTATTTTATCATAAAACGTAACGATTTCTCCTTTTGGATTAATGAGTAACGATCGATTAGCTAGCTTAGTTGAAGAAATTTTAATAGGCATTCCTCCAATCAAGAACCACTTTTTCTTTTCTTTAGAAAAAGCTTGGATGGTTTTTATGAAAGAATTATTTTCATATCCTTCTGACTTGGATAAAAGTTCTTTTGAATCAGAGGAAAAAATAGATGAATTTTCAGGAGTGATAATAAAGTCTGCTTTGGCTTGAATTGCTTGATTGGAAAAATTTAAGATACTTTGAGTATTTTGATCAACATTACTTCCACAGGTTAACTGCAAGCAAGCAACATTAAATTTCATATAAGATTATCTATTAATAGAACTTACAAAATTCCAATTACAATCAAAACTTGGAATGTACACTTCTGAAATTTTTGAGTTTCCAAAGTTTTTTTCTAAAGTGCTAATCCAATCATCTACTTGTTTTGGTTTTTTATTTTTAGAACCTACTTGCACTGTAATTACACCATTTTTTTTAACAATTCTTTTTACATTATCTATGTTTTTTTCCGCTAGGTTAATGCAGTAAGGATCATCATTTAGATCTATGAACAAATGGTCATATTTTTGATCTTCACAATTAATAATGTTTTTAAAAGCATCTCCCCATATGCAATTAACGTTGTTACTTTTGTTTATATTTTTAAAGACTTCTGGAAGATACTTTTGGCAAGCCTCTACCACTTCTCGGTCTAACTCAAACCAATCAACAAAGTTAAAACCATTTTTTATACACTCTCTCGCCACTCCCCCATCGCCACCACCTATAATAGCTGCAGAACCATTGTTTGCAGATAAGGCTAGTGAAGAGTTCACAAAAGTAGAAGAATATAAAATTTCATCACTTTCAGCGACTTGGATTTCATTGTCGATAAACAGTGCGTTTCCAAATTCTTTTAGCTTTAAAATTTCAATAAATTGACCCTGTTCTGATTTGAAGCTTTTAATAAACTCTTCCACCATGTAACTTTTTTGATGACCATCTGAACTATAAATATCATGATAAGGATGAATAGTGTCTCGCGGAAATTCTTTTTTAACCACACTTGTGTGCTCAATTTCTTGTTTTAGAATATCGTGAGCAACCATAGGACTAACTTTACCGCAGGTAAAAAAATCAAAGCTAATAATCCCATTTTCAGGAAAGGTATGAAAGCTCATATGACTCTCTTTTAATAGAGCAATCATAGTTAAACCTTGGGGACTAAATTCGTATTTAGAAATGTTTACAATGCCAACTTTCGCAGCTTTGGCAATTTTATTGATAACATTCTCGTAAAACTCAGGGCTATACTCCTTCTTAACTCCTAGAAAATCTAGAGTAACGTGATCTCCTACTTTAACCATATCTTGCCCCTTTTAATTGAAAATTTTTTATATAGAAGTGAGAAAAAAAATCAACTACTTAACCCAAGAAAAATTTTTAGCCATTTCTAGAAAAAGTTGAGAACCTTTTTTGCAATTTTCTAACCAATCACTGCTGGCATTTTCATCTGCATTGTCTGATATAAATTTAAAACATTTAAAATCAACATTGTGAAGCTTGCAAATTTTAGCTAGAGCATACGCTTCCATGTCTACTACATCTACATTCATTTCAATTTTGCTTTGGACAAAGCTATCTCCTGTTCCACATGAATATCCAGCATCATTGGTGATGATCTCCTGAATGGAGTCAAAAGGAGTTTCTCCTAACTTTAAATTCATTAACCCTCTCACATCCATATCTCTTTGATAAAATTTAGTAACCTCAATCAAGCCTTTTAGTTCCTTATTGAGAGAGCCGACGCTGCCAAAATTAACAATTTCTTCAGGCTGATGTTTTAAAATTAGCTGTGTAATGGCATGGGTTGCATTAATTTTCCCTACTCCGGTAAAATGAAAAAAATTTAAATTGGGAACCTCTTCTTTTAGTGCTGCTACAAATAACTTTTTCATAATACTTGAATAATATAGTAATAATTTAAAATATGAATTTAAAAAAATATATCAGATCTATTCCTAACTATCCTAAAAAAGGAATTTTATTTAGAGACATAACTACCTTACTCGAAGACCCAAAGGCATTTAGCTACGTTATTAAAAAAATGCACGCCATTTCAAAAAAAATACCTCATACTAAAATTGCCGCTATTGAAGCAAGAGGGTTTGTGTTTGCCTCAGCTCTTGCTTATTTAAATAAAAAACCTTTAGTTTTGTTAAGAAAAAAAAATAAATTACCAGGAACTACAATCTCACAAAAATTCAAACTTGAGTATGGAACAGCTATTGTTGAAGTTCACAAAAATTCCCTCAACCAAAATGATAAAGTGATTATTGTAGATGATTTAATTGCAACTGGGGGTACCGCTCTTGCTTCCGCAAAAATAGTAGAAAAATGCAAAGCTAAAGTGTCTGCTTTTTTATTTTTAATTGACTTGTTTGATTTGCCAGGAAATAACAAATTACTTTCTAAAGGTTACAAAACCTTTAAATTAATTGATTTTCCAGGTCACTAATTAATAATTCCAATTTGTTTTTGTCGGTAAATAATAAACAAGCCACTTGCTACCACAATAGAGGCTCCTGCTATCATATGGTACGAGGGAACTTCTTGAAAAAATAAATATCCAAATAACAAGCCCCAAATAATCACTGTATATCTAAAAGTGGAGGTAGAAGAGATCGATGCAATTTTTACCGTAGCAACAGAAAAAATATAAGCACAAGAAAGTAGAATAGCTGAAATTAAAATCAAAATTAACTCATTTAAAAGAATAGGCTTCAAATAAAATAGCATGTAAATGCCGTAGCAAACACACACCACAAAACAAGTGACAAAAGCAATTTGAATACTATCAAATTTATCTTGAAAGGATCTGGTATACGTATCTCTATAAGTAATCAAAATCGCTGCTATGAGTGGAAAAGCAAAGGCATAACCAAACTCTAATTCTCCCGGATTCACTACAACCAACACTCCCACAAACCCTAAAATGACCGCACTCCATCTTCTCCAGCCCACTACTTCTTTTAATAAAATAGCACCTGATGCAGTGATTAAAATTGGCGCTAAGTTCAACAAAACATATAAATCTGCAAAAGGTAGGGATGCTAGACCAAGAAAAAAAAATATTCCACAAACAGCTTCTATCAATCCCCTCGTAAGAAGATGCTTCGATGTAAGCATTCTTTTTAATTCTAATTGTTTTTTTGCAAACAAGATCAAGCCAATAAAGATCGTTGCAAATATTCCACGAATAAAAACGATCTGACCCAAAAAAGAAATATCATTATCATGAATTAACAGTATGTATTTTACAAAACCATCGTTGGCAGCAAAAAAAAATTGGGACAAGATCATAAATATAATCCCTTGCGTTTCTAAAGATTGTCTTTTGAATTGTTCCAACATATTTCTGCTTATATGCTCAAATTAAATAAAAGCCATATTCATATTTCATGTTCCGTTTCCTCTTAAAAGGAGTACAATCAATCTTTCTATGAAGAAAGTTCTGCTCACTCTATTAATTGTAATGCTTTTCCAGAATAGCTCTCCAGCTAATCATCACTTTCCTATTTCTAGAGATTCTAAAGCAGCAGTGGAACAAGGAAAACTTTTATATAATCAGAATTGCGCTTCTTGCCATCAAGCAAATTTGTCAGGTGCCAAAGACTGGAATATGAAATTAGATGAGGATGGCCAAAGACTTGCTCCTCCATTAAATGGAACTGCCCACACTTGGCATCACCCAGATTCAATGTTGCACAATGTAATTAAATACGGTTATGCTAAATTAATTAAAGACTACAAAGGTAAGATGCTTGGCTTTGGAGATAAGCTAACAGATCAAAATATTGATCATATTCTTGCTTATATAAAATCCACTTGGAATGATGAAATATATAAGCGTCAAATGCAAATAAGCTCTCCAAACTAATAAATATGGATACCACAAACACTTCCTTTCATTGGGGCTGCAAACATACTTGGAAAAGAAGCGCTTATAATACTATGTGGTGCGTGATTGGTTGTTCGATTGGAGATTTTGGAACTATTTTATTTTTTCAGTTAAGCCAAATTCCTTTTCCCATTTTAGGTATTATGATTTTGGCTATTATAAACGGTTTACTAACTAGCATTATGTTAGAAACTTACATTTTAATAAGACAACAATTTTCTTTCTCCAAAGCTTTAAAGACTGCTTGTGGCATGAGTTTTATTTCCATGGTTAGCATGGAGATTACCATGAATATGACTGACTACGCTTTAACCGGAGGTGCAATGCTCGTTTGGTGGGTTGTGCCGATCATGTTATTGGTTGGATTTGTAACTCCTTGGCCTTATAATTATTGGAGACTAAAAAAATTTAATCAAGCTTGTCACTAACTTGCTATTTTAGTGTCGAACTTTACTTTTAATTAAATTGTTTTGACTAATTATGACTTTTTGTAAATTTCTTTTTTTAAGTATCTTGCTATTCACTAGTAACGCTTTTTCTCAAGAAAAAGCTTATGTAGTTGACGGAGATACCATTCATATAGGCTCTAATAAATATCGTTTTTCAGGAATAGATACGCCCGAAATGAAACAAACCTGCAGTAAAGATAATAAAATTATCATGTGTGGTGTGTTAGCTAAAGATGCTTTGATCCAAAAAATTAATAACCGCCCAGTTCTTTGTAAAGAAGAAACCATTGATCGTTATAAAAGAATTGTTGCTGAATGTTTTGTAAATAAGGAAAGCTTATCTAAATATTTGGTTCGAAATGGATATGCATTTGCCTACCGTAAATATTCTAAAAAATTTATAGAAGACGAACAGTATGCAAGAGAAAATAAACTAGGCTTATGGTCTATGACTTTTGAATATCCTTGGGAATACCGAAGAAAATTAAGATCTAAATAAATTTTTGAGAAATTCGGTCAAAGATAATAGCAATCAAAACAATTCCTATTCCACCAACGAGAGCCTGACCAATATCTAATCTTCCTAACCCTACATAAACCGTAAGTCCTAAACCACCCGCTCCAATCAAAGCTGCAATCACTGCCATGGATAAGGATAACATGAGGGTTTGATTCACTCCTGCCATAATAGTTTTTAACGCTAACGGTAGTTCAATTTTATAAAGCACTAGCCACTTATTACAGCCTAAGGCTCTGGCTGCATCTTTAAATCTTTTTTCTACCTGTCTTAATCCTAAATTAGTTAGACGAATCACGGGTGCAATTGAGAAAATAATAATCGCAATCACTCCTGGAGTAATTCCAATTCCAAATAACATCACCACAGGAATTAAATAAACAAAACTAGGTATGGTTTGCATTACATCTAAGATTGGCCTTAATATTTTTTCAAATAAATTACTTCTAGATGCGGCAATGCCAATAGGAATTCCAATCACAGAACAAAATAAAACGGCCGTAATAATCATGGCCATCGTAGTCATGGTCTCTTCCCAGACATCTACTAAATCAATAAAAATTAAACTACAAAAAGTAAAAATGGCAAATTTAATTCCATTAGTTTTAAAGGCAAAATAAGCAAAGAATAAAATAACGATGGGCAAAGGAACTAAATTAAAAAAATAATCCAAGCTATTTAAAACACTATCAATGGGAACAGATAACTTCTTAAAGAGTGGTCGTTGATCAAACAACCACTCTTTGAAGTATTTTTCTACCCATTCCGATAATGGAATGTAAGCGTACGTCGATGGATTAAAAATGTTCAATTAACTATTTTGCAGCTGCAATCCAGCTATCAAATGTTTTTTGATTTATTTTAATCCATGCTTTAGCATGATCTTTTACTTGTCTCTCACTTTTTTCACCTTTATTCATCTGCATATTTTGTGCTGCGATATCGGCTAAAGGAATAGATGCTACTTCCAGTAGCTTTTCCACTTTTGGATTTTTTTTCAAAAATTCCACATTTGCAGCTGGACGAATATCATCCGCTCCAAAACCTAAATTAATAGAAGGTTTTGTTGCATTAGCCACTTCTGTAACTTTTGTTTTTGAGTAAGGAACTTCAATCCAAACTACATCCTTGCCAAGTTTAAATGCACCTACTGTCCAGTTTGGAGTCCAGGTATAAAAAAGAACTGATTTTCCATTTTTATATCTTGCTAAAGCATCAGCCATAGAAGCAGAGTATTCTGCTTGAATAGGATTGATGAATTCTCCTAATTTAAGTTCTGCAAAATGCTTGGTAATTTGCTTTTCACATCCCCATCCTGGAGGACAAGCAACCATATCTGCTTTGCCATCATTATTGGCATCAAATTGTTTTGCATGTTTCTTAATATCTAGAACGCTCTTAATGTTAAGACGGTCAGCCGTTTTTTTATCTACCAAGTATCCTTGTAGACCACCCTTTTTCATAACATAGCCAACTTTTTTAACTTTTCCTTTAGTTTCGGCTAGATACGTATCGTGGGTTCCAAACCATCCATTGACCCACAAGTCTAAATCCCCTTGGGCAGCTGCCACATAAAAGATAGAGGGCTTAATAGCCTTTGGCTTTTTAACTTTATAACCTAGCTCTTCTAAGGCCATTTTGTAAACTTCAGCCTGGAAATATCCTGTATCCCAGTTAGCTTTAGCCATTTTAACCTCCTTGGCTTGGGACATCGTCGATGCCAAAACAAACAAAGACAGATAAATTATTGATTTTAGTGTTTTCACTGTATTCCTTCCATTGAATATTGATTGATTTT
>VTPO01000023.1 GCA_008638205.1 Pelagibacteraceae bacterium | reverse complement strand
AAACTTTTTAACATTATCCAGCTCCAAACTCATTTGAAATAAATACTTTTCGTCCATGTCGTTTTTAGCCTTTAAAATGGACCTTTTTTTACCATTTATTTGTACAACAATATTAAAATCATCTTGTTGCAAAAGGCTTTCTTTAAATGAGGGCCATGGCTGCAGGTGTAGATTTTTGTTTTTAGTAATTCTTTCCCAAATTTCTGAAGCAAGGTGTGGAATAAAAGGATAAATTAAAACTACAAATTTTTTGAGAATAGAAATAAATTCATTACGGTCACAGTTTTCATTTATTATATGTTTATTAAAACTATTCACAAATTCATAAAATTTTGCAACTGCAACATTGAAATGAAAGTTCTCTATATTTAGTGTAATTTCCTTAATACATTTGTTGATGAGCTTTTCGAGTTCTAATTTTTTATCCTTTGATATTTTTTTTGTATCTGAAATATTTTGTATCATTTCCGCCATTGACCAAACTTTTTGAATAAATTTATGGCAGCCTGCAATTCCTTCTTCACTCCATTGTATGTCTCTTTCTGGCGGACTATCAGATAGCATAAACCACCGAACTGCATCTGCACCGTAAATATCGATAACAGATTGAGGATCTACAACATTTTTTTTAGATTTAGACATAGACTCTGATGAGCCAATAACTACTTTTTTCTTACTCGTTTTTTCAAAAGTGTTTCCATTTTCTTCAACAACGTCTTCTGGATATACCCATTGACCATCTTCTCTTTTAAATGTTTTATGACAGACCATACCTTGGGTAAATAAACCCTTAAATGGTTCTGTAATTTCGTATTTAGTTTTCAAACTTATGGCTCTAGAAAAAAAGCGTGAATATAATAAGTGTAAAATAGCATGCTCTACACCACCGATATATTGATCCACAGGCATCCAATATTTTGCATCATCTAGATCATATCCAACATTGTTATTGTTACTTGAGCAAAATCTTAGAAAGTACCATGAGGAATCAACAAACGTATCTAACGTATCTGTCTCTCGTGTGGCTTTCATGCCTGTTTCGGGACAAGTAGTAAATTTCCATGACGGGTGGTGTTCTAGAGGATTTCCAGGCTTATCAAAATTAATATCTTCAGGAAGCTTTACGGGTAAGTCTTTTTCTGGAACCGGAATAACAGCTCCATCTTCTCTATAAAGAATAGGAATAGGACAGCCCCAATAACGTTGTCTAGATATACCCCAGTCTCTTAAGCGAAAAGTAGTTTTTCCCTTACCTTTATTTTCTGATTCAAATCTTCCTATAATCTTTTCTTTAGCATTTTTGATGGTTAATCCATTCAAAAAACCAGAGTTAATTAGAATCCCATCTTCAATGTAGGCTTTATTTTTTATTTCAAAAGATTCTTCTTTTTGATTTGGTGGAAGAATGACAGGAGTTACTTCTAAGTTATATTTTCTAGAAAAATCTAAATCTCTCTGGTCATGAGCTGGACATCCAAATATGGCACCTGTTCCGTAATCCATCAGCACAAAGTTAGCAAAATAAACTGGTATCTTTTTATCTTTAATAAAAGGATGATCTGCTAAATAGTTGCTTTTAAAACCAAACTTATCAGTTTTGGCAATCGCCTCATCAGTATTACCTATTTTATAACACTGCTCCTTAAAGGATTTAAATTCATCGCTTTGTTCGTGCTCTTTTGAAATCGGATGATCAATTGCAAGGGCAATAAAAGATGCTCCAAAAATAGTATCGGGCCTCGTAGTAAATATAGTTATTTTTTTACTTTCCTTAGAGGAAGTAAGATTAAATTCAATTTCACAGCCCTTGGATTTTCCAATCCAGTTCTTTTGCATCAACTTAACTTTTTCAGGCCACTCTTTTAATGTTTCTAAAGATTGATCTAAATCTTCAGCAAAATCAGTAATTTTAAAAAACCACTGTGATAGTTTTTTTTGAACCACTTCTGCCCCCGACCTCCAGCCTTTGCCATCTACTACCTGTTCATTAGCTAAGACTGTATTATCTACCGGATCCCAATTCACTAAACTTTCTTTTTTATAAACAAGGTTTTTTTTATAAAGATCTAAAAAAAACTTTTGCTGATGTTTATAGTAATCTTCATTGCAAGTGGAAATTTCTCTTTCCCAGTCTATGGAAAAACCCAACAGCTTTAATTGGGACTTCATGGTTTCAATATTGCTATTAGTCCAATCTTTTGGGTGCAGCTTGTTTTGAATAGCGGCATTTTCTGCAGGCATACCAAACGAATCCCACCCCATAGGATGCAATACATTAAATCCATTTAACCTTTTAAAATTAGCGACCACATCACCTAAGGTGTAATTTCGCACATGCCCCATATGAATTTTACCTGATGGGTACGGAAACATTTCAAGACAATAAAACTTTTTTTTTGATTTATCTTCCCCTGCTTTGAAAATTTTATTTTCCTCCCAAAAGGAATGCCATTTTTTTTCAGTAACAGTGTGATTAAATTTTTCTAGTACCATTTTGTACAATTAGCGCATTACATTTGATCGTGCAATTAAATTAAGAAAACCTAAGCTTTTTTGAGTTTGTTTTTTACTTAAGTAGCTTTTTAAAGCAAAGCCAAAGAAGCTGAAAGATCGTACTTTATGAATGTTACTTTCATTAATCCCTCCTAACGCACAAATATTAATTTTTGGTGTAAAATTATTTCTTAAGAGATTAAATTTTACAATTCCAATAGGCTTTTTTTCTGGGTGAGAGGAAGTAGGGTAGAGAGGAGAAACAAAAATCTGTGAACAGCCTTGAGCTTTTTTTATTCTCACTTCCTGATGGTTGTGAGCAGATCCAACAACACTTATTTTTTTTTGGCAGCTATGATTTAAATATCGAAGTTGTTTATTAAAATTTGGGATATAAAGATTAGCATCTAGTTTCGTGGCTAATAAAATATCGTTTGAAACAAAAAGAGAATGCCGTTGTTTTTTGGCAAATTCTTTTATTTTTAAAGCTCTAGCTATATAATTTTGTTTTGAATAGTTTCGATAAATAATTGATATATTTTTTAATTTTTTTAGTAGTGGAATATTGATACTATTCAGCTCTTCTAAAAAAAAATAAATTTGAGTTTTTTCCATTATGAGCAACATAGTACAAAATTTTTTAAATATAAGAGATGAATTAACCAACACAAACCTTAATCCCACTGTGATTGCTGTTAGTAAAACTTTTCCACTAAGCCATATCAAACCACTCATTGACCACGGCCATAGAGTTTTCGGAGAAAATAAAGTTCAAGAAGCAAAGCAAAAGTGGTCAGAGATGAAAGATAGCTTAAAAGACTTGGAGCTTCATTTGATAGGAGGATTGCAGTCTAATAAGTCCAAAGAAGCGGTGCAGCTCTTTGATTATATACATTCAGTAGACAGCATAAAGCTTGCAAGTGAGCTATCAAAAGCTGAGGCTAAACTGGGTGTAAAAAGAAAATATTTTATTCAAGTAAATGTTGGAATGGAAGAGCAAAAATCAGGCGTTTCCAAAAAAGAAGTTGGAAATTTATTGAAATTCTGTGT
>VTPO01000007.1 GCA_008638205.1 Pelagibacteraceae bacterium | reverse complement strand
CCTGTGATAATCACTCCAAGCAACATTGCACCAACTGAAGCTAAAGCAGCAACTTGACCACCAATAAATAAGATTACAAAATATAAAACAATCGGAGAAAGAACTGGTAATAAAGAAGGGATTATCATTTCTCTAATTGCAGCAACAGTTAACAAATCAACTAATTTTGCATAGTCCGGTTTTTGTGTTCGCTTCATAATACCTGGAAATTTTTTAAATTGTCTTCTAACTTCCACCACAACTGCTCCACCTGCTCTACCAACAGCTTGCATTCCCATTGATCCAAATAAATAAGGTAGCATTCCACCAATTAGCAAACCAACAACAACATAAGGGTTTGATAAATCAAATGTAACAACTATGCCTTCAAGCTTGGATCCAGCGACACCTGAAAAGTGTTTAATGTCTTCAACATACGCAGCAAACAAAACTAAAGCACCAAGACCAGCAGAGCCAATCGCGTATCCTTTTGTTACAGCTTTAGTTGTATTACCTACAGCATCTAGTGCATCAGTAGTTTTTCTAACATTTTTTGGTAACTTGGCCATTTCGGCAATACCACCAGCATTATCAGTAACTGGTCCATAAGCATCAAGAGCAACAACCATTCCAGCCAAAGCTAACATGGTAGTAACGGAAATTGCAATTCCATAAAGTCCTGCAATTGAGTTGGTTGCCAAAATCCCAGCAACAATAATCAGTGCTGGTATAGCTGTAGCTTCCATTGAAACAGCTAGGCCTTGAATAACGTTTGTACCGTGTCCTGTGGTAGAGGATTTTGCAATACTTCTAACAGGTTTGTATTCAGTTCCTGTGTAGTATTCGGTAATCCAAATTAACAAGCCAGTTATAACTAGACCAATGATCCCACAATAATACAAACTCATACCATTAAATGTTTTCCCGTTAACAGTATATTCATTTGCAAAACCAATCACATAATCTGTAACTGGATACAAAATTGCCAACGAAGAAACAGCCGAAACAACAAATCCTTTGTATAACGCATTCATAACATTTTTACTTTTACCAAGCTTTACAAAGAATGTTCCTAAGATAGAAGTCAAAATGCATGCACCACCTATACTTAATGGATAGATCATCATGTTCATATCTCCATTGAAAAATATAGAAGCCAAAACCATAGTAGCTACGATAGTAACTGCATAAGTTTCAAATAAATCAGCAGCCATACCAGCACAATCACCTACGTTGTCACCCACGTTGTCAGCTATAACAGCAGGGTTTCTAGGATCGTCCTCAGGAATACCAGCTTCAACTTTTCCAACTAAGTCAGCCCCAACATCTGCTCCTTTAGTAAATATTCCCCCACCCAATCTTGCAAAAATAGAAATTAAAGAAGCTCCAAAACCTAAAGCAACAAGAGCATTAACTATTTCTCTTTCTTCAACTTTATACTCAAGTAAAATAAAATAATAAACTGCAATGGATAAAAGAGCTAGTCCTGCAACCAACATTCCAGTCACAGCCCCAGATTTAAAAGCAACATGCAAACCTTGCGCCAAACCTTTTCTCGATGCTTCTGCAGTTCGAACATTAGCTTGAACAGAAATTAACATACCAACATAACCTGCAATTCCGGATAAAGTTGCCCCTAATAAATACCCAAACCCAACCCAAGGACTAAAAAGCAAAACAATTAAAACCAAAACTACAAAACCAACAATTGCAATTGTTTTATATTGTCTGTCTAAATATGCTTTAGCACCAACTTGAATAGCAGATGCAATTTCCTGCATCTTCGCATTTCCTGAGCTAGCACTTAAAATTTGTTTACTGGAAATAAATCCATAAAGAACTGAAATTACTCCACAACCGATCACTAAGTTTAAAATTAGACTTGGGCTTAACATATTTAAATTCCTTTATTTTGTTGGTTTTGAAAAAACGATACATGCCAAAATTCACTAGTAAAATCAACACAAAGTTAATGAAAAGGATTGCTTTTGAGGTTAAATTTGCGACTGTTCTGACTTAAAAACAGAATCTAAAACAGCGTTTACTAGGCCTTTTTGACTTGAATCGTAATACATCTCAGTAACAGCAAGGTATTCATCAACAATAACCTTAAAAGGTATTTTGGGCATATAAATTATCTCAAATATAGCGGCTTTTAGTATTATTTTAAGAATCATATCCAGATTTTTAAAGCTTATTTTTGAAGACAAATTTTTGGACAAGACCTGATCCAAGTTAGCTTCTTTTTCAAAAAAACCATTAAAAACTTTTTTAATAATTCTAATATAAGAACTTTTTGGAAATTTAATGTCGTGACTAGAATCACTAATTTTTTCATAAATCTTTTGAATAACAACTAGTCTTGAACTTCCTTTCATTTAAATATGCTTTAATAAAGAGATTGCAGCATTAGCAGCTTCTCGGCCTTTATTTTTATTTTTAGAACTTCTTTCCAAAGCCTGCGCTCGAGTTAAGGACGTAATAATTCCATTAGTAACAGGAACTTTGTAATCAATCGAAAGATCTAGCAATGATTTTGTAATAGCCGATGCAATAAAATCAAAATGAGGAGTTTTACCTTTTATAATACAGCCCAAAGCAATGAAAAATTTATATTTTTTTTTTGTATTGCAAGCAATTAAAGTTGGAATTTCTAATGCGCCAGATACAATCTTAACATCTGCTTCTAATTTATTTATGTTTAGTGTCTTCAAACAATATTTTAACAGATTATCTGAAATACTTTCATAATAATTAGAAACGACTACTAAGCCTTTTTGTTTCATTTAATTATTTCCTGTTTAATAATTTTAATATCAAAACCATCTAGGGCAACTAATTTTTTCTTCGCGCTTGAAACTAAAATCATTTTTTTAACTTTTAATTTTTTTAAAATTTGTGCACCTAAGCCATAATATCTTAATGCATTACCTTTGTTAGGTTTTTTTAATAGATTCTTTGAAGAAATAACCTTTGGTGTGTCTAAAATTTCACTTTGTTTCATTACTAACAATATACAGCTAGATGTTGAGCGATTGAAATAGTCCAATGTTTTTTTGACTTTTGCGTTAATGCTTTTGTTTAAAAAAATATCAATAGAATTGGAAGAAACAACTCTAACTTTTGGAATATTTTTATGATTGATAGACCCTTTTATGATAGCAAAATGCTCTAGATTATCTATTTTGTTAACAAATGTTTTTAAAATATATTTCTTATCCTTTATATTAAGGATTTTATTTTCCTTTAAACTAACAAGAGTTTCTTTTTTTAATCGGTAAGAAATTAAGTCTTCTATTTTCCCAATTTTGAGCTTATGTTTCTTGGCATAACTAAATAGCTGATCTTTTTTAGCCATAGAGCCATCTTCATTCATTATTTCACATATTACGGCTGAAGGGTGTGTCTTAGCTAATTTGGCTATATCAATAGAAGCCTCCGTATGCCCTGCCCTAACTAATGATCCGCCGTTTCTTGCAACCAATGGGAAGACATGTCCTGGTGTGGCTATATCTTTTTTGGAAGAGTTTTGTCTTATTGCTGTTAAAATAGTTTTGCACCTGTCAAATGCTGAAATTCCAGTAGTAACACCTTTCCTTGCTTCAATGCTAATAGTAAAGGCAGTTTTTAAACGAGACTGGTTTGAACTTGGCATTAACTCTAAACTTAATTCATCTGATTTTTTTTTATCGAGCGCTAAGCAAATTAACCCTCTTCCGTGTTTTGCCATAAAATTTACTTTTTCAGGGGTTGCTTTTTTAGCTACAAAAACTAAGTCACCTTCATTTTCTCTATTTTCATCATCCACTAAAATAAAAATTTTTCCTTTTTTAGCTTCCGAAATAATAGTTTCAATTTTTGCAAATTTAAAATTTTTTTTCATTTTTTTTTATTAATTTTTGATAAATATTTAATGACAATATCAAATTCCACATTAACAACATCCCCCGTCTTTAGCGATATTAAATTCGTTAATTTTAGGGTGTGAGGTATAACAACTAAGGTAAATTGATTCTTAAATGATTTGACTATTGTTAATGAAATACCATCAATAGTAATAGAACCCTTGTCTACTAATAAGTGTGAAAATTTAGAATCAACTTTTATTAAAAATGTCCAAGTCTTTGCTAGTTTTTTTAAAGAAATAACTTTACCTACTGTATCAATATGACCTTGAACAAAGTGGCCAGCAATTTCATCTCCAAATTTTAATGATTTCTCAAGATTTACAGTAGAGTTTTTTTTTAAATATTTGAAATTAGTAATTTGAAAAGTTGAATAGGAAATAAAAAAAAATAAATTTTTATTTAAAAATTTGATTAATGTTAAGCAAACACCGTTTATTGATATTGAAGTACCTATGTTTTTTTTAGAAAGAACTAGATTGGAGTTAATTTTAACCTCGTATCCTTTATTTTTTTTTACTATAGATACGACTTTACCTTTATTTTTTATAATACCAGTAAACATTTAAATCTTAAAAAGCTTATTATTATCTAAATTTATTTTTACATTATATCTATCAAAATTGTTACCACACAATGACCGCACCATATTGGCAGTATGAGGCTCCTTTGTCTTGCTATTAATTTCTGATTGAATGAAGAAAAATTTATTAACATGCTTGTTTTTTGCAAAAATATTAACTGTTTTGCTTCCGCCTTCTATTAAAAGCCTTCTGCATTTGTGTTTATAAATCCTTTTTAATATTTCTTCAGGAGAAAAGTTTCCACCATTACCCTCAATTCTTTCAAGAAAAAAAAATTTTTTATATTTAGATATTCTTTTAGAATCTTTGCTAGAATGAAAAACAACAGTGCTTCTTGGGTACAGCAAAAGATGCTTTTTACTAAAATTTAAATTTCTATTTATAAAAAAAATTTTAGGGGAATGTTCACTTAGCCCCTCTATTCTACAGTTTAGTTTAGGATAATCTTTTAAAAGAGTTTTTTGACCTACTAAAATAGAGTCATTCATGTATCTAAGTAAATGTGCAAATTTTAAAGACTGGGAATTTGTAAAATATTTTTTTCTCGATACAACTGATGAAAAGTTTTTTGTTATAGCAAGTTTTGCAGTAACATAAGGAAGTTTGTTTTTTGCAGAATAGTTGTAGTTGCTGTAAAAATTTTTATTTATATTACTTACTTTGATTTTAATTTTATTTTCTTTTAAAAATTTTAAACCAGAACCATTAACAGCAGGATTTTTGTCAATTTGATTGCAGTGCAACTGTTTAACATTAAAATTTACAATTTTTTTTGTGCATGGGGCTGTCTTTCCATAATGATTGCAGGGCTCTAGAGTAACAAATATTTTTTTTGTAATTTTTTTATTTAATTTAATTAAGGCATTATTTTCAGCATGGGGTCTTCCACTCTTAGAGGTGACATCAGAAGATAAGATATTATTATTAAAATCTGTAACTACACATCCAACCGAGGGATTTTCTTTTGTTATAAATTTATTTATTCTTGCTAAGCTCAAAGCAAGCTCAGAAAAATAATTCTGATAAAAATTATTTTTTTTTAGGGACATCCAATTTGTCCACAAATTCTTCAAAATCCTTTACTTCCTTAAAATTTGTATAAACTGAAGCAAATCTTATGTAGGCAACTGGATCTATTTCTTTTAATCCATCCATCACAAACTTTCCTATAGTTGTTGAGAGAACTTCATTTTGGCCCAAGTCTTCTAAATTTCTATAAATTTTGGAAACAAATTTTTCTATAGTATCTGCATCAACAGGTCTTTTTCTTAGAGAAATCATCACTGAACGAGTTAATTTATCTCTATCAAAAGGAGACTTTCTTCCATTTTTTTTTATAATTGTAATTTCTCTAAATTGAACCCTTTCAAATGTTGTAAATCTTTGATTGCAACAAGCGCTCACTCTTCTTCTTCTAATGGCCGTTCCATCTTCTGTAGCTCTAGAATCAATTACAGAAGTATCTTTATCTTTACAAAATGGGCAAATCATAATTTTTAATAGATTGGAAAGTTGTTACAAAGATCTTTTACTTTTTGTGCAACCTCTTTTTCAGCAACGCTGTTGTCATCTTTGTTATTTTTAAGTCCTTGCAAAACTTCATTAATGTATTCTCCGATTAACTTAAATTCAGCTAGACCAAGCCCTCTAGTAGTGCAAGCCGGTGTTCCCAATCGTATACCGGAGGTGATCCAAGGTTTTTGCTCATCAAAGGGTATTCCATTTTTATTACAAGTTAAATGTGCCTTACCTAATGATTTTTCAGCCTCTTTTCCTGTAAGACCAAATGGTCTCAAATCAACTAAAACTAAATGCGTGTCTGTACCGCCAGAAAAAATAGTTAGGCCCAAGTCACTGAGTGTTTTTGATAATATCCTGGCGTTCTCAACTACATCTCTAGCGTATATTTTAAAATCTTCAGATAAAGCTTCTTTAAAACAAACAGCCTTAGCTGCAATAACGTGCATTAAGGGTCCACCTTGTAAGCCTGGAAATACTGCTGAATTAAATTTTTTTGCAAGCTCTTCATTGTTTGTCAAAATGATACCGCCCCTTGGTCCTCGTAAGACTTTGTGCGTGGTAGAAGTTACGACATCTGCAAAATCACATGGGTTGGGATATACTTGACCGGCAACGAGTCCAGAAAAGTGAGCCATATCTACCAATAACTTAGCACCAACTTCATCAGCAGCTTCTCTAAATTTTTTAAAGTCAATTATTCTTGAATACGCACTACCACCCGCAATAATTAATTTTGGTTTATGTTTTTTAGCTAAAGACAAAACAGAATTATAATCAATCAAGCCTGTTTCTTTGATAACTCCATAAGAAATTGCGTTAAACCATTTTCCAGATTGTGCTGGAGGAGCACCATGAGTTAAGTGCCCACCTTGATCAATACCCATCCCTAAAATAGTGTCGCCCGGATTAAGTAAGGCTAAAAAAACAGCACCATTCGCTTGAGCTCCAGAATGTGGCTGAACATTTGCAAATTTTACATTAAATAATTTTGTTACTCTTTCAATAGCTAAGTCCTCAGCAATATCAACGAATTCGCAACCGCCATAATATCTCTTTCCTGAATAACCTTCTGCGTATTTATTGGTCAATACAGACCCTTGAACATCTAGTATGGCCTGAGATACAATATTTTCTGATGCAATTAACTCCAAGTGAGATCTCTGTCTATCGAGCTCTTTAACAATAGAAGAATGCAAATCTGGATCAGATTCTTTTACACTTGATTTAAAAAATTTATTTATCCTAGAATTATTTTTTGACATAATTAACTAAGTAACTTGACTCTTCGTAAATGTCTACCAGCCTCAAATTTGGTAGTCAAAAAAGATAAGATGCATTGGATAGCCACCTTTTTAGATACAAACCTTGCTGCAAGACAAATAATATTGGCATTATTATGCTTTCTTGAGAGTTTAGATAAGGTGGAAGAATTAACAAGGGCAGATCTAACGTTCTTAAATCGGTTAGAAGCAATAGACATTCCAATTCCAGAACCGCAAATTAAAATACCCATATTTTTAGAATTAATTTTTTTAGACATTTTTTTTGCGTAAATTGGGTAGTCAACCGAAACTTTTTTATTATCAACGCCAAGATCTAAAATATTAAGACCCAAATTTTCTAATTTTTTTTTAATCGATTCTTTTAACTCAAACCCTGCGTGATCAGAGGCTATAATTATGTTTTTTGTCAGAAAAGAATGTTTTTTTTTCATTAAAGACTAGATATATACTAGAAAGATTAATTTACTACAATATTTGGTATATATTATTCTTACTATTGAAACTAAAACATCTAATAAAAATTCACATATGTATCCATTAACAAGACTCAGAAGAACAAGAATGCACAAGTGGTCAAGAAATGTAGTTAAGGAGAATGTGATATCAAGTAGTGATTTAATACTCCCCATTTTTATCAAAGAAGGAATAAACAAAAAAGAAGAAATTTCTTCGATGCCAGACGTATACAAATATAGCATAGATAATTTAGAAAAAATTGTTACCCAAGCAATTAAAAATAAAATTCCTGCGATTGCGCTATTTCCAGAGATTGAAAATGATAAAAAAGATGAGATTGGCTCTGAAGCTTTAAATGAAAATAACTTAGTGTGCCAAGCTGTTAGGGAAATTAAAAAAAAATTTAAAAATGAAGTTGGTATAATTTGTGACGTTGCGCTTGATCCTTATACATCGCATGGGCATGATGGTGTTATAAAAAATGAAGTAGTTGATAATGATGAAACTGTAAAAATACTTATTGAGCAATCATTAATTCAAGCAAACTCCGGATGTGATATTCTTGCTCCTTCCGACATGATGGATGGAAGAATTGGAGAAATACGAAAATCATTAGAAAAAAATAATTTTCCAAATACTATTCTTTTGTCATACGCTGCCAAATTTGCTTCAAATTTTTATGGACCTTTTAGAAACGCGATCTCAACTAGTACAAAATTAAAAACTGATAAAAAAAACTATCAAATGGATTTTCACAATTCAGATGAATCTTTGAAAGAAGTGTTGCTCGATATATCTGAAGGAGCAGATATGGTAATGGTTAAGCCTGGGTTGGCTTATCTAGATATAATTTCAAAAGTTAAAGAAAAATACAACATCCCTGTAATTGCTTATAATGTATCAGGTGAATACTCTATGATAAAAAATGCAATTAAAAATAAAATTATGGGTGATGATGCCATATATGAAACAATGGTGTCATTCAAAAGAGCTGGGGCCAGTGCAATTGTTACCTATTTTGCAAATGAGATAGTTGAAAAATTTATAGATATTTAATTTTTATATTTGCTGTCAAAGAACACTAAAGGTTTTTTTTTGGTAAAAGTTTTAAATTTCAAAACTCTATGAACAATAATATAGTGATCTCCTGCATCATATTTTTTAAATATAGCGCAGTCGAGATATCCTAAGGATTTTTTTACAATTTTATCACAAAATACTTTATCAAAAATATTGTCTGATCCTGCTAGTTTATTAGAAATTGCCTTCTGACTATTTGCTAAAAAAATTATTTTATAATTATTTTTTAAAGAAAGAAATGATTTTAATGATGATGACTTTTTATCAATACACCACATAACTAGGGGTGGATTCAAAGAAACGGAACTGAAAGAGTTAACTGTAATACCTGTGTAGGTTAATTTTTTAAAAGAAACTATGGATGTTACACCTGTTGCAAACAGAGAGAGACATTTTCTTAATTTTTGCTTGTTCATGATATTAATTTAAAGTTATTTTCATAACCTCTAAATAAGCTAGAAAAAAATAAATTATACTTAATAATTTTACCATTTTTTGTCCGTGGCATTAAAAACTTTTTTAAATTCAGTAATTTTTTTACTGGTGTTGAATAATTATCAAGCATTTCGAATTTTGCACTCACGGTAGATACAGCAAATAAACTGCCTTTTTTTCCTTTAAAAAGAATAATACCTGCCCCTTTTTCTTGTGTAGGAATATCCTTCATGCTGATAACTGAAGCTCTATTTTCTTTTTTGTTTTCAGTTAATAGGAAAATATATTTTTGGTCTTTGTGTATTTGGACAGAAGAATGCAAAAAATCATTTTTCTTAATATTAAATACTTTTTTACCACTTTTTTTATTAGATATTAAATTGTCAGAATTGATAAAGAAGCCATAGCCATTGCTTGAACATAGTAAAATTTTTTGATTATTTTTGTACAAGAAAGAATCAACAATTTCTTCATTTTCTTTGAGAGAAAAGTAAGAAGAAAAAGGTTTACCTTTTTGAGAACCAAAAACTAAATTCTCACCATCTAACGTGTATGATTTTCCAAAAGAAGACAGAAATATAAATTTATCTGATTTTCTTCCATTAACATACAAGTGCTCATTTTCAGAAAAATCCGCATTGGTTTTGCAAACTGAGTAACCAATTTTTGCTTTTAAAAATCCAGTTTTTAACAAAATTGCTGTTATAGGATCGGTTGACTTTAATTCCTCATCTAATTCTGAAGATTCTATTCTATTAAACTTTTCAATAACAGTTTTTCTCAAGCCATATGCTGAATTATTTCCAAATTGAAGTATTAAATCCTCCATTTCTTTATTGATTTCTTTTTTTTGAAGAGATTTGGATGATAATAATTTCATTAACAATTTTTTTTTATTAAGAAGCTTGCTATTTTCTTCTTTAATTTCTTTTTCTTCAATTTTTCTTAAGCTTCTTAATTTCATATCTAAAATTGCATTAACTTGATTTTCTGTAAATCTATATTTCTTTACAAGTTCAGTTTTTGGATTGTTGGAATTTCGAATAATTTTAATAATGCTATTAAGATTCTTAAATGCTATTAAAAAACCTTTGAGAATTTCTAGCCTTATGTTGATTTTATTTAATGCAAATTTTGATTTTTTTTCCAAAATCATATATCTGTGTTTTAAAAAACTATAAAGTATTTCTTTAATTGACATGACCTTCGGTTCCAATTTGTGATTCAGGACGTTCATATTAAGAAAAAATTTTATCTCAAGGTCAGTTTGCTGATAAAGACTATTCATTAAAACAACGGGATCTATATTTCTATTTTTTGGTCGTATTACAACTCTGATATTCTCATCAGATTCATCTATTACATTATCTATTAATTTGTTTTTTTTATTGATTATTAGATCTGCAATTTTTTCTATAAGTTTGGATTTGTTTACCTGGTATGGAATCTGACTAATCGATATTTGATATTGACCTTTGCTTAGGTCTTCCACTTTATATTTTGCTCTTAACTCAAAAAAACCTCGTCCTGTTGTGTAAGTTTTGATCATTTCTTTTTGATCTAAATTCAATATACCTCCTGTCGGAAAATCTGGACCCTTTAGTATTTTTAGCAAATCACGGATAGAACAGTCTCTATGGTTATTTAAGTGAATAATTGCAGAACATATTTCTTCAAGGTTGTGTGGGGGTATGTTTGTGGCCATTCCTACGGCAATTCCTGACGATCCATTTGCTAATAAGTTAGGGAATGCTGCAGGTAAAACTGTTGGTTCGCTTAATTCACCGTCATACGTTTTTCTAAAATTAACGGTTTCAGATCCTATATCTTTCAGCAAAAATTCAGATACTTCGGTTAATTTAGTCTCTGTGTATCTCATTGCAGCAGCATTATCGCCATCGATATTACCAAAATTACCCTGCCCGTTTATAAGAGGATATTTAGTAGAAAAGTCTTGAGCCAATCTTACAAGAGCATCATAAACCGACTGGTCTCCATGAGGATGAAATTTTCCAATGACGTCCCCTACTACTCTAGCAGATTTCTTAAAACTAGATTTGGAAGTTAAATCCAATAAGTGCATTGCATAAATCAGTCTTCTGTGAACAGGTTTAAGGCCATCACGAACATCAGGAAGAGCTCTTTGAGTAATTGTAGATAGGGCATATGCAAGATACTTTTTTGCAAACTGATTTTTTAACTGTTCTTCTGTTATATTGTCTTTATTTTTTTTCATTTAATTTTTTTTCAATTCTTTCTCTCACTTCAGGAAAACGTATTTTGTTTGGCTCAAATACAAAACGTTTAAGAATAAATTTATTAATTACCAAGCCCTCATAGAGATCTGTATCTTCACAAACACTATTGCTGTCAATTAAAAAGTTAGGATATAAAAACTTTCTTTTATCAATTTCTAAAATCCATTGTGACAAGTTATTTTTGTAGAAATTAAAATTTTTATTATCAGGATTTAGTTCGAAACCAATTGCTGTTAGCAACTCCCTTTCCCACAAAATATATAATTTTAACGCGTTAGCCTTTGAAATGTTATTAATAAAGAAATCTGTATAATCAAATAATTCAGAATAATCATACCGCTCAGCAAGAGTTTTGCAACAAAGCTCCGAAAGAGATTGTATGAAACTCAACTTTATTGGCTCGTCAAAAAATTTAGCTGTAACAGCATTTTTTAGCTCTAAGTCATAATATCCAAGAGCATCTTCTGATTTTGACTTCCAGTTTAAGGAAAACTTATTTCCTATTTGTAGATAGTTTTTTTTCTTTTTGGATGTGGCTCCATATATAACCCCTTTGTGAAGTCCATGCTCACAGGTGACAAAAGTTGCGATTGAGGAATTTTCTGAGTAATTAGATATTTTTAATAGGTAACCGATGTCTTTCCAGTTCATTATCTTTTTTTAAGTACTACTTTTAAAAATAAATTACATTTAGCCTTTAATACCTTTTCCATCTCAATCCTGGCATATACACCAATAGATTTTATTGCACTACCATTTTTGCCTAGAATTATTTTTTTATGACTGATTGTAGAAACTATAATCTTTTGATGAATAGTATAATTTTGAGATTTTACTAATTTCTCTGTCTCTATGCTAACCTGGTAGGGAATTTCCTGATTAAGGTACTTCAAAATACCTTCTCTGGTAATTTCTGCCAAGAAGCTTTCTTTTGAAATATTTGTTGAATTGTTTTTTTTATAAATCCATTCTTGAGTTGGTAATGATTTAGACACATGGTCCAAAAGCTTTTTAATATTTTTATTTTTTAAAGCAGACAAATAAAAGACTTCGTCAAAATTTTTAATAAAACTTATTGTAGATAACTTTTCTAAGACATACTCATTGTTTACAAGATCAATCTTATTGATAATTAAAAATTTTTTCTTTTTATAATTCTTCACTATTTTTTCAATTTGTTCCAAATACTCAAATCTAGAAGTAATGTCCAAAATGATCAGCAAAAGATCTGAGCGTTCTATACTAGAAAGAACATCTTTTATAAAATTTGCATCATTTTTTTTTTGGTAATATCCGGGAGTGTCTATAAATACAATTTGAGTATCTCCGTAATTTTTTACAGCATCCAAAGACTTTAATGTAGTTTGGACTTTATGAGAGACAATTGAAACTTTTTTTTCAAAAATAGAGTTCAATAAAGTAGATTTCCCAGAATTCGTCGGCCCTGAAATTGCAACGAAACCAGATTTTTTAATCATAAATTTAAAGTTTTTAACAATTTGGAAGCAGCTAACTGTTCAGCCTTTTTTTTAGAGGTTCCCTCTCCTATACATAATTTACTATTAGTTATTTTAACTGAAATTCTAAAGGAAGGGTTGTGCGAGGGTCCTTTGTTGGATAGGTTTTTATAAACGGGTAACGCCTTGAAAAACTTTAAAGAATATTCTTGTAGTTGAGTTTTTGAATCAACCTCAACAATAGTAGATCTTTTTAAATTTTCCTTCCACAGAGATAAAACGAACTTATTAGCTTCGGAAAATCCCTTATCTAAATAAACAGCACCTATTAGGCTTTCACACAAGTCTCCGTATATTTTTTTGTGACCAATTTTATTTTTTTGTTGAGAGGAGCTAAGCAAAATATATTTCCCTAAATTTAATTTTTCTATTATTTGTGAACAAGTCTCTTTATTGACTAATGATGCTAACTTTTTATCTAAAGATCCTTCTACATCTTCTGGATATAAAGTTGATAATTTTGTGGCTATTACCAAACCTAATACACGGTCGCCTATAAACTCTAATCGTTCATTGTTAGAAACGGATATTTTGGTAATACTTTTGTGAGTTAGGGCCTTTTCTAAAAAATTTTTGTTTTTAAATTTTATGTTTAAAATTTTTTCTACTTTCGTTAAATAGTTTTTATCCATTAATTTAATTTTTTAAAAAATCTTTCAAATCTAATTGATTTATGCCAAAACCACGGTGTGAATAAATTTCCTATTTCACTGTCATTAGAAAAAAATAAAAATTGTGCTTTTCCAACTAAATTATCTTTATGGACATAGCCCACACTAGATAGGAAGCGACTATCTTTTGAACAATCACGATTGTCACCCATGAAAAAATAGTGATCCCTAGGTATTTTGTACAAATCAGTATTGGTCATTGAATTCTTGGTGCTATAAAAAATACTATAACTAACATCGGTTGAAACAGACTCTTTAAACTCACCAACAGTGAATTTTTGATCCCCGCAATATACCGAAGTTGTTTCTATAAATTTTTTATTAATTTTTTTTTGATTAATAAATAAATTTCCATCTATTAATTGTACAGTATCACCCGGTAATCCTATTAATCTTTTGATATAATCTGTTCTATTATCTGCAGGAGTCTTAAAAACTATAATGTCACCACGCTCTGGTGATGTAAAAAAAATTCTATTAGAAAATATTTTTGGACTAAAAGGCAGAGAATGTCTGCTATATCCATAGGAAAATTTTGTAACAAACAGCCTATCACCTACTAGTAAAGTTTTTTCCATAGAGGATGAGGGAATAAAGAAGGGCTGTAATAGAAATGACCTAATGATTACTGCAAGAATTAAAGCTACAAAAATAGTTTTAATATTATCAATTATTTCTTTTTTATTCATTTCTTGATTGCTATAACAAAAGCCAATGCCCATGGATAGTCATCTGACAAGCTCAATTCGAAAGTAGTTTTTTTTAAACTCTTTTTTAGAATGTTAAAATAAGGCGCCCCAGAAGGCTTGTTTAAAACCTCTATATCCAAAAAGGAGACATTAGTACCAATGCCTGTCGCCAAAGCTTTGGATAAAGCTTCTTTGGCTGCAAATCTAGATGCTATTTTTGATGCCTTGCCTACTTTGTAGCTAAGAATTTTTTTTATTTCCCTGTCTGTAAAAATTTTTCTTAAAAAAGAATTTTTATTTTTCTTAACAATCCTTTCAATTCTTTTTACATTTACAATATCAGTTCCCACACCTAAAATTTTCATTTAATTTTTAATAATTTTAGTAAAATTTTTAATAACTCTTGTTAATCCAAAAAAAATAGAATCAGAAATAATAAAATGGCCAATATTAAATTCCAAAATTTCTTTAATTTTTTTTAACTTTTTTGCTGATAAGTAATTGAGACCGTGCCCACAATGAACACCTAAATTATTTTTTTTAGCAAATACAGCAGTTTTTTTTATTCTTTCAAATTCTAAATTTATCTTTTTTTTATTTTTGTTATTTAGTAAATTGCAAAAAGTTCCCGTATGCAATTCTATATTGTCTGCATTTAATTTGAGAGCTTGTTCTACATTTTTGATTTTAGGGTCTATAAATAAAGATACTTTAATATTGTTTTTTTTTAATTTTTTAATAGCTTTTGATAGAAAATAAACATTGTAAAAGAGATTTAACCCTCCTTCTGTTGTAAGTTCATTTCTTTTTTCAGGAACAAAACAAACATACTTTGGTTTTGTTTTTATCGCAAAAGAAAGCATTTCTTTAGTTAGTGCCATTTCTAGATTAAGTGGTTTTTTAATATTTTTTTTAAGATCAATAACATCAGCAGGTTTTATGTGTCTTTGATCCTCTCTTAAATGAACCGTGATAGAATCTGCTCCTGCATTAATAGCATTGTTAGCTGCTAACAATACAGAAGGAAAATTTTCACCTCTTGCATTTCTTAAGGTCGCAACATGGTCAATATTAACACCAAGCTTATACTTAGATTTCATTTATAATATTTCTCTACTACCTGGCTTGATGGGTTTTATATTTTTTAATCTATCAGGCACATTATCTGCAGAAAAAGATGGTATCTCTAACTTAATTTGAGAAATTATTTTATCTTTTATTAACAACTTATCTCCAGACCTGTCAATAATACAAGCGTAACCAGCTATCTTGCCGCCGAATTCTTGAATAACTGCAGCACACTCTAAACTAGATTTGCCTGTAGTAATTACGTCTTCAACAATTAGTACATTTTTATATTTATCTAATTGAAATCCTCTTCTAAAAGTAAATTTTCCATTAACACGTTCAGTAAAAAAGGTTGGGACAGCTAAATGTCTTGCTACTTCGTAGCCAGCTAAAATTCCTCCTATTGCAGGAGATACCACTATATCAAAGACAATTTTTGAACTTTTAATTTTGTCAGCCAAAGATCTGCAAATTGTTTCTGCTTTTTGAGGATGCATTAATAATTTTGCACATTGAACATACTTATCACTTCGCAAACCTGACGATAAAATAAAATGCCCTTCCATCAATGCTTCGGTTTCTTTTAACAGATCTCTTGTTTCATTGTCAGTTAACATTTAATTGGCTTGCCTTTCTATTTCGTATTATTTTAAAATTTAATGATCTTGCTTTTAGTTCAGAAATTAAATTTGTAAAATCTTTTAAGTTGTTAATTTCAATATCAAAAATAAAGCTTAAGAAGTCTTCTTTTTTATCAACTAGTTCAATATTGTAAATATTGCACTTGTTTTGTCCTATTAAACTACAAATTTCTCCTAAAGTACCTGCTCTGTGACTTAAAAGTACCCAAATACTTGATTTGTGAATCTTTGTTTCTTTATTCGCTGGCATTTTATCGTGCCAGTATTTTTTTATGGAAGCTTTTGCCTTTCCAGTAATGGCAAATGAAGCCCAGTGCAAAGAAGGAGATTTTTTTTTAGATCTTAATATTTCTACCTCATCTCCATTGTTCAAGATAGTTTGAAGTGGAGACTCTTTTCCATTAATTTTAACCCCAATGCAGCTATCTCCAATGTCTGAATGTACTGCATACGCAAAGTCTATGACAGTTGCGTTGGATGGCAATCTTATAACGGCACCCTTAGGAGTGAAGCAAAAAACCTGATCTTGAAAAAGTTGCAATTTTGTGTACTCCAAATAATGTTCGGGGTTTTCCCCACTTTCCAAAAGATCTACCAAATCTTTTAGCCAGTTGTAACTTTTTAAAGAGTCTGCGCTTACTTTTTCATTGACTTTATAAATCCAATGAGAAGCAATACCTCTTTCCGCAAAATCATGCATTTCAGAGGTTCTTATCTGTATTTCTATCCTTTGGCTTGATGGACCAATTACTGTCGTGTGCAAGGAGGCATAATTATTAGACTTAGGTGTTGATATGTAATCTTTAAATCTACCTGGAACCATCTTCCATTTTTGGTGAAAAATACCAAGCGCCTTATAGCAGTCGTCTACGTTGTCCAATATGATTCTGAAGCCCACAATATCAGTTATTTGCTCTAGTGAAATTCTTTTAGATTGTATTTTTTTCCATATGGAGAAACATGACTTTTCCCTTCCAGTAATTTTTGCTTCAATTTGATTTTTTTTAAATAGAAGATTAATTTCTTCAGAAATTTCAGAAAAAAGCTTTTGAGTATTGGGTAGAATATTTTCTAAACGATCTAAAATTAAGGTCCTTGCTTCAGAATTTAAAACTTTAAAGGACAAGTCTTCTAGTTCATCTCTAACATTATGCATTCCTATACGGTTAGCTAAGGGTGCATAAATTTCCATTGTTTCTGTAGCAATTCTATTTCTTTTTTCTTCAGAAAGGACTGCATCTATAGTTCTCATATTGTGAAGACGATCTGCCAACTTAACTAACAACACTCTAATGTCTTTTGAGGTAGCTAAAATTAATTTCCTAAAATTTTCTGCTAAAGTAAATTCCCTATTTTTATTTTCCAATCTAGATAATTTTGTAACACCCTCCACTAATTCAGCAATTTCATTACCAAATTTCTTTTTAACTTCATCAAAAGTAGTACCGGTATCCTCTATAGTGTCGTGCAATAAAGCTGTAGTGATGGTGGGTCCATCTAATTTAAGTTCTGCCAAAATATTAGCAACTTCCAATGGGTGATTTATATAAGGTTCTCCAGAATCTCTTTTTTGAGTAATATGAGCCTGTTCAGCAAAAAGAAAGGCATCCTTAAGTTTGTCAGTATCTACAAACGAATTATAGCTTTTTATTTTATCTATAAGCTGATTTTGATTAAGCATTTTCTAAACTATATCAAAAAATTATATCTTAGTAATCTTATTGTCTTTATTACATTTAATTTTTTTTATCAAAAAAGGTATAATAACTCCTGTCCTAGGATTTTTCCAATAAGGGTTTATTTCGGCCAGAGGTCTCAATACAAAAAGTCTGCTTTCCAAGCTGTCGTGAGGAATGGTTAAATTTACACTTTTATTTAAAATACTTATATTTTTAGAATGAAAATCTATTATATCTATATCTATAGTTCTTGGGGCATTTTTTTGAGATCGGACCCGTCCAAATTTTTTTTCTATTTTTAAAATTATATTTAGTAGCTTTGTTACATGAATTTCTGAATTTACCAATATAACTGAATTCACAAATTCAGGATCTTTGGGGTTTGGGTAAGCCTTTGATTTATAAAAAGATGACTTACTTACAATCCTAATGCCAAATTTTTTTAACTCTCCATAAGCTTTATTAATAACGAAGCTAGAACATCCAAATTTTGATTTTAAATTGGAGCCGAAGGCCAAATAGATCATTAGCTAGTTTTTCTAAAAATTCTTGACTTCTCTCTATCCCAGTCTCTATTTTTTTTAGTTTCTCTTTTGTCGTGGTTTTTTTTACCCTTGGCAAGAGCTATTTGCACTTTTGCTATACCTTTTTTATTAAAATAAATTTTAGTTGGTACTAGGCTATAACCATCTCTATTAATTTTTCCAATTAATTTACTTATTTCTCTTTTTTTTAATAAAAGTTTTCTATTTCTTTTAGGATCGTGATTATTGTAACTAGATTGTAAATACTGAGGTATGTATGAATTGATTAAAAAAATCTCTCCCTCTTGATCTGTTGCATACGATTCTGAAATAGTAGCTTTGCCTGATCTTAGGGATTTTACCTCAGGTCCAACTAGCTCAATTCCAGATTCAACAATCTCTTCAAAAAAAAAATTAAAACTTGCTTTTCTGTTTTGACAAACAACGTTGTCTACAGGTTTTTTTTTTACACTCATTTAGATAATAGATAGATCTGCCAAAACTTGTTTGATTTTTTTTTTGGAATCTTCTGTACCTTTTACCAGGGGTAGTCTGACATCGTCAGTCATAAGTCCTAGTAGCATTAAAGAATACTTTGCTGGAACGGGATTACTTTCAACAAACATAACTTCATGCAAAGGTAACAATTGATCAAAAAGTTTTTTAGCCTTTTCGTTTTCACCAGTAAGGGACAAGCGATGAAATTCCGAACAAATTTTTGGCGCCACATTGGATGAGACTGAAATGCACCCAGAACCTCCTCTTTTGTTGAATTCAAAACTATTTTCGTCATTACCGCTGAGCATCAAAAAATCTTTGCCCATAAGATTTCTTTGCTCTGTAGCTCTATCAAGATTTCCGGTAGCGTCTTTCACTCCAATAATGTTCTTTAATTCATATAGCCGTGCCATAGTTTCTACAGACATATCTACAACTGAGCGTCCTGGAATATTATAAATAACAATAGGAATACCTACGTTATCATTTATAGCTTTGTAGTGCTGATACAAACCTTCTTGAGTTGGTTTGTTATAATAAGGAGTAACAACCAATGCCGCATCAGCATTTGCTAATTCTGCATATTTTGTAAGCTCAATAGCTTCTTTGGTTGAATTAGAGCCCGTACCAGCAATTACGGGAACTCTCCCTTTTGAAATTTTAACAGTTAAATCTATAATTTGTTTATGCTCATTGTGCTCTAAAGTTGGCGACTCGCCTGTGGTTCCCCCTGGAACTAAGCCATTTGAACCGTTTAAAATTTGAAATTCTACAAATTTTTCAAAGCTTTCAATATCTAAATCACCATTTTTGAATGGTGTGACCATTGCTGTTATTGAACCTTTGAACATAGTTTACCTATAGTATAATTATTTAAAATATAACATAAAACAGATAATTATTAACCTTATTAATGAAGCATCTTAATCTTACAGCATTAATTGCAATCCTATTATATTTACAGATTGAATATTCTGAAGCGGGACTGATATCTCCAGTAGAAAAACCTCTATTTGAAACAACTCAAAGCAATTCACAGATTAATAACAAAAAAATTAAACCAGAACCAGTTTCTAATATAAAAGAAAAAACAAAATTAAAGCCTCCCAGTAAATTTAATAACAAAAAAATTATCATTAAAAAACCTACAATAAACAAAAAAAACTTAAACGCACCAAAGACAAATCCAAGCGATGTAAGTACTTTGGTAGTTAGTGGGTTAATACCACCTAGTAAACCCTTGCTATTAGGTTTTTCAGAAACATCCTCTACCATATTAAAAGATAAAGATTTTAGTTTAGCAAAAAAAACTTTTGCGTACGTGAAGAGAAAATCTTGGAATTCTGCATTTAAAACAGCTAATAAATCTTCTGATCCATTATTATTAAAAATAGTTACTTGGATGTATTTAAAAGAAACCAATAACAGCTCTACATTTAGGGACTATAGAAAATTTATTGATCAAAATCAAAATTGGCCAAGAATATCTCGTTTAAGATATCTAGCTGAGCACAAAATTAACTACAAAGATTTATCTGCTATTGAAGTGATTAATTTTTTTAAAGATGAAAAGCCTTCCAGTGGTTATGGCTACATTAGACTGGGAGAAGCTTATATAATATCAGGTAACACAACTTTAGGGGTTCCCTTTATAAAAAAAGGATTGACTACTGCAAAACTAAGTAAATCTGACCTTCGCTATTTATCAAAAAAATATAAGAATTTTCTAACTTCGGAAGATTTTATTAAAAGAGCGGACTATATGGCGTGGGAATCTGACTACTGGGAATTGAATCGTACCGTGAGATATTTACCAAAAGGATATAAAGAATTATATCACGCTAGATTTGCACTAATGACTCGATCCTACGGTGTAGACAGCGCAATATCAAAAGTTCCTGCACGATTTAAAAATGATATTGGTTTGCAATTTGATAGGATGAAGTGGAGAAGAAAAAGAGGCAGATACGACTCCGCATTAGAAATTATAAACCAAAATCAGAATGATCCCACTCTTTTAATAAAACCTGAGAGTTGGTTTGAGCAGAAATTTATTATTGCTAGAAAAAAAATTGATGAAAAGAAATACGCTGATGCTTACGAACTATTAGCCAACCATGGCGTTTTAGAAGTTTCAAGTTTAGCAAAAGCTGAGTGGCATTTAGGGTGGTTGGCATTGAGTTTTTTAGACAAGCCAGAAGTAGCAATTGAGCATTTTAAAAAAATGTACAATGCAGTTGGGTATCCTATAAGCAAATCTCGCGGAGCTTATTGGATAGGAAGAGGATATGAGAAAATTAACAATTTAAACGAAGCTAATAAATGGTTTAAAATTGCTAGTGAGTTTAACGCAACTTTTTATGGTCAACTTTCGGCTAGCAAGATTGGTACGGAAAAAATTAAAATTAGCAATCAATACTCTCTAGATAAGCAGGAGTATAAAAAATTTTTAAAAACAGAATTGGCAAGAGCTGCAATACTTTTATATGAGTTAAAACGTAGTTCAGATGCTAAAGATATAATCAAGCATTTTGGAGGAGAAGATTCAAAACTAGAATCAAGAATTTTAGCCGGCGCCTTGTCTCAGCAGATTGAACGATTTGATTATGCAATACAAATTTCTAAACAGGCCTCTTATGAAGGCATTAGTCTTTTGGAATTAAACTACCCAACGATTGAAACTCCAAAAGTAGTTGCCGGTAAAGAAATTTTAGATTCACCTTATATCTTAGCTTTAATTAGGCAGGAAAGTGAATTTGATGCTTCCGCTAACAGCTGGGTGGGTGCAAGAGGATTAATGCAAATAATGCCAGCTACAGGAAAAATTTTAGGCAAGAGAACTAAACTTGGATACAGTATTCAGAAATTAACTACTGACGAATATTACAACATCAAATTAGGCTCTTACTATATTACTGAACTATATGAAAATTTTGGCAATAATATCTACTTAGCTTTGGCGGCTTACAATGCTGGTCCTCATAGAGTCGGTAGATGGCTAAAAAAATATGGTGATCCTAGAAAAAATGAAATCGATACGATTGATTTTTTAGAACATATAAGATTCGAAGAAACAAGAAATTATGTTCAAAGAGTAATTGAAAATATACACGTCTATAAATATATATTAGAAAACAAACCTACAAAGAACCAAATTCAAAGTTTGTTATATAATTAAAGAATTAATATTTTTCATTTAAATTAAATTTTTTAATACTTTTTCTCGAGTACTCAAATAATTTTCTATGTTTGATTGATTTTTTATTAACACGTTTTCTCCAAAGTTTAAAAGAAGATGGTTTGAGATTTGATCTCATTATCTTAATGACGTCCGACTCTACCTTGTTGGATTTCTCTTTTATTTCTTCAAAAGTAATGCGATCTGCCCACGCAGCCCAAATAATCCAATCAATAGAGGTCGTATCTTTGGGTTCGGGATTTGCCGATTTTGTTAAAGGTCTATTCGTTTTTTTTTTAAGCATTTAAAGATTTTAAAAAATTAATCATCGTACCTGCATCACTGACATCAAATTTACCATTTTCATCTTTAAAAATTTTTATTATTTTTTTATTATCTACATACATTGAGTATCTAAAAGATCTCATTCCCATTCCACTCTCAGATCTATCAGTTAACATATTCATTTCTTTAGTGAAGTCTGCATTGCCATCAGGAATAAATTTAACTTTTTTGACGTTGGAGTTTTTTTTCCATACATTCTGAACAAAAGAATCATTTACACTTAAGCAAAAAATATCATCAACTCCATATTTTTGAATTTTATCATAACTATCTTCATATGATGGTAAGTGATAGTCGGAACAAGTTGGCGTAAATGCCCCTGGTAAAGCAAATATAACTATTTTTTTATTTAAAAAAATATCATCAGTGGTCTTCTTAATGTTTTCTCCATCAATTCTATAAATAAAATTTACATTAGGAACTTGATCTTTCATTATCTTCTCTCCTTATTTTTGTTAAATTCTCTCATGGCAAAACGTTTTTTTTGATCAGGTGTTACTTTGTTAAAACAATGTGGGCAATTTACCCCTTGTTTGTAGTTTGGAGATTTTTTATCCTCATCATTAATTGGCATTCTGCATGCATAGCATATTGTATAAGAGCCTTGAATTGATTTGTGTTTAACAGAAACTCTCTTATCAAAGACAAAGCACTCTCCATTCCATAAGCTGTTTTTTACTTCTACAGTATTAATATAATTCAAAATTCCTCCTTTTAGCTGATAAACTTCCTCAAATCCTTTTTCTTTTAAATATTCTGATGCCTTTTCGCAACGAATTCCTCCCGTACAAAATATTGCAAGTTTTTTATTATTTTTTTTAATCAAGTTATCAAAGTAACCTTTAAATTCTCTAAAACTATTTATGTTTGGATTGATAGCGCCCTGAAAAGATCCAATCTGATGCTCAAATGGCTTTCTAATATCTATTAAAGCTACATTTTCATTTTTGACAAATTCATTCCAATCTTCTGGGCTTATATGCTTACCTTTTCTTTCTAAAATATTTTTTTCTATTGGGACTACTTCTTTTTTTATTTTAACCCTAGGTTTGTCAAATGGAATATTACTAGAGCTTGATAGATTGCTTGAGTCATAAGAGTCGAAAGAAAAATTTTTAAAAAGAAACTGATTAAATTTTTTTACAAAGCCCTCAACACCTGACACTGTTCCATTGAGACCTTCAGGTGACAAAATTAAAGTTCCTTTAAGGTCCTTGTCTATTAGAAATTTTTTAATAGCTAGTTGATGTTTTTCCAAGTCGTCTAAAATGATAAACTTATAGAAACTTATAATATCAAATTTTTTTTCTTTTTGCATAAAGTCATTCCATCGCCTATAGAAATCATTGTTGTATCTACTCTATTATCTTTTTTTATATATTTATTAAACTCTCTTATTATTTCTGTTTTTTTATCATTTAGTGAAAGGTCTGCAACTTTACCTTTCCACAAAACATTATCAAAAACAATTAGGCCATTTTCAGAAATTAAATCTAAACAATTATCGAAATAAGTCTTATATCCAGATTTGTCAGCATCTATAAATATAAAATCAAATAGTAATTTTTGTTTAATGAAATTTTGCAAAGTTTCTATTGCATCACTGTTAATCATTGTAATTTGATTTTTTACTCCCGCCTTATCCCAAAATTTTTTTGCATAGCTTGTTGTTTTTAAGTCTTTATCAACTGTAAAAATTTTTCCTTCTTTATCTAAAGCTAAAGCCATAGCAAGAGTGCTGTAGCCCATAAAAGTTCCTAGCTCTAAAATATTTTTGTAATTACCAATCTTGATTAAAAAATTTAAAAAGGAAGCTTGTTGGGGACTAATTTGCATACTTGCAATATCTCCAAACTCCTTAAAAGAAAATTCTCTCATCTCTTTTTGCACAGCTGTCTCTTCTATATTTTGATATATGTAATTTTCTAAGTCTTTGCTTGAATGGATGTTTTTAAGCACAAATTATTTCAGCTGTTGTTTTAGAATATCATTAATTAATTTTGGGTTTCCTTTTCCTTGTGTATTCTTCATTACCTCTCCAACAAAAAATCCAAACAACTTGTCTTTCCCAGCTTTATATTGTTCAACTTTGTCTTCGTTGTTTTTCAGGATAGTATCAATAATTTTTTTCAGCTCCTCAGGATCGGATTGTTGCTTCATTCCCTTTTCATTAACTATTTTTTCTGGATCTTCATTGTTTTTTACCATTTCCTCAAAAACTATTTTTGCTATCTTTCCAGAAATGGTATTGTTTTTTATAAGGTTAATTAGTTTCGATAAATTTTTTGCAGAGACTGGGGAGTCTTTGATTTCTTTGCCTTCTTTATTCAATACACCAAACAACTCTACTATCATCCAGTTTGCTGCTAATTTATAATCAGAATCTTTTGCAACTTCTTCGTAATATTCTGAAATATCCCGATCCGACACTACAATACTTGCATCATAGCTTGAGAGATCAAAATCATTCATTAATCTTATTTTTTTTTCATCAGGCATTTCTGGTAGTGAATTTTTTATTTTATCTACAAAGCTTTGCTCCAAAACCAAGGGTAGCAAATCTGGATCTGGAAAATATCTATAATCATGAGCATCCTCTTTACTTCTCATCGATCTTGTTTCAATTTTCTTGGTATCAAAAAGTCTTGTTTGTTGATCAATTGTTCCACCCTCTTCTATAATTTCTATTTGCCTTTTTGCCTCATATTCGATTGCCTGTTGCATAAACTTGATGGAGTTAACATTTTTAATCTCACATCTAGTACCTAAGTCACTGGAGCCTACTTTTCGGACTGAGACGTTCACATCTGCTCTTAGTGAACCCTCATCCATGTTTCCGTCACAAGTGTTTAAATATCTCATTATAGATCTTAATTTTTTAACGTATTGAGCAACTTCATCTGGGGATCGCAAATCAGGCTTACCCACTATCTCCATTAGAGCTATTCCAGATCGATTTAAATCAACAAAGGAATTTGAGGGGTCTTGATCATGAAGACTTTTTCCAGCATCTTGTTCTAGGTGAAGACGTTCTATGCCAGCGATTTTTGTTCCATAGGGCATATCCAAAATAATCTGACCTTCTCCTACAATTGGAAATTTAAATTGTGAAATCTGGTAACCCTGAGGCAAGTCTGCATAAAAATAATTCTTTCTGTCAAATTTAGAAAAGTTGTTAATTGTAGCCTTTAAACCAAGGCCAGTTTTAACTGCTTGCTCAACACAATACTTATTAATAACAGGTAGCATACCAGGCATTGCAGCATCGACAAAACTAACTTGTGAATTGGGATTGGATCCAAATTTTGTTGAAGAACTCGAAAATAATTTTGCATTTGATGTGATCTGCGCATGAACTTCCAAGCCGATGACCACTTCCCATTTTCCAGTTTTTCCCTCTAAAAAATAATCAAATTTTTTATCCATTATTTATATCCACCAATCTATAACTTTTGATTTAAAGGAAATTTTTTCCTCCAAGGCATAAGCGCTATTTAAAATAGTTTGTTCATCAAAAGACTTTCCAATTAGCTGTAAACCTAGGGGCAATCCAGAGTCGTCAAATCCTGCTGGTATTGAAATCGCAGGTAATCCAGCCAAATTAACAGGTACTGTAAACACATCGTTTAAATACATAGATATAGGATCATTAGTTTTGTCCCCAATTTTAAAAGCAGATGAAGGAGTTGTTGGTGTCAGAATAGTATCCACTTCTTTAAAAGCTAAATCAAAATCATTTTTGATTAATCTTCTAACTTGCTGGGCTTTTAAATAGTAAGCATCATAATAACCCGAAGACAAAACATAAGTACCAATCATAATTCTTCGTTTAACCTCATTTCCAAATCCTTCCGCTCTAGTATTTTCATACATTTCTATCAAATCTTTACCAGGAGCTCTAAATCCATATTTGACACCGTCATATCTAGATAAATTAGAGGAAGCTTCAGCAGGAGCTACAATATAGTAAGTAGGCAGCGCATACTTAGTGTTTGGCAATGAAATATTTTTGATAATAGCACCAGATTCTTTCATCCATTCAATACCCTTGTCCCAAAGAGTTTGTATTTCTTTTGGCATATTGTCTACAATGTATTCTTTAGGTATTCCTACTTTTAGCCCTTTGATATTTTTATTTAAACTATTTAAAAAATCACCTTTCTCAATGTTTGCGGAAGTTGAGTCTTTTTCATCGTAACCAGAAATAACATCTAACATTAAAGCGCTGTCAGACACGTCTTTGGTCATCGGTCCGGCCTGGTCTAGTGAGGATGCAAATGCAACGATCCCCCAGCGAGAACATCTTCCATAAGTTGGTTTTAAACCTACAATTCCTGTAAAGGAAGCTGGCTGTCTAATAGAACCACCAGTGTCAGTTCCTACTGTCGAAGACGTCAAGTTAGCTGAGACAGCTGAAGAACAACCACCAGAAGATCCTCCAGGAACTAAATTTTCACCACTTTCTTGATAAGGATTTATAACATTACCATAAGCGCTAGTTTCATTTGAGGAACCCATGGCAAATTCATCGCAATTCAATTTTCCTAAAAGAATAGCACCACTATCCCATAGTTTCGAAGTAACTGTAGATTCGTAAGGTGGAATAAAGTTTTTTAAAATTTTACTAGATGCTGTGGTTTGGACATTTTTTGTACAAAACAGATCTTTCACGGCAATTGGGGCTCCTGCCAAAACTCCACTTTTAAGATTATTGTCATCAATATTTTTAGCAGATACTAAGGCTTGGTCTAAAGTTTCTGTAACAAAAGTATTTAATTTCTTTGATTTTTTTATTCTGCTGACATAAGCGTTTGCTGCCTCTAATGCAGAGAGTTCCTTAGATTTAATTTTTTTAGTTAGCTCAACTAAAGTTAACTTTGTAATCTCACTCATGCTTATTCGATTACCTTCGGTACAACAAAATAGTTTTCGTTTTTATTTGGAGAATTTTTTAGAATCTCTTCTTTTTCATTCATTTTCTTTACTACATCCTCTCTTTGAAAAAGTTTTTGCTCTACAACAGAAGAAAGGGGTTCTATATCTTTTGTATCTACCTCGTTCAGCTGATCAACAAATTTTAAAATAGTATTAAGATCCTTAATCATAGATGTCTCAAATTCATCATTTGATGCTATCCTAGATAGTTTGGAAATTTTTTTAACTGCTTCTTTATTAATTGTCATTAGACTTAGTGAAAAATTAAGCTAAAATAACACTTTAATGAAAACTTACAACCTTTTAGAGAATTCCGATTTTGCAAAACTTATTACAGAAGGTTCTCGTTTGCTTGGCATTGATCCGGGGAAAAAAAATGTTGGTATAGCCATCTGTGATCCTTCTCATTTAATTGCAACGCCTTACGAAACTATTCAAGCTAAGAAATTAAAAAATCTCCTCGAAGAGCTTGATAAAATTATCTTAGAAAATGACATTAAGGGAATAGTTGTTGGACACCCGATTAATATGGATGGTACAGAAGGTCCCAGATCTCAATCTACCAAAGATTTTGTAAAAAACATTACCAAACATACTCACTTACCTGTAACTCTTTGGGACGAAAGACTCTCCAGTGCTGGTGCGTTCAAAAGCATGCAAAATTTGGAAATAAACAGCTCTTCAAAGAAGAATAAATTAGATGAAAATTCTGCAGCTTTTATATTGCAGGGTTTTATAGACTATTTAAAAAAATAACTTGCTTAGTTATGAAAATCAGCCTATAGACCTGATTTTAATGGCAACAAACAAAATTCAAGCTATTAAATTTAATCACACACATCTTTTAGGTATCCAATATTTATCCATTCCCGAAGTTAATCTTATATTAGATGAATCTTTGGCTTTTGTTGATCTCAACAGGCAAGAAAACAAAAAGTTAAAAATATTAAATGGAAAGACCCAAATCAACCTATTTTTTGAAAATTCCACTAGAACACTAAGCTCATTTGAGTTAGCTGGAAAAAGACTTGGTGCTGATGTTATGAATATGAATGTTGCACAGTCAGCGATTAAAAAGGGAGAAACTTTAATCGACACAGCTATGACTTTGAATGCGATGCATCCTGATATTTTGGTTATTAGGCATCAAGACTCAGGTGCAGCAAACCTTCTTTCTCAAAAAGTAAATTGCTCTGTAATAAATGCTGGAGACGGTCGTAGAGAACACCCTACCCAAGCTTTATTGGATGCAATGACGATTAAAATGAAAAAAGGAAAAATAGAAGGACTGCGTGTAGCTATTTGTGGAGATATTTTGCACTCTAGGGTAGCCAGGTCTAATATTTATTTATTAAATATGCTTGGTGCTGAAGTTAGAGTTGTAGGCCCCTCCACTTTAATGCCAAAATATATTGAGGGGTTTGGTGTCAAATCTTTTACCAATATGGAGCAGGGTCTTGAAGGTTGTGATATAATTATGATGTTAAGAATGCAGACCGAAAGAATGGATGGATCTTACATGCCCTCTACAAGAGAATATTATGAATTTTTTGCACTAGATTATAAAAAAATTAAGAATGCCAAATCAGATGCTTTGATTATGCATCCAGGCCCTATGAACAGAGGAATAGAAATTGATACCAATCTGGCAGATGACATCAATAGAAGCATCATAGTACAGCAAGTTGAGATGGGAGTTGCCGTGAGAATGGCTGTTCTTAAAATTTTAATGGAAGCTAAGCAATGAAAAAAAAGGCCATAATCAATACCAGAATTTTAGATCCAAGAAATAATATAGATGAGATTGGTGGAATTTTAATTAATGATATTGGAAAAATAGAAGCAATTGGAAAAAAGGTTACAAAAGAAAATGTTTCGAATGCTGAGATTTATGATTGCAAAAACAAAGTGTCGATACCGGGAATAATAGATATGAGGGTCTTTGTCGGTGAACCAGGTTTCGAATACAAGGAAAATTTTAGAACTCTAAGTCAGGCTGCAGTTTCTGGCGGCGTAACAGGAGTTGCTACCATGCCCAATACCTTGCCACTAATAGATAACGTTTCAACATTAGATTTTGTCAAAAGAAGATCCAGAGACAAATCGATCATTAAAATATTTCCGATGGCTACCTTAACTAAGGGGGCTAAAGGATTGGACATGACAGAATTTGGCCTTTTAAAACTTAGAGGCGCATGGGGATTTACAGATGGGACCCAATCCATTCAAAGCAATAAAGTTATGGATCAGATATTTAACTATGGAAAAAATACTGACGTACTTATAATTCAATTTGCTCAAGATAATGAATTATCAGAAAATGGAATGATTAATGATAGTTTGCAGGCGACCAAGCTTGGTCTTAAAAGTATTCCAGAATCTGCAGAGCAGTTAATAATCGAGAGAGATCTAAGACTTTTGGAAAATTACAATACTAAATATCATATAGCTTTAATATCATCAAAAAAATCATTAGAAATTATTAAAAATGCAAAAGAACGTGGGTTAAAATTTACAGTAGGTGTTTCTATAAACAATTTGTCCCTTAATGAAAATGATATTGGAGATTTTAAAACTTTTTTAAAACTTTCCCCCCCATTAAGATCTGAAGAAGATCGACTTGCACTTATAGATGGTGTTAAGCAAGGATTGATAAATGTTATTGTCTCTGATCATAAGCCAGAAGATGAAGAATCGAAAAGATTAACATTCCAACAAGCTACTACTGGAGCATCTGGAATTGAAAGTTTGTTATCATTAGGTCTTGAATTGGTTCATAATGGAAGTTGCGATTTAAACACATTGATTAACAATTTGACATCCAGCCCAGCAAAAATATTAGGAATTAGGAACGGCACTTTGTCTGTTGGTAGCGAAGCTGACATTACTGTATTTGACCTTGATAAACCCTGGGTCTTTAAAAAAGAAAATATAAAATCTAAATCAAAAAATACAGCAATAGAGGATAGAAAGCTCCAAGGCAAAGTTGAAAAGACTTTCATAAATGGTGATTTAGTTTTTTCTGAATAATGGAATCTTTAATTATAGTTACAATCTATTCTTATATTCTTGGTAGTATTCCATTTGGTTTAATTTTTTCAAAAATTTTAGGTTTTGGAGACATTAGAAAAATAGGATCTGGAAATATTGGTGCAACAAATGCCCTTAGGACAGGAAGTAAAAAACTTGCATTTTTAACTTTGTTGTTTGATGTTGGAAAAGGCTCTCTTGCTGTCTTTTTAACTCTTAAATATTTTAACGAACACACTTATACGTCAGCAATATTTGTTTATCTTGGACACATTTTTCCTTTGTGGCTGAAATTTAAAGGAGGAAAAGGTGTTGCTACATACGTGGGGGTAATTATGCTTATTAATCCAATTTTATTCTTGGTCTTTATTTTTAGTTGGTTACTTACTGCAAAAATTTTAAAGATCTCTTCCGTGTCAGCATTGGTGGCCTATTTGATTGTAACAATAACTTCTTTTTTTATTTATGATCAAAATATTTTTTTATTAAATTTTTTCTTTCTAATTTTCTCTATTTACACCCATAGAGAAAATATTAAGCGCCTCATGCAAAAAATAGAAAAATAAAGATCTTTCTAACCTCTAAAATTTTTATAATTAATAGATAAAATATAGGAAAAGAGCCTTCTTTAAATAATTGAAATTAACAAGTATTTGACAATAAGGACTTTTTTTGACAGTGCTTCAAATATTATGAATCTCGTAATAGTAGAAAGCCCAGCAAAAGCTAAAACAATTAATAAATATCTTGGGTCTAATTACATAGTATTAGCTAGCTTTGGTCATGTGAGAGACCTTCCTTCAAAAAATGGATCTGTTGATACAGAGAATAATTTTAATATGGTCTGGGAAATAGACACTACTTCTAAGAAACATATTAAAGAAATAGCGGATGCTGCTGAAGATTGTGAAAAAATAATCCTAGCTACTGACCCAGATAGAGAAGGAGAAGCTATAGCTTGGCATGTAAGACACATACTGGAAGATAAAAATCTTTTAAAAGGTAAAAAAGTAGAAAGAGTTGTTTTTAATGAAATTACCAAAAAAGCAGTCGTGCATGGTGTTGAAAATCCAAGAGATTTAAATATAGAGTTAGTAAATGCGTATTTGGCTAGAAGGGCCTTAGATTACTTAGTTGGCTTTAATATATCACCAATTTTGTGGACTAAATTACCAGGCTCAAAATCAGCCGGCAGAGTTCAATCCGTAGCATTAAAAATTATTGTAGAAAGAGAGTATGAAATAGAGCTTTTTAAACCTGAAGAATTCTGGACTTTAAATGCAGTTTTTAAAAATAGCCAAAATAAAGAAATTAATTCAAAGCCAAATATATACGACTCAAAAAAAGTTGAAAAATTTTCATTCAAGAATAAAGAAGCTGCGGAAAATGCAGTTACTGAAATAAATAAAAATGAATTCAAGGTTAAGAGTATTGAAAGCAAGCCATTTAAAAGAAACCCCTACGCTCCTTTCAGGACTTCTACAATGCAACAAGATGCGTCAAGAAAATTGGGTTTTGGAGCTTCACGAACTATGCAGGTAGCTCAGAGATTATATCAAGGTATAGATATAGAAGGTGAAACAGTAGGTCTAATTACATACATGAGAACAGATGGTACTAACATATCCTTGGATGCAGTAACGGATTGCAGAACATACATAAAAAATGAAATTGGTGAAAAATATTTACCATCAGAAGCAAGAAATTATTCTGGAAAAAAAGCCAAAAATGCCCAAGAGGCGCATGAGGCTATTAGACCAACAGATATAACAAGAACCCCCAATTCCTTAAAGTCAAAACTAGATAAGGATCAGATGAGACTTTATGAATTAATATGGAATAGAACTGTATCTTCTCAAATGGAGAGTGCAGAGTTTGAAAGAACTGCGATTGATTTTTCAAACCAGTCTAGCAGTATAGTATTTAGAGCTAATGGCTCTATTCAGAAATTTGATGGATTTTTAAAGCTTTATCAGGAGGTTAAGGATGAGGATGATAAAGAAAAAGAAGATTCTGATGAAGATAATATTTTACCAGAAGTGGTAAAAGACGAAATCTTAAAAATTGATAGAGTTCTTAATGAACAGCATTTTACCCAACCACCTCCCAGATACTCAGAAGCTAGTTTAGTTAAGAAACTAGAAGAGTTAGGGATTGGAAGACCTTCTACTTACGCAAGTATTATTTCTGTTTTATCAACCAGAAACTATGTTGAAGTGCTCAATAAAAAATTTACTCCAACGGATAGAGGAAAGTTAATTACTTCTTTTTTAAACCAATTATTCACAAGATATGTTGATTATAATTTTACTGCAGGTTTAGAAGAAAGTCTTGATGATATAACAGCAGGTAAGGCTGACTGGATTGAGGTCTTAACTAAATTTTGGAAAGAATTTAACCAGAATGTTCTCGAAGTCAAAGAATTAAGAACTAGAGCTATCCTGGATATGATGAATGAAAGCTTGGGAGAAATTATTTTTGACAAAGATAATGAAGGCAAAATAAAAAGATCTTGTGAATGTGGCGGTGAATTAAGTTTAAAAACGGGAAGATTTGGTGCTTTCATTGGTTGTTCGAAATATCCTGACTGTAAATTTACACGTCCTATGTCACGCATTAAAGCAGCTGAACAAGACTACCTTGCCGAACCAAAAGAAATTGGAAAAACAGAAGACGATAAAAATATAGTTTTAAAAAAAGGTAGATTTGGACCCTACTTACAAGTTGGAAATGATGAGAAGGAAATGAAAAATGTATCTATTCCTAAGGGTATATCTTTAGATGATATAGACCTTGATAAAGCCAAGTTCTTAGCTTCATTGCCAAAAGTATTGGGACAATATCCTGAAAACAGTATGGATATCACTCTTAACAATGGAAGATATGGCCCATATGTTAAATGTGATAAAAAATCAGCTACTTTAGAAGCTCCTGAGGACATTTTTTCAATAGGTTTAAATAAAGCTATCACTATGATTGCAGATGCCAAACCAGGAAGAAGGTCTTCTAATGAAATTAAACTTATTGGAGAACATCCAGAAGATAAAAAACCAGTAAAAGTTATGAAAGGTTCTTATGGACCTTACATTAAATACAAAACAATTAATGCTACGATACCTGATGATAAAGACCCAGAAAGCGTAACTATGGAAGAGGCTCTTGATTTAATTGAAAAAAGATTAGAGTATGACGCAACCAAAAAAGGTAAAAAAATAAAAAAGAAAACAGCTAAGAAAAAAAAACCTAAAAAGAAAGCTGATAAAAATAAAGATGAAGAAAAATAAGATTTAAATGTCTGCCATTGAGAAAAAGTTAAAAGAATTAAATATCGAAATACCAATACCACCGTCGCCTGTTGGAAATTACTTGGCATACAAAATTAGTGGTAATAAAATATATATATCTGGACAGTTGCCGATTAATAAAGATGGAAACATGATTAAGGGAAAAATTGGAAATGAACTAACAGAAGAAGATGGCAAAAAAGCTGCTCTACTATGCATACTGAATAGCATAGGACATTTAAAAAATGCAGTTGAAAATTTAGATAAGGTAAAAAGTTGTATTAAAATTAACGGCTATATCAATTCAGTAAATAACTTTGAAAATCATCCTGTACTATTAAACTCAGCCTCCGATCTGCTGGTTAAAATATTTGGCGAAAGAGGTAAACATGCGAGAGCTGTTGTGGGAGTGTCTAGCCTCCCGTTAAATGCTGCTGTGGAAATTGAAACAATTTTCGAAATAGAAATTTAATTTTTTAAAGAAATTTTTTTAACTTTTTCAAGTTTAGTAATTTTAAAATTAAATTTAGTGTCTTTGCAGTCAATAAATACAAAACCCCCATCAATTAATTTTCCATGGATAATCTCATTGGCCAACGGTTTTCTTATTTTTTCATCAATTGCTCTGGATATGGGTCTGGCTCCCATTGTTTGACTATAACCAATGCTACAAATTAAATCGCAAGCCTCATCAGACAACTCAATAGTAATATCTCTAGCATTCAACTGAATTTCTAGTTCAATAATAAACTTGCTAACTACCTGTCTTATAATTTCTTTGTTTAAATTATTAAATCTAATTAACGAATCTAAACGATTTCTAAATTCTGGAGTAAATATTTTTTTTATAGTTTCAAAATCATTATTATTATCCGTTTCTTTTACAAAACCAATTTGATTTTTTTCTAAATCTGTAGCCCCTGCATTCGTAGTTAAAATCAAAATAATATTTCTAAAATCAATTTTTTTACCATTTTGGTCCGTTAAATTTCCATAGTCCATTATTTGAAGTAAAATATTATAAATATCAGGATGTGCTTTTTCTATTTCATCAATTAACAAAACAGCATGAGGATTTTTTTCAACCAATTCTGAAAGTTGCCCACCTTGGTCAAAACCAACGTAGCCAGGAGGTGCTCCTATTAGTTTGGAAATTGTATGCCGTTCTGAATATTCTGACATGTCAAAACGAATAAGCTCAACTCCCAGTGTTTTTGCCAGTTGTTTGGCTAGTTCTGTTTTACCCACTCCTGTAGGACCGCTAAATAAATAATTACCAATAGTTTTATTAGAATCTCTTAAGCCTGACCGAGAGAGCTTAATAGAGCTTGCCAATGCTTCTATGGCATGATCTTGCCCATAAATTATTCTTTTTAAGTTTTTCTCTATATCCTTTAAGTAATTTCTATCATTCAGGGTAATATTTTTTTCTGGAATTTTTGTTATTTTAGAAACTATTTTTTCTATATCTGACTCATCTAACACATCTTTTTTTTTATCATTTTTTTTTAATGACTCGTACGATCCTAGTTCATCTATAATATCAATTGACTTGTCTGGTAGTCTTTTGTTTCCTATATATTTGTAAGAAAGATCAACCGAAGCTCTTATCGCATCATCGGAGTACTTAACTTTATGAAAATCTTCATACTTAGCTTTTAGTCCAAACATTATTTTATATGCATCTTCAACGCTAGGTTCAGAAACATCAATTTTTTGAAATCTTCTTTGTAAGGCCCTATCCTTTTCAAAAAACTGTCTATACTCAGAAAAAGTTGTTGAACCAACACACCTAATCTGACCAGATTGTAAAGCAGGTTTAAGCATATTCGCAGCATCCATAGAATTTCCAGAAGTAGATCCAGTTCCAACAAGGGAATGTATTTCATCAATAAATAAAATGTATTTTGGATTTTTTTCTATTTCATTAATAATAGCCTTTAATCTTTCTTCAAAATCCCCTCTATACCTAGTTCCTGCTATTAAAAGACCCATATCCAATGAATAAATTACATTGTCTTTAAGAATTTCAGGCACTTCGTTTCTAAAAATTTTATTGGCCAGACCTTCAACTATTGCAGTTTTGCCAACACCTGGATCCCCGACTAATAAAGGGTTGTTTTTGGTCCGCCTACATAAAATTTGAGTTATTCGGTCAATCTCGTCATTTCTTCCTACAAGAGTATCAATTTTATTTTTTTCTGCCCTCTTTATTAAATTAACACAATAGGTATCAAGTGGTGAGTTTGGATTAGACTCTCTTGTGCTATTTTTTTCATTAGCGCTATCCACATAGGTGAAATTATCAATTTTTGTAATACCGTGAGAAATAAAATTTACAACATCATATCTGGTGACTTCCTGCTCTTGCAAAAAGTATGTTGCATGGCTTTCCCTTTCTGCGAATAGAGAAACTAAAATATTTGCACCTGTTACTTCACTTTTACCAGAAGACTGAACATGAACAATAGATCTCTGAATTACTCTTTGAAATCCAGATGTTGGCTGAGGGTCGTTGTTTTTTTCAGAATTAACAATATTGTCTAATTCGTTATCAATGTAATACTCAAGATTTTCTTTTAATAAATCCGTGTCTACACTACAAGCTTTCATAACATTTAAAGCATCCTCTTCATCTGTCAGTGAAAGTAACAAGTGTTCCAAAGTTACATATTGGTGATTTTTTTCTGTAGCAACTTGAAAAGCTTTAGAAATAGATTTCTCTAATGATTTAGTAAAAGTTGCCATTTATTTAACCTCCATTATACACTTTAAGGGAAACAAATTTTGTTTAGCATAGTTGTTAACTAGTGATGTTAAGGTTTTTGCAATATCTTTTGTATATGTGCCGCAAATAGCAGAACCCTCTTCGTGAATTTTTAGCATAACATTTTTAGCTTTATTGTTTGTCATTTTAAAAAATATTATTAAAACTTGTATAACAAATTCCATAGTTGTGAAATCATCATTTAATAGAATGACATTGTAATAAGGTGGTTTGGTAGTTCTTGTGGATAATTTTGTTTTTCTTATGACCGTTAAGGATTTACCCATGAAAAGGACGGCCTATAGAATAATATTTTATTTTTTTATTTTTAAATTCATCAGGATGATACAAATTCCTTAAATCACAAATAGATAGTTTTTTGTTTTTACTCACTTTGTTAAAATCAATATTTTTAAATTCGTCCCAATCACTATGAATAATAACAAAATCACAGTTTGTGATTAACTCTTTTTGATTAATGCAGTATTTAATTTTTTTGTACTTAGACAGAACACTTTTACTGCCCGTTGGTTCATAATAACTAATTTTTAAATTATTCTTTAAAAGCTTAGGAATAATAAACAGGCTTGATGAATCTCTCATATCATCTGTATTGGCTTTAAAAGTTACACCTAAAAAACCGATTTTTTTAAGATGATTTTGTTTGGCAATTTTTAAAATTTTTTGAGTAATTAAATTGTTACGATTTCCATTGGATCGTATTACGTTTTTTACTAAACTCAGGTTTACTTTAAAGTCATCAGAAGTCTTTGCTAAAGCTTTTGTATCTTTAGGAAAACAGGAGCCTCCATAGGCTGGACCAGCCCTTAAAAAACGAGATCCGATTCTTTGATCGGTACCTATACCCTCAGCAATATCATCAACATTGATTCCTGTTTCCTCACAAAGATTAGCAATCTCGTTAATAAAAGTAATTTTAGTAGCTAAAAAAGCATTAGCTGCATACTTTATCAATTCAGCAGCTTTACGCGAGACAACAATAAACTTAGCGCCTTTTTTTATAATTGGGTCATATAGCTTTTTTAGTATAGGTGAAATTTTTTTTGAATTATTAGTTCCAATTACTACTCTGTCGGGGTATCTAAAATCTCTGAGAGCCTCCCCTTCTCTTAAAAATTCTGGATTTGAAACTATATCAAACTTACTGCTCGGATTATGTTTACTTAAAATTTTTTCGATCCTATCTCCTGTTCCAAGAGGCACAGTAGATTTTGTAATTATAATTTTATGTTTATTAAGATTTTTCGAAATAGTTTTTGCAACTTTAAATACATTAGATAAATCAGCTGATTGACCATTTTTTTCCGACGGAGTGCCTACAGCGATAAAAATAATGTCTGAGTTTTGTATAGCTTTGTCGATATTAGTTGTAAAAATAAGTCTTTTTGCATTAAAATTTTTATTAACAATTTCATCTAGCCCCGGTTCGTAAATTGGAAGTATATTGTTTTCTAAATCTTTTATTTTTTTTTTATTATTATCTACACAATAAACTGTATTCCCGAAATCAGAGAATAAAACTCCGGACACTAAACCTACATAGCCTGTTCCAATAAAACAAATTTTCATGGTTAATAATTACCTATTTTATTGAATGATTCAATATAACCATCCATAGTTCCACAGTCCAAATACGATCCTTTAAAAATAGATCCATTAAATTTTTCACCACTAATCAAGAGCTCATTCATTGCATCGGTAATTTGAACTTCTCCATGTTTACCTTTTTTGCTTTTATTTAGAAACTTAAATATTTTTTTACTTAAAATATACCTGCCAATAATAGCGTATTTTGAAGGTGCTAGAGAAATTTTAGGTTTTTCAACAAATTTATTAATATCGAGTATACTCTTGTTTTTTTTTGAGAAACCTAAAATTCCATACCTATCAACGTCTTTTTTCTGAACAATCTTGGTCGCAACAACTGATGACTTGTTAGCTTTGTGTATGCTAACTAATTCACGGCTACAATTCTTCTTAATTATTATGTCATCGGGTAAAATTAGTAAAAAATGATCTGATTTTATTTTTTTACGACACACATTTACTGCATCACCCAATCCTTTAGCAGAATTTTGATAAACAAATTTTATCTTTTTTTGATACTTTTTAAGAATATTTATTTTTTTAATTGCTTTTTTATTATTTAAGATTTTATTTTCTAGTTCGTGATCATTATCAAAGTATTTTTTTATAATACTTTTTCGTTTTGAAATTACTAAAAACACTTCTTTAATGCCCGCTTCATCACATTCTTTTAAAACTCTTTCCAAAATAGATGTTTTTCCTAAAGGCCAAAGCTCTTTGGGGAAAGCTTTGGTTAAAGGTAACATCCTTGTTCCAAGACCTGCTAGTGGTATAATTGCTTGAGTGATCATAAATAAAAAATTATAAAAAAGTAATAAATGAAAATTATAAAAAAATCCAATTTAATTCACAGTATATCCATTAAACACAAAGATATAGGCTTTGTTCCAACGATGGGTGCGTTGCACCAAGGTCACATATCCCTCATTAAAAAAAGCAAAGAAAAATCAAAAAAAACTATTGTGAGTATTTTTGTCAATCCCAAGCAATTTAATAAGAAAAAAGATTTTATAACATATCCAAATAATCTCCAAAATGATCTGTCCATTTGTAAAAAACTAAAAGTAGATTACGTATTTATTCCCAATACCCAAGAGATTTATCGTTGGAATGATAAAAAAATTCTTACACCTAAAATTAATAATATTATGGAGGAAAAATTTAGAAAAGGTCACTTAAATGGAGTTCTAGCAGTTATGTCCAAGTTTCTCTCTATTGTAAAATGTTCTAAAATTTATATGGGGAAAAAAGACTATCAACAATTAAATTTAATAAAAAATTTAATAAAATTAAATAAGATTAAATGCTCTATTGTTGCATGCAAAACAATTAGAATGAAAAATGGAGGTGCGCTTTCTTCTAGAAATCTCTTGTTAAGCAATGATGCATTGTTAGTTGTCGGTAAAGTTTACCGTTTTTTAAAACTATATAAAAAAAATGGTGGTAAGCTTTCACTTGTCAGGTCTGAACTTAGAAAAATAGGAGTTAAAAAAATTGACTATATTAAACTTATTAATCTTTTGAATTTTAAAGAGGTAAAAAAAATCAGCTCTAATACAAATATATTTATAGCTTATTATTTAAATGGTGTTCGTTTAATAGATAATCTTTAAAATTGAAGAAAATAACTTGCCAATCCTAAAAAAGACAAAAAACCAAATACATCTGTTACTGTCGTAACAAATACACTGGATGATATAGCTGGGTCTATTTTAAATTTATTTAATGTAATAGGAACAACTATGCCAAAGAAACCAGCGGCGGTCATATTTATAGTCATGGCTACTGCAATTAATAATGAAAGATGAATATCACGAAACCATATATATATTGCTACTCCGGTAATCACGGCAAAAATTAAGCCGTTAAATAGTCCTACTAGGAATTCTTTGGAAATAATTTTAGAAACATTCGAGGCTATAAGTTCTTTAGTTGCAATTAAACGTACTGTAACGGTTAAAGTTTGTGTTCCAGCATTGCCACCCATGGATGCAACAATTGGCATTAATATGGCCAATGCTACAACTTTTTCTATACTGGCATTAAAAAGACTTATGACAGTAGATGCAAGTATTGCTGTTAATAAATTAATTGCAAGCCATACAAATCTTTTTTTGGTGATACTAAATGCTGTATCGGATATTTCTTCATCACTTACACCAGCTAATCTTAAAGTATCTTCTTCAGCTTCTTCTTTTATAATAGTTACAATATCGTCTCCTGTGATCATACCTATGAGCTTATGATTACTATCCACAACACCAGCAGAAAAAAGATTATATTGCTCAAAGTTATAAGCAACCTGTTCCTGATCCATTTCCGCAGGAATTAAAAACTTATTACTATTCATAATAGAATTCATTTTGACCTCCCTTGAAGTTCTTAGCACTCTTGATGAAGGAACTGACCCGACAGGAATATTCAATTCATTAATAATAAATATTTCCAAAAATTCTTTGGGTAGCTCATTAGTTTCTCTTAAATAATCGATGGTCTGTCCTACAGACCAATCTTGTGGAATTGCTGCAAACTCTCTTTGCATAATTCTAGCTGCAGAATTTTCTGGATAAGTACTGAGAGTTTCTTCAAATAGGTTTTTGTCTTCAATAGGTATTTTGGTAAGGACTCTGTCTTTTTTTTCATCTGTTAAGTTTTCAATAATTTGTAAAGCGTTATCAGATTCTAGACTATTTACTATTTTAACTATCCTATCAGATGATATTTTTTCTAAAATATCTTTTTGAAGTTCATCTGTAAGTTCAACTATAACATGAGGATTGATTTTAAAGTTTTCTAAAGCAATTAATTCAAATCTTTTTTTTTCAGGGAGATTGGATATCACTTCTGCAATATCAGAAGGGTGCAATTTAGCTAAAAGACTATCAACTGCAGATAAATCTTTTTTATCAATTTTATCAACAAGGTCATCTAAATAAGAAGTAGAGATATTAAATTCTATTTTTTTAGATTTGATTTCGTTATTGTTTTCCATAATAATAAAGTACTTTCGTTTATAATGAATATTGAAATAAAAATCAGTAAAAAACCAGTCGATTATCAAAAAGCAATTGAAGAGCTAGAACAAAGAATCTTGCAAGTTCATCGTAAAGAAAAAAGTGAATTGATATGGATACTTGAACATAAAGATATTTATACCTGTGGAACGAGCGGCAAAGATAGTGAGCTGTTAGATAAAAAAAAATTTCCTATTTTAAAAACTAACAGAGGGGGCAAATGGACATATCATGGATCTGGTCAGAAAATTGTTTATTTTGTTTTAGATATGAACCATAGAGGAAAAGAGATTAGAAAACTTGTAAGGAAAATTGAAGATTGGATAATTTTAATATTAAATAAACACTACATTAAAGCTCATGCCGATTCAAAAAATATTGGGATATGGATCCATAAAGACAACAAGGAATACAAAATTGCTGCTATAGGTTTGAAAGTTAAAAAATGGATTGCATACCATGGATTTGCTCTGAACTTAGATGTTAATAAAAAAAATTATAGCGGAATAATCCCATGTGGCATTTCTAATAGAGGAATAATAAATTGGTTGGAAATAAAAAAAATACCAAAATCACTAGATGAAACTATTATTTCGTCTTTTAAAGAAATATTTACAGATTAGATTTTTTTAAAAAATTTTTAAACTCTTTAGGAGGTTCAATCTTAAATGTTTTTTCCTTACCTTTGTCATAAAAGGTAATTTTATAACTATGTAACATTAAAAACTTATCTTTATTTACATAATGAGGAATTTTATATTTTCCATCGCCCACTATAGGATGATTAACTTTAAAAAATTGCTGCCTAATTTGATGTTTTCTACCGGTAATGGGTGTTGCCTCAACATAAGAAAAATCTTTATTTTTAGACAGTACGGAAAAATCTGTTTCTGCTTTAAAAGTTTTCAATTGATTCTTTACTTTAAAAACCAAATCATGATTTAGAGTTCCTTCATTGAGAGGAATGGATCCGTACAAAATAGCTAAGTAACTTTTTTTTACTTCTTTATTTCTAAATTGCTCAGACAAAGTCTGTGCAAATAATCTATTACATGCAAATACAATAATACCAGAGGTTTCTTTGTCAATTCTGTGAACTAAATAAAATTTTTTATCTTCACTAAATTTATTCAATATATCAATTAAATTTTTTGGAGACTTAGTTCCAGACTGGACTGAAATACCAGATGGTTTATTTAAAATTAAATAATCGTGATTTTCAAAGATTATATTGTTTCTAATTTCTTTGTATTCTTTGAGATTGGCGCTGTATGAAAATTTTTCATTTTCTTTTTTTTCTTCATAACTAAATTGAAGAAAAATCTCATCTTCTAATTGAAGCTTATAAGAACTTTTAATTTTTTTATTATTTACTTTAATTTTTCCAGAGCGCAGTAATTTTTCAACAAAGGATTGAGGGAATTTTTGGGTGTTTAATTTTAACCACCTATCTATTCTGGTGTTCGCATAGTTTTTATCTACAGTGAATTTTTCATTAAATTTCATTAAAAAAAACTAACAATTTTGTACCCAGCAAGGAACAAAAGTAAACCACCAAAAACTGAAAGCACCAAGTAACTAATCATTTCTATATAAAGTGATTTGTTTAATAAATTAAATAAATCCATAGAAAATGTAGAAAAAGTTGTGAATCCCCCTAACAGACCTATTGCAATATAAATTCTAGTATTTTCAGTAATAATACTTTTATCAAACAATGAAATGCAAGCGCCTATAAAAAAAGAACCTAACAAGTTCACCAAGACTGTGCTGATAGGAAAGTTTAGATAAAAAAATCTGGGGGTAATTAGATAGAGAGAATATCTCAATACACTTCCAGCTGCTCCAAATAAAGCAACTAGCAGATAGAGTTTCATTATTTTTTAGTTAGTTTGGTGTCTTTGCTTTCTACTACTGGATTTTTAGACTCTTGTTCATTTTTATTATCAGTTTTTTTTTGAACAGGGCCAGAATCTTGTCCCTTAGCATTAAAATCTTTATCAACCAATTCTATATAAGCAGTTGGAGCATTGTCTCCAAAACGAAAACCAGATTTTACAACTCTCGAATAACCACCATTTCTCTTTTCATATCTTTTGGACAAAATAGTTGTCAATTTAGTTACAGAACTTTTATCCTGCAGCTTAGAAAATAAAATTTTCTTTGAGGATAAAGTGTTTTTTTTACCAATAGTAATAACTTTATCAATAATGGGTTTTAACTCTTTAGCTTTTGGAACTGTGGTTTTGATTTGCTCATGTTTGATTAATGAGTTTATCATATTTTGAAACATAGCTTTTCTATGCTCAGAAGTTCTATTTAGCTTTCTATGTCCGTGACCGTGTCTCATAATTTATTTGTACTCGTCTTCTAGCTTTTTAGATAGTTCTGAAATATTTTCTGGAGGCCAATTGGGAATTTCAATACCTAAATATAAGGACATTCCAGAAATTACCTCTTTAATTTCATTTAATGATTTTCTACCAAAATTGGGCGTTCTTAGCATTTCACCTTCTGTTTTTTGAACTAAGTCACCAATATAAATAATGTTATCATTTTTTAAGCAATTCATAGATCGAACTGAAAGCTCTAGTTCATCTACTCTTCTTAAAAGATTTTTGTTAAATTCAGGTTCGCTTTGCGTTGGCTGAACCACAACTTCTTTTGGTTCATCAAAATTAACAAATAGTGATAACTGATCTTGAAGAATTCTAGCAGCAAATGCCAAGCAATCATCTGAAGCAACAGAGCCATTTGTTTCTATTTCCATAGTAAGCTTATCATAATCAATAGACAAACCTTCTCTTGTATTGGACACATTGTAAGAAACTCTTTTTACCGGGCTATAAACTGAATCAATAGGAATTAAACCTAATGGAGAATCTTTTTCTCTGTTTTTGTCAGCTGATACATATCCTTTTCCAGTATTAACGACAAATTCCATGTACACTTTTGAATTCTCATCTAAGTTACAAATAACCTGATCAGGATTTAAAATCTCAATATCAGGATTTGGATTAATCATTTTTGCGGTAATTTCTCCTGGTCCTTTTGCATCTAGAATAAGTTTTTTTGGACCATTTGTATTTAATTTTAAAGACAAGGATTTAATATTTAAAACTATGTCTGTAACGTCTTCTCTAACCCCATTAATTGATGAAAACTCATGCAACACTCCGTCAATTTGTATCGCGGTAACTGCTGTTCCCTGAATAGAAGAAAGAAGAACTCTTCTTAATGCATTACCTAAAGTTAAAGCAAAACCACGCTCTAAAGGCTCAACAACTATTTTTGCAAATTTTTTATCTTCGCTGGCTTGAATATCAATCTTAGAAGGTTTGATTAATTCTTTCCAATTTTTATCTATCAATGTTAGCTCCTGTTTCTATTTATTGTTAAACTCTTCTTTTTTTAGGTGGTCTACAACCATTGTGAGCAATTGGACTTGTGTCCTTGATAGACAGAATTTTAAAACCCCTTGCTTGCAATGCTCTTAACGCTGTTTCCCTTCCCGAACCTGGTCCTTTTACTTCAACGTCTATATTTTTAAGTCCATACTCAGCTGCTTTTAATGCAGCATCATCCGCAGCTACTTGGGCTGCATAAGGAGTGGACTTTCTTGATCCTTTAAATCCCTTTGATCCAGCAGAAGACCATGACAGTACGTTTCCATCTTTGTCTGTAATGGAAATAATAGTATTATTAAAAGTTGCATTTACAAATGCCTTTCCATTAATCACTACTTTTTTTTCTTTCTTCTTTGCTTTGAATTTGCTTTTCTTTTTTGTATCTGCTTTTTTAGAATCGACTTTCTTCGGTTCTTTCTTGCCGGAATCTGATTTTTTTTTAATTTCTTCTGTGCTCATTTATTATTTTTTCATCACTGTTAATTTTTTACCTGCAATTGCAATCGCTTTTCCTTTTCTTGTTCTTGCATTGGAGTGTGTTCTTTGTCCTCTTACTGGTAATTTTTTTCTGTGCCTTGTTCCTCTATAAGTACCCAAATCTCTTAGGCGCTTAATATTTAATGAAATATCTCTTCTAAGATCTCCTTCGACAGAATAGTTTTTGTCAATCAGCTCCCTAACTTTTAAAACTTCATCTTCGGTTAAATTATTTACTCTTTTAGATCTATCAATATTTAACTCTTTACAAATTTTTTCAGCGTAATGATCACCTATTCCGTAGATATACTGTAGTGCAATATATACTTGTTTGTTTAATGGAAGATTTATTCCTGATATACGAGCCATACTAAGTGATTGTAATTTTTATTTTATAAAACTGTTGGAATATACAAATCCTTCTTTCAAAGTCAACTTTTTAAGTCTTTGATAATATTGGATATTTGCTCTGAAACCTTGGCAATTTCGTCCATAGCATCAACATCTGAAACTATGTTTTTAGCTGAGTAATAATCAAGGATTGGTAGAGTAGATTCATCGTAAGTTTTTAATCTTTTGCTTACCGTATCCTCATTATCATCAGATCGCTTAACTAAAGTTCTAGTCTTGCAGTTGGGATCCTTGCAGGTTGTTGGGGGGTCAAAAAACTCGTTAAAGGTCTTTTTGCAAACTGAGCATGACACTCTTCCAGATATTCTCTTAGTTAAAATTGAATAGTCTACTTTTAGATTAAGGACTAACGATATTGACTGCGAGTTTTTTTCTAATAAGTTGTCTAAAGTTTTGGCTTGATCAATATTTCTTGGAAATCCATCAAAAATAATTCTATTTTCTATACTTTTGTCTTCTAATTTTTTTTCAATAAGATTGTTTATAATGTCATCTGAAACAAGTTTTCCTGAATTCATTAATACTTCTATTTCTGAAGCTAGTTTAGAACCGCTTTTTAATTCATTTCTTAACAAATCACCTGTAGAGAGTTGAAAAAAATTAAAATTATTAATTAAGAAAGAGGACTGGGTACCTTTGCCTGCCCCTGGTGGTCCAAAAATAACTATATTCATTACCTTGAGAATTTAGTTTTTTTAATTAACGATGCGTATTGAGCGCTCATTAACCTTGTTTGAACTTGCGTTATTGTATCCATGGCAACAACAGCAACAATAAGTAAAGACGTTCCTCCCAAATAAAAAGGAATAGGATATTTTGAAATAAGAACTTCTGGTAATAAGCAAATAATTACTAAATAACTTGATCCTATTACTGTCAATTTTGTCAAAAGATTTTGAATAAATTCTGAAGTCTTATCACCAGGTCTAATTCCCGGAACAAATCCCCCATTCTTTTTTAAATTATCAGAGGTTTCTACTGGATTGAAAATAATAGAAGTATAAAAAAAAGAAAAGAAGACAATACCAGATGCGTAGAAGATCATATAAAGAGGTTTTCCCTGACCTAACATAGAAGTAATAGATAAAATAATTGAATTTGAACTGGTAGAAAAATTAGACAATGTAACTGGCAGTAGTAGTAATGCTGATGCAAAAATCGCTGGTATGACACCTGCAGTGTTAACTTTTAAAGGTAGGTAAGAAGATTCACCACCGTACATTTTGTTACCCATTTGTCTTTTAGCATATTGAATTAGTATTCGTCGCTGCGCTCTTTCCACGTAAACAATAAAATATATAGCAGCCAATAAAAGAACTAAGATAGACAAAATAGCAACGCTAGAAATTGCTCCTGTTCGACCTAATTCAAATGTCGACGCAAGCGCTCTTGGAATTTCAGCAACAATTCCAGAAAAAATAATTAATGAAATACCATTACCAACACCCCTCGCTGTTATCTGCTCTCCTAGCCACATGATCAGAATAGTACCTGTTACCAATGTAACTGTAGTAACAAACCTGAAGTACATTCCTGGATCAAGAACAATTCCTTGTGAATTTTCTAAACTAACAGAAACTCCGTAGCCCTGCACCAAGGCAAGTAATACCGTTCCATATCTTGTGTACTGGGTGATTTTTTTTCTTCCATATTCGCCCTGACTTTTTAAATTCTTAAAATATTCTGTAACACCAGTTAACAATTGAATAATAATGGAAGCAGATATGTAGGGCATTATGCCCAAGGTAAGGATTGCCATACGTTGGACAGCTCCACCTGCGAATACATTAAACATGCCAAGAAGACTTCTTTCATTTCCTGAAATTAGATTTTTAAGAGAATCTGGGTCTATGCCGGGTATAGGAACATAAGTACAAAATCTATAAATAACTAAAATAAATAAAGTATAGAAAATTCTTTTACTTAAATCGTTTCCTTGAAAAAAACCAGATCCACTATTTGATGTATCAGAAAAGTTAGACATTATCTATTTAACTATTTCTATTGATCCGCCCGAACTTTCAATTTTGCTTTTCGCACTTTTGCTTGCAGAATGAGCTAAAATATTAATTTTATGTTTAATTTCGCCTGTGCCTAAAATTTTTACTTTAATGTATTTGTAGTTTTTTTTATCTTTTGAAAACAAAAGAGATGCCAAATCTAACTTCTCGGTAATACTAATTTTATTTTTATCAATTAGTTTTGACAAGTCGTTTAAATTTATAACTAAATTATTAGCTCTTTTAGAAATTGCATTGAAACCTCTTTTGGGTAACCTTCTAAACAAAGGCATTTGACCACCTTCATATCCTTTTATAGAAACACCTGAACGAGATTTTTGCCCCTTAACTCCTCTACCAGCTGTTTTTCCTTTTCCGGATCCAATACCTCTTCCAACTCTTTTAGAGGTTTTGTGCAGTTTTACTCCTATTTCATTTAAATTCATTATTATCTCCTTGCAACGATGTCTTTAATTTTTTTTCCTCTAATTAAGGAAATGTCTTTTGGTGTTTGTTGACTACCTAGTGCAACAAAAACAGCTCGGATCAAATTGTAAGGGTTTGCAGATCCAATAGATTTTCCTACCACATCTTGAATTCCTGACATTTCACATATAGCTCGAACTGCTCCACCGGCAATAATTCCTGTACCAGCAGGGGCGCTTCTTAATACTACCTTACCAGCTCCACTCTTTCCCTTCACGTCATGGTGCAAAGTTCTTCCGTCTCTTAAAGGTATTTTAATTAACGATTTTTTTGCAGCTTCTGAGGCTTTTTTAATAGCATCAGGAACTTGTTTAGCTTTACCTTGTCCGTAACCTACTTGACCTTTTTGATTTCCAGCCACAACTAATGCTGCAAACCCAAATCTTCTTCCACCTTTTACTACTTTTGTAATTCTGTTGATGGCTACTAATTTTTCTTTAATCTCTGATACCTTGCTCATATTTAAAACTTCAAACCTCCAGTTCTTGCGGCTTCAGCAAGTGATTTAACTCTTCCGTGATATCTATATGACCCTCTATCAAAAAATACCTCTTTAACACCTTTTTCTATGGACCGTTCAGCAATAAGCTTTCCTACAACTTTAGAAACCTCTGTTTTGTTTTTTTTCTCTATATTTTTTTCCTTAGAAGATGCGCTAGCTATAGTGGAGCCTTTTTTATCATCTATTAACTGAGCATAAATATTGTTAAGAGACCTAAACACTGAAAGTCTTGGCTTGTCATTGTTTACTTTCTTTAACTTCGATCTAATTCTGCTTTTTCTAGTCAGGGTTTTATTTCTCATTTATTTTTTCTTCCCTTCTTTTTTCAAAATAAACTGGCCATCAGCAGTTATTCCTTTTTGTTTGTATGGTTCAACTGGTTTTAAAAATTTAATATCAGATGCAACTTTACCAATTAATTGTTTATCATTTCCATTAAGAGTAATCTTGGTTTGCTTATCAATTTTTACCGTAATGCCCTCTGGTATATCAAATAAAATATCGTGGCTAAAACCTAATTGAAATTTAATTTTTTTACCTTCCAAACTAGCTCTGAATCCAACTCCATTTAAATTTAAAACAATCTCATATCCTGCAGAAATTCCTATTAAAGCATTATTAATCAAACTTCTTTGTAATCCCCAAAAAACTTTGTTTTTGGTTTCTTTGTTTTTAGAAGTTACAGATAAAATGTTATTTTCAATCTTTGTATCCAGCAAGTCTGTGTTTAAAATAATTTCTTTTTTCCCTTTGGGTCCTTCCATAGAAAGAATATTTCCATTGATAGAAACTTTGACTTGATCAGGTATTGTAATACTTTTTTTTCCGATTTTTGACATAGATATTAAGAAATATTACAGATTATTTCTCCTCCAAGTTTTTGATCTCTAGCTTCATTGTCAGAAAGTATACCTTTTGAGGTTGAGATAATAGCTATTCCTAGTCCGTTCAAAACTCTCGGTAGACTTTCAAATCGAGTGTAGATTCTTCTACCTGGTTTTGAAATTCTTTTAATTTCTCTGATTACTGGAGTTCCATGGACATATTTTAAATTTACTTTTAATGCCTCGAAAGATGAATCTTTCTCTGTAACAGCATCGTAACTTGAAATAAAACCCTCTCGCTGCATTACATCTAAAACAAATTTTTTAAACTTCGAACTTGGTATTAGCACAGTAGGATGCAACTTCATTTGCGCGTTTCTAATTCTAGTTAACATATCTCCAATTGGATCTGATATTGTCATATAATTTTCCTTTCCTATTCCCTTACCAACTCGATTTAGTCATGCCTGGTATTTTGCCCATAGAAGCTAATTTTCTAAGTGCAATACGAGACATTTTAAGTTTTCTGTAATAACCGTGAGGTCTTCCAGTAATTTCACATCTATTTACAATTCTATTTTTTGCTGAATTTTGTGGAATTTTAGCAAGCTTCAAACTAGCTTCAAATCTTTCATTTAGATTGGTTTTTTTATCCATAATAATAGCTTTTAATTTTTTTCTTTTACTTTCAAAACGCTTAACCATTTTGACTCTTTTTAAATTTCTGTGAATCGCGGATATTTTTGCCATTAATTAGACCCTTTCTTATAAAATGGAAAATCAAAGCTATCTAGCAAAGCTTTTGATGCTTCCTTATTGTTTGTTGACGTCACAACTGTGATATCTAATCCTCTTAATTTTTCAATTTTATCAAAACTAACTTCTGGGAAAATAACATGCTCTTTAATTCCAAAGCTATAATTTGCTTCTTTGTCAAAACTATCTGGATTTAAACCACGAAAGTCTTTAATTCTTGGTAGTGCCATATTGATTAATCTATCTAAAAAATAATACATATTATTTTTTCTTAAAGTAACTTTAAGTCCAAGTGGAATATCTTTTCTAGTTTTGAAATTTGCTACTGCTTTTTTGGACTTGGTAACAATAGGAAGCTGTCCTGTTAAGTTTGCTAAATCTTCTTTTATAACCTTTAAAACCTTACTATCAGAAGCATCCAAGCCTAAGCCCATATTCAATACAATTTTTTTAATTTTAGGAGCTTGCATGGTATTTTTAATTGATAGATTTTTTACTATGTTAGGTAAAATTTCTTCTAGGTATATTTTCTTTAATCTTGGTATCATTGTTCTTATTTACCTTTTTTTTTAGTTGTCTTAGAAGTTTTCTTTGTGTCTTTTTTCTCAGAGTTTTTTTTTGTTGGTTTGATATTTTTTTTAATGTCTTTTTTTTTAGAATCTTTTTTTACTTTTTTTACAGAAGATTTCTCTTTTGCTTTCGGTTTAACTGACGCTTTGGTTTCTTCTTTTTTACCTAGTTTTTTTTTATCAGCAACTTCAACTAAAAGGTTGGATAAATGAATTGATTGTTCCACACTAATTATCCCACCTTTTTTTTCCTTTGTAGGTTTAGTATGTTTTTTTACCATATTAAGCCCTTTGACAGTTGCTCTGTATCTGTCTTTAAATATTTCTATGATCTCTCCACTTTTACCTCTATCATCACCGGAGATGATCTTAACTGTATTTCCTTTTTTAAATTTTAATTTCATTACAAAACCTCTGGAGCTAGTGAAATAATTTTCATATGTTTTTTTACTCTTAACTCTCTTGTAACTGGACCAAAAATACGAGTACCAATTGGCTCGTTGTTAGCAGCAATTAGCACAGCTGCATTTGTGTCAAATTTAATTGCAGAACCATCTTTTCTAAAAATTTGTTTTCTCGTCCTAACAACCACAGCTTTATGAACGTCACCTTTTTTAACTTTTCCTTTAGGAGCACAATCTTTTATACTTACAACAATTACATCCCCGATAGATGCGTATCTTCTTTTTGAGCCTCCAAGAACTTTAATACATTCAATTCTTTTTGCTCCCGTATTATCAGCCACTTCTAATTCTGTTTGAATTTGAATCATGCTTTATCTCCAATAACTCTCCATTTTTTCAACTTAGAAATCGGTGCGGATTCAATGATTTTAACAGTATCCCCAACAGCATAAGTGCCCTCTTCATAGTGAGCATGATATTTTTTAGATCTTTTAATTACCTTGGATAAGACAGGGTGCCTAAACTTTCTTTCCACATTCACAACTAATGTTTTCAAATTTTTAGTACTTACTATTTTTCCTTCTAAAGTTCTTTTGCTCATTATGCTTTCTTCTTCTGATTAATAAAAGTTAGTATTTTAGCTATCGTTCTTCTAACAATCGTAATTCGAGCACTATTAGTAATTTGAGAGTTCATCTTTTGAATTCTTAAATTAAACTGCTCTTTTTTAAAATTGCCTAGCTCTTTTTCAAGCTGAGTAACTGATAAATTTTTTATATCCTTGGTTTTCATATTAAATATTTATATTTCTTTTGATCACTTTTGTTTTTATGGGTAGCTTAGAAGCAGCCCTATCAAAAGCTTCTTTAGCTACAAGATCCGAAACGCCATCGATTTCAAAAATAATTCTTCCAGGCTTAACCCTAAACACATAATATTCCACATTTCCTTTACCTTTACCCATACGAACTTCAATAGGTTTTTTGGAAACTGGAATATTTGGAAAAATTCTCAACCATACTCGTCCAGCTCTTTTCATGTGTCTTGTTAAAGCAACTCTGGCAGCTTCAATTTGTCGTGATGTAATTCTTTCTGGCTCTAAAGCCAATAGCCCATGAGATCCAAAATTCATGGTTGCGCCACGTTCAGCGGTACCATTAATTCTACCTTTGTGAGCTTTTCTATATTTTGTTCTAGCTGGCTGTAACATTATTTCGTTTTCTCTTCCTCTTTTTCACTTGCAATTTTTTTCTGCAAGTCTTTTTGAAACACTACACCTTTGTAGATGTAGACTTTAATTCCTATAATTCCGTAAGTGGTAAGCGCTTCACACTCCGCGTAATCAATTTCTGCTCTTAAAGTGTGCAATGGAACACTACCCTCTCGCAACCACTCTGTTCTTGCTATTTCGTTTCCAGCCAATCTACCACTGATCATCACTTTGATACCTTTGGCACCAATTCTCATGGTTGATTGCATTGCTCTTTTCATCGCTTTTCTGTAAGCGATCCTTTTTTCAATTTGTTGCGCAATGTTTTCAGCTACTAAATAAGCATCTAGCTCTGGTTTTCTAATTTCTTTTATATTGACCGAAACCTCATCTGTAACAATTTTTCCAATGTTGCTCTTAATTTTTTCAATATCGGAACCCTTTTTTCCAATCACAAAACCAGGTCTAGAGGTAAAAATTGTAACATTGCATTTTTTAGAAGGACGCTCGATTAAAATTCTTGAAATTCCAGAATTCTTTATATTAGCATTAATGTATTTTCTAATCTTAAAATCTTGTATTAAATAAGTTCCGTAAGCTTCTTTCTTAGCAAACCAAATAGAATCCCAGTTTCTATTAATTTTAAGTCTAATTCCAACTGGATTAATCTTCTGTCCCATTATCTAAGCTCCCTGTGGTACTTGCGCCGCTTCTTTTTTTTCTGAAACAACAATTGTTAAATTACTAAAATGCTTTTTGATACTAGCTGCCCTACCTTTTGCTCTTGGTCTAAATCTTTTGAGTGTAATGCCCTTGCCAACATAAGCCTCTTTTATAATTAGTGTATCTATGTCTAATTGATTATTATTTTCAGCATTAGCTACAGCAGATTTGATTGTCTTGATTATTTCTTTAGAAACACGTTTGTTATTAAATTGAAGATCCCTTAGAACAACATCTACTTTTCTACCTCTAATAGATTGCAATATTTCGTTAATTTTTCTTGTTCCAGATTTTAAATTATTAAAAACTGCTTTAACGGTTGATAAATCTTTTTTAATTTTTGCCATAATTATTTTTTATCAGCTTTCGCTGGAGCTGCTTTTGAAGTTGATGCTGTGTGACCAGGAAACTGCCTAGTAGGTGAAAATTCACCTAATTTATGCCCAATCATTTCCTCCGATATTGTTATTGGAATAAATTTTTTACCGTTATGAATTTCAAATTTTTGTCCAATAAATTCTGGAATAATAGTTGAGTTTCGAGACCAGGTTTTAATAGGTCTTTTTGAATCTGTTTGTTTTTGTTTTTCCACTTTCTTAATCAAGCTTGGGTGTACAAAAGGACCTTTCCAAATAGAGCGTGCCATAAATTATCTTTTTTTCTTTCTAGAAATAATAAACTGATCTGTTTTTTTATTATTTCTTGTTTTTAAACCTTTGGTTCCTTGACCCCAAGGAGTGACAGGATCTCTACCACCTGAAGTCTTACCTTCACCACCTCCGTGCGGGTGATCAACAGGGTTCATTACAACACCTCTAGATTGAGGTCTAATACCTAACCATCTGTTTCTACCAGCTTTACCAATTTTTACGTTTTTATTATCTACGTTAGAAAGTTGTCCTATTGTAGCTCTACATTCTGCTCTTACTTTTCTAACCTCACCCGAAGATAATTTCACTGTTGTATAATCACCATCTGTTCCCATAATAGTAGCAGATGTTCCAGCAGATCTTACCATAACTCCACCTTTTCCAGGTGTTAACTCTATATTATGAACACTTGTTCCCCCTGGCATATCTTTAATTTTCATGCAATTTCCTGGAAGAATTTCTAATTTTTCACCTGAATAAATTTTTTCACCAATTTTAACCCCTTCTGGAGCTAGCATGTAAGCTATAGTTTTATCTTCGTATTCAACTAGCATGATATTAGCACTTCTAAATGGATCATGTTCAAATCTTTTTATTTCGGCAGCCATTTCAAATTTATTTCTCTTAAAATCAATAATTCTATATTTTTTTTTGTGCCCAGCACTTCTATGTCTTGAAGTTATTCTACCTTGGTTATTTCTACCAACCGCTCTGTGCATTTTTTTAGTTAAGGTTTTTTCTGACTTACCTTTCCATAGGTGAGAACGATCAACTAAGATAGTGCCTCTTGTAGATTTTGTGTATGGTTTAAAAGTTTTAAGTGTCATAATTAAATTCCTGCAGCAATATCAATACTTTGCCCTTCTTTTAAAGTAATAATTGCCTTTTTGTATCCTGATTTTTTCGCAATTTTTCCTCTTACTGTTTTAAATCTATCTTTTGACAGCAAGGTATTTACCTTGATGACATTAACTTTGTATAATTTTTCAATACTTTTTTTAATCAAAGTTTTTGATGCTGTTTTAGAAACTTTAAATGTAATTTTATTTAGACCACTTAAATTAGTGCTTTTTTCAGTAATTACAGGAGATAAAATTATATCGTATGCAAAAGTTTGATTTTTCATTTAGTTAATCGCTCCTCAAGAGTTTTTATGGCCTCTTTAGTAAAAAGAATTTTTTCAAATTTAATTAAGTCATATACATTTGTACCAACTACTTTAATTCTTTTTGTATTAGGTATATTTTTCATACTTTTAATGAATTTTTCTGAAGCTCCGTCATGATGAATAATCAAAGCAGACTTACTTTCCAATTTTGATAAAAAATTATTAAAAGATTTTGTTTTGAAACTATCTAGCTTTGGTTCATCAAAAATATTTATGTTTTTAGTTAATACTTTTGAAGAAAGAGCACTGATTAGACCAAGATTTTTTACTTTTTTATTTAGTTTTGTAAGTCTAGTCTGCCCTCTGTGTCTTGGACCATGCGCTATACCACCACCAACAAAAATAGGTGCTGTGATATTACCATGTCTTGCTCCACCTGAACCTTTTTGTTGAACAATTTTTCTTCTTGAACCTTTAACTTCTCCTCGCGATTTAGTATGACCTTTTTTCTTCCTTTGGTTATTTAATTGCCAGTTAATAACTAGTTGAATTAAATCTTTTCTAGGCTTTAAAGAAAAAACCTGATCTGATACTTCATGAGTACCTATTTTTTTACCTTCTATGTTAATTTCTTCTAATTTCATTTTTAATCTTTCTTAACCTCTTCTGTTGAAGGGGCTGCTTCAGCTGGTTTTTCTTTTGCAGCTAGTTTTTCAGCTTTTTCAGCGGCTTTAGCTTCTTTTGCAATATTCTTTTTGTCTTTTTTGTCTGTTTTGGATGTTTCAAGGTCAGCAAAATAACTTACTAGTCTTTCTTGAACACTAGATTTGTTTTTTTTCTTAACGGCCTCTGTAATTTCTACATATGAATTTTTACTGCCAGGCACTGATCCTCTTAAATATAAAAGATTATTAACTATATCAGCTTCAACTATCTCTAGACCTTGCATAGTTCTAAATTTATCACCCATGTGACCTGCCATTTTTTTTCCTTTAAAAACTTTACCTGGGTCTTGTCTTTGACCAGTAGATCCGTGTGATCTGTGAGATACTGAAACACCATGTGTTGCTCTCAATCCACCAAAATTCCAACGCTTCATAACTCCGGCAAAACCTTTACCAATAGTTTTTGATCTAATATCTACGTATTTTTTGTCTTTTAAAATATCCAAAGTAACATCTGATCCGGCTTTGAATTCTTCTGTATTCTCTACTCTATATTCTTTTAGAAATTTTTTAGCTTCTAATGATTTTTTTGCATAAAAACCCTTCATGGATTTAGTAAGTTTTGAACTCTTAATGTGACCATAACCAACTAACAAGGCAGAATAACCACGTTTATCTTTTTCAATAACTTCGACAATTTTACCTGGCTCAACCTGCAAGACTGTTACAGGAACGGCCTCACCACTCTCGTAGAATTTTTGTGTCATACCAATTTTTTTTCCTACTAAACCTAATCTCATAACTAAATTTTAATCTCCACATCTACACCAGCCGCAAGATCTAACTTCATTAAAGCTTCAATCGTTTGGGGTGTTGGTTCTAAAATATCAATAAGTCTCTTATGAGTTCTTGTTTCAAATTGCTCTCTACTTTTTTTGTCAATGTGCGGAGATCTCAAAACAGTAAAAATTTCTTTCGTGGTCGGCAAAGGAATAGGTCCTTTGATTTGAGCACCAGTTCTTTTTGCAGTATTCACAATTTCAATAGTAGATTGATCTAGTATTTTATGATCGTACGCTTGTAATCTAATTCTTATTTGCTGCTTATCCATAATTTATGCTAATTTTTTAGTTACTTCGTCTTGAACATTCTGAGGAACTTTCTCATAATGGTCAAAAGTCATTGTATATTGGGCTCTACCTTGAGACATGGATCTTAAGTTGTTTACATAACCAAACATGTTTGCAAGTGGAACCATTGCATTTATCACTGTTGCATTTCCTCTTTTGTCTGTTGAACCAATTTGTCCTCTTCTTGAATTTAAATCTCCAATTACATCACCCATATGATCTTCTGGTGTAACCACCTCTACTTTCATAATAGGCTCAAGTAATTTTAGCCCTGCTTTAGTGCAAGCTTCCTTAAAGCCCATTCTTCCAGCGATTTCAAAAGCTAAAACGCTAGAATCTACATCGTGATGCAAACCATCAATGATAGTCACCTTATAATCTAACATAGGAAATCCCGCTAAAATTCCAGAATCTGCAACTCCTTCAATTCCTTTTTCAACACCTGGAATAAATTCCTTAGGTATTGCTCCACCTTTAACAATATTTTCAATTTCCCTGCCTTTGCCGGGGTCCAATGGCTCAACACTTAATTTAACTTTTGCAAATTGTCCTGCTCCACCAGATTGTTTTTTGTGAGTGTAATCAACCGTTGCTGTACCTTGAATAGTTTCTCTATAAGCAACTTGAGGAGCTCCAATATTAGCTTCTACTTTAAATTCTCTTTTCATTCTATCGACAATAATATCCAAATGTAATTCGCCCATCCCTTTAATGATCGTTTGGCCAGATTCATTATCTGAAGAAACTCTAAAGGAAGGATCTTCTTTTGCTAATCTAGCTAAAGCTTCTCCCATTTTCTCTTGGTCTGCTTTAGTCTTAGGTTCAACTGCAATTTCAATAACAGGATCTGGAAAATCCATAGGTTCTAAAAGAATTGGATTAGATGGATCAGATAAAGTATGTCCAGTGATTGTATGCTTTAAACCAGCAAGAGCCACAATGTCTCCTGTTGATGCTGTTTTAATATCTTCTCTATCGTTTGCGTGCATAAGAAGCATTCTTCCGACTCTTTCTTCTTTATCTTTGCTAGTATTCATAACTCCAGTTGCAGCATTTAAAGTTCCAGAATAAATTCTAATAAAAGTTAAAGATCCCACAAATGGATCGTTAGCAACTTTAAAAGCTAAAGCAGAAAAAGGCTCTGAGTTTCCAAATTTTCTAACAATCCCATCTTCGGTTCCAGGCTTAGTTCCTGTAATTTCTCCAATATCTAAAGGGCTTGGCAAATAATCTACCACAGCATCTAGCAAAGGCTGAACGCCTTTATTTTTGAAAGCTGATCCACAAACAATTGGAACAAAAGAAAAATCTAAAGTACCTTTTCGAATGCATTTTTTTAAGTCACTCTCTGAAATGTCTTTGCCATCAAGATAAGCTGCCATTAAATCTTCATCCTGCTCTACAGCAGTTTCAACTAGTTCTTTTCTATATTTTTCAGCTTCTTCTTTTAAATTTTCAGGAATTTCAACTTCTTCAAACTTGGCTCCAAGACTTTCATCATTCCAGATAATGCCTTTCATTTTTACTAAATCAACGACACCTTTTAGGTCAGCTTCCAATCCAATAGGAAGTTGTAGTAGCAAGGGTTTTGCACCTAAACGCTCTCTAATCATGTCTACACACATGAAAAAATTTGCTCCAGTTCTATCTAGTTTATTTACAAAACACATTCTAGGAACTTTGTATTTGTCAGCCTGTCTCCACACAGTCTCTGACTGAGGTTCAACACCTGCTACTCCATCAAATACAGCAACAGCACCATCTAAAACTTTTAATGATCTTTCAACCTCAATCGTAAAATCAACGTGGCCTGGAGTATCAATGATGTTAATTCTATGATCTTTCCAAAAACAGGTTGTAGCAGCAGAAGTAATGGTAATTCCTCTTTCCTGCTCTTGTTCCATCCAGTCCATCGTGGCAGCGCCATCATGAACTTCTCCTATTTTATGTTCTTTACCCGTGTAATATAAAACACGCTCTGTAGTTGTGGTTTTTCCAGCATCAATGTGGGCCATGATCCCAATGTTTCTGTATTTATCTTTTGTAATTTCTGCAGTCATAGTTACCACCTAAAATGAGCAAAAGCCTTATTTGACTCTGCCATTTTATGTACGTCCTCTTTTTTTTTAATTGCATTACCTTTATTGGTTGATGCATCTAGAAACTCTTTTGATAATCTTTCTTGCATAGTTTTGTCACCTCTTTTTTTAGAAGATTCAATTAACCATCTAATTGCTAAAGCTTGTCCTCTGTCAGAACGCACTTCCACAGGAACTTGATAAGTAGCCCCACCCACTCTTCTAGACTTAACTTCTAAATTAGGTCTTACATTTTTTATCGCTTCATTAAAAACATCTAGTGGATCTTGTTTTGATTTCTCTTTAATAATTTCAAATGTCTTATAAACAATTTTTTCAGCAACTGTTTTTTTGCCATCAAGCATTAAAGAATTAATAAATTTTGTAATTACTTTTGTTCCATAAACTGGGTCAACTTCTACTTGTCTTTTAATTTGAGCTCTTCTTCTAGACATGATTATTTAGGTCTCTTCGTTCCATACTTAGAACGTCTTTGTTTTCTGTTAGCCACACCTTGAGTGTCTAAAAGACCTCTTACAGTATGATATCTAACTCCAGGTAAATCTTTTACTCTTCCTCCACGTATCATAACGACTGAGTGTTCTTGCAAGTTATGTCCTTCTCCAGGAATGTAACTTGTAACTTCAGATCCATTAGACAATCTAACTCTGGCAACTTTTCTTAATGCTGAATTCGGTTTTTTTGGAGTGGTTGTGTAAACTCTAGTGCAAACTCCTCTTTTCAAAGGACAAGCATCAAGCGCAGGAACTTTGTTCCTTGCTACGATTTTTTTCCTTTTCTTTTTTAACAACTGATTAATAGTTGGCATAATTTTTTAAATAATTATTTTTAAGGAAAGCTTACGTAGAACTGTAAAAGGGTAGTAGTTTAAAGCCAAAAAAGCTTTACGTGCTACCTTAAAAATTTCGCTATTAATACTGATTTCTGTCAGAAGGTCAATAACAACTTGTTTAAAAATGCTTAGAATTTAAGACTTTTAACTACTGAACTGCTTCTTCAACTGGTTCAGATTTTTGATTCTTAATCTTCTCTTGAAGTTCAATATCTTTTTTCTGAGCTTCGTTATTTAGTCGTATACGACTCATTCCACTACCTGCAGGTATCAATCTACCCACGATAACGTTCTCTTTTAGGCCGTACAAGTCATCAGATTTTCCTTTAATGGCAGCGTCTGTCAAAACTCGAGTAGTTTCTTGGAAAGAAGCCGCTGAAATAAATGATTTAGTTTGTAGTGAAGCTTTTGTAATACCTAATAACACAGGGTCAGCAATAATTTGCTTTTTGCCTTCTTTTTTTAACTCAGCGTTAATATTGAGAACATCAATTCTGTCTATAACTTCTCCTAATAAGTAATTACTATCTCCAGGATTTTTAATATCTACTTTTCTCAACATCTGTCTCAAAATTACTTCAATATGCTTATCGTTAATAACCACACCTTGTAAGCGGTACACATCTTGAACCTCATTAACAAAATACTCTGTTAGATATTCAACGCCTAAAATTTTTAAAATGTCATGCGTAGCTGGACTTCCGTCCAAAAGATATTCTCCTTTAGAAATACCTTCGCCAGGATTGAAATTGATTTGTTTTCCTTTGGGAATTAAATAATTTGATTCAATTCCATTTTCTCCTTGGATGGTAATTTTTTGCTTTCCTCTAACTTCTTTGCCAAAAATTATTTTTCCATCATTTTCTGCAATGATTGCCCCTTCTTTGGGTTTTCTAGCTTCAAACAATTCAGCTACCCTTGGCAGACCACCTGTAATATCTTTTGTTTTAGATGTTGCTTTTGGAAGTCTTGCTAACACGTCTCCAGCATTTACTGTGGAGCCATCAGCTACTGATAAAATTGTTTCTGGTGATAAATAATATCTAGCTTCATTACCATCCGCTTTTTTAACTACTTCATCTTTTTTATCTCTAAGCGTAATTCTTGGTTTTAGGTCTAAACTTTTTGATTGAGATCTCCAGTCCAAAACTATTTTAGATGATATTCCTGTGTTTTCATCTGTCTTATCTGAAATCGATGAGCCATCTACCAAATCAACATAATTTACAATTCCAGCAGTTTCTGCAATAACTGGTAGTGTGTAAGGATCCCATTCGCAAATTTTTTGATTTTTCTTTACAGGTTGATCTGGTCTTACAAACAACTTAGTTCCATAAGGAACTTTGTAAGAAGCTTTCACATATCCATCTTTTTCAATAGTGATTTCAATGTTTCTTCCCATGATGATTAAATTTTTAGAGGAATCTTCTACAAGGTTTTTACTTAGTAATTTCAGCACACCATCTGATGGTGCTATAACTGATGAATCTTCTTTAAATGAGGCTGTACCTCCTACGTGAAAGGTTCTCATGGTTAACTGAGTGCCAGGTTCACCAATAGATTGTGCAGCTATCATTCCAACACACTCACCCACTGAAACTGGTTTTCCTCTTGCTAAATCTCGACCATAACATTTTTGACAAACACCTTTTTGACTAGAACAAGTTATAACTGAATAAACTTTAGCTGTTTTTACTCCAGCAGTTTCAATTAATTCACATTTTTCTTCGTCAATCATTTGCTTTTTCTTAACAATAACTTCCCCTGTTAAAGAGTTTTTAATATCTTCAGCTGCATATCTCCCTAATGATCTGTCAGCCAAACTCACCATAATATTACCACCTTCGATAATCTCACCAATCGTAATAGGTTTGTCGTTACCACAATCTAAAGATGAAATGATAACATCCTGAGAAACATCACAAAGTCTTCTAGTAAGATAACCTGAGTTTGCTGTTTTTAAGGCTGTATCTGCAAGACCTTTTCTTGCTCCGTGGGTTGAAGTAAAATATTCTAAAATAGTCAGACCTTCTTTAAAGTTTGAAATAATTGGAGTTTCAATAATTTCACCCGATGGCTTTGCCATCAATCCACGCATACCCGCTAATTGCTTCATCTGGGCTGCTGATCCTCTAGCTCCAGAATCTGCCATCATAAATACAGAATTAATTTGTATTTTTCCTTCTTTGTCTTTTTTAGGAGTAGAAATATTATCCATCATCTCTGATGCAATTTTATCAGTACATTTAGACCACTGATCAATTACTTTGTTATATTTTTCACCTTTGGTAATCAAACCTTCAGCATACTGGTCTTCATATTCTTCTACTAATTTTTTTGCCTCTTGGATTATGTTTTTTTTACTTTCTGGAATAATAAGGTCATCTTTACCAAAAGAAATACCAGCTTTAAATGCATTTTTGAAACCTAGAGTCATTAAACGATCGCAAAAAATAACTGTTTCTTTTTGTCCGCAAAATCTAAATACCTTATCAATAACTTCTGAAATATTTTTCTTAGCTAAAGTTTGGTTAATTAAATCAAATTTAATATTTTTGTTCTTAGGTAAAATATTAGAAATAATAAATCTGCCCGCTGTACTTTCATATTTTTTATAAATCAAATTACCCTTGTCATCTTTTGTTTCAAACCTTGAGATAATTTTAGAGTGAATATGTATATTTCCTCCCTCTATGGCTTGTTCAATTTCATTAATATTTAAAAAATAACCTTGAGGCTTTTCATCTTTATTTTCTAATGGTTCTTGAGATAAATAATAAATACCCAAAACCATGTCCTGACTAGGTACAATAATTGGCTTTCCGTTAGCCGGGTGAAGAATGTTGTTGGTAGACATCATCAAAACTCTAGCTTCTAATTGAGCCTCAATACTTAAAGGAACGTGAACCGCCATTTGGTCACCATCAAAGTCAGCATTAAATGCTGCGGTTACCAAAGGATGCAATTGAATAGCTTTCATTTCAGTCAAAACTGGTTCGAAAGCTTGAACTCCCAATCTGTGTAACGTAGGAGCTCTGTTTAAAAGAACAGGGTGTTGTCTAATAACTTCGTCTAAAATATCCCAAACTTCTTGTTTTTCTTTTTCAACTATTTTTTTTGCTTGTTTAATAGTTGTTGCATAACCAAGCTTGTCTAATCTTGCATAAACAAAAGGTTTAAATAGCTCTAATGCCATTTTTTTAGGCAGACCGCATTGGTGTAATTTTAGTTCTGGTCCAGAAACAATTACGGATCTTCCTGAATAATCAACACGCTTACCTAGTAAGTTTTGTCTAAATCTTCCTTGCTTTCCTTTCAGCATTTCTGCTAAAGATTTTAAAGGTCGTTTTCCTGTTCCAGTTATAACCCTACCTCTTCTACCGTTGTCAAAAAGAGCATCAACAGATTCTTGAAGCATTCTTTTTTCATTTCTAACGATGATATCAGGGGCTCTTAAATCCATTAATCTTCTTAAACGATTATTTCTATTAATCACTCTTCTATAAAGATCGTTCAAATCTGAAGTTGCAAATCTTCCACCATCTAGAGGAACTAGAGGTCTAAGCTCAGGTGGAATTACTGGCAAAGTAGTTAAGACCATCCATTCAGCTTTATTTCCTGAGGCAATAAATGATTCAATTAATTTTAATCTTTTAATAGTTCTTTCTTCATTAACCTTCGATGTAATATTAGGAAGTTCTTCTCTAAGTCTGTCTCTATCTGCTTCCATGTCTAAGTTAGCAAGGCAATCTCTAATAGCAGAAGCTCCAATACCACCCGTAAAAGAATCTTCCCCAAATTCTTCTTGAGCCTTTAAAAATTCTTCCTCTGATACAATTTGATTTCTATGAAAAGGAGTTAATCCAGGCTCTATAATGATAAAGTGTTCGTAATATAAAACTTTTTCTAGATCTTTTAATTTTAAATCTAAAGCGAGTGCAATTCTGCTTGGTAGTGATTTTAAAAACCAAATGTGGGAAACAGGTGTGGCCAAATCAATGTGGCCCATTCTGTCTCTTCTGACATTAGATTTGGTAATTTCAGTTCCACATTTTTCACAAATAATACCTCTAAACTTCATTCCTTTGTATTTTCCACATAGACATTCGTAATCTTTGACAGGACCAAAAATTCTTGCACAAAATAAGCCGTCTTTTTCAGGCTTAAAGGTTCTATAATTAATAGTCTCTGGTTTTTTTATTTCTCCAAAAGACCAAGATTTAATTTTTTCAGGACTAGCAAGAGATATTTTTATTTTAGAAAAAACGTCTTTGCTAATTTTTTTAGAAAATAAATTTGATAGTTCTCTACTCATAATTAATTAAGCTCCAAGTTTAATGCTAATGATCTAATTTCTTTAACTAATACGTTAAACGATTCTGGGATACCTGATTCAAAATCATCATCTCCTTTAACAATGGTTTCGTATACTTTAGTTCTTCCTGCAACATCATCAGATTTTACAGTTAAAATTTCTTGTAGTGTGTAAGCAGCACCATAAGCCTCTAACGCCCAAACTTCCATCTCACCAAATCTTTGTCCACCAAATTGAGCTTTTCCACCTAAAGGTTGTTGTGTAACTAAACTATAAGGACCAGTTGATCTTGCGTGTATTTTGTCATCCACCATATGATACAATTTAAGCATATAGATTATTCCAACAGTCACTTCCCTATCGAACTTTTCTCCTGTTCTTCCATCATATAAAGTAGTTTGTCCACTCTCTGGCAGTCCAGAAAACTTCAACATGTCTGTAACATCTTCCACACTTGCACCATCAAATACTGGAGTGGCAATAGGAACCCCTGAAGAAAGATTCTGCAGGACATCTTTTAATTCATTTTTGGTGAAATTTTGAATTTCTTTTTCAATTTCTTTATCATTGTAGATAGAAGACAATGCATCTTTAGTATGAGCTACATTTTTAGTGGTCTTTTGATATTCGTCTAGAATTTTTTTAATTTTCTCACCCAACTCTGAACAAGCCCAGCCTAAATGAGTTTCTAAAATTTGTCCTACGTTCATACGACTTGGCACACCAAGCGGATTCAGAACGATATCAACTTGCTTACCATTCGCCATGTAAGGCATATCTTCCACGGGAACTATTCGACTAATAACACCTTTGTTACCGTGCCTACCAGCCATTTTATCACCGGGTTGCAATTTTCTTTTCATCGCAACAAAGACTTTTACCATCTTCATTACGCCAGGTAACAACTCATCACCTCGTTCTATTTTGTCAATCTTGTCATCAAACCTTAATTCAATATCTTTTTTTGCTTTAGAGTACTGTTCTTTCAAAATTGCTAGATCAGATAATGACTTTTCAGAATCTGTTGATAGTTTCAAAGTTTCACCCAAGGTCAGTTCTGATAAAATTTCTTTTGTTAATTTCGTTCCTTTGGTAATTTTTTTATAATCTTCACCTAAGCTAGAACCTTCTAAAATTTCGATAGCTCTACTTTTGATATTAAGCTCAAGGATTGCTTCTTCAGCATACTTATCTTCCAAAACAGATTCAATTTCAGCTTTTTCAATAGAAAGAGCTCTTTCATCTTTTTCAATACCATGACGATTAAAAACTCTAACTTCGACAACAGTGCCACCGGTGCCAGAAGGCATTTTCAAAGAAGTGTCTCTTACATCAATTGCTTTTTCACCAAAGATAGCTCTCAATAATTTTTCTTCTGACGTAACTTTGGTATCTCCTTTAGGAGTTAATTTTCCAACTAAAATATCACCAGGCTTCACTTCTGCACCAACATAAACAATTCCCGATTCATCTAAATTTCTTAAAGCCTCTTCACTAGTATTTGGAATATCTCTTGTAATTTCTTCAGGTCCTAATTTGGTATCTCTTGCCATCACGTCATATTCTTCAATATGAATAGAGGTAAACACATCTTCAGAAACACATCTTTCAGAAATTAAGATAGAATCTTCAAAATTGTAACCAAGCCACGGCATAAATGCTACCATTACATTTTTTCCTAATGCCAATTCTCCAAATTGAGTTGAAGGTCCATCTGCAATGACATCACCTTGCTTAACTACATCCCCAACTTTAACTAAAGGTCTTTGGTTGGTGCAGGTGTTTTGGTTTGATCTTTGGAATTTTTGTAAATTATAAATATCGACACTAGAAATAGTAAGATCTTTTTCAGAAGTTGCTTTTACAACAATTCTTTTTCCATCAATTTTTTCTACAATACCTTCTCTTTTTGCAACAATGGTAGCTCCCGAATCCAAAGCCACATCTTTTTCCATTCCAGTTCCAACTAAAGGAGACTCATTTTTAATCAAAGGAACAGCTTGTCTCATCATATTAGACCCCATCAATGCTCTGTTGGCATCGTCGTTTTCTAAAAAAGGAATTAATGCAGCAGCAACCGAAACCACCTGTTTAGGTGACACGTCCATATAATCAATATTGTCCGGTTTTGCCAATTCAAATCCAAGACTTTTTCTACAAGAAACTAACTCGTCTTTAAATGAATTGTCATCCTTCAAGCTAGAATTTGCTTGTGCTATAGTAAACTTGCCCTCTTCCATTGCTGAAAGATGATGAATTTCTTTAGTAACTTTAGAGTTCTTTACTACTCT
>VTPO01000006.1 GCA_008638205.1 Pelagibacteraceae bacterium | reverse complement strand
CAAAAGGACCTTTCATAATAAGATTCAAATCAAATCAAACTGGAACAGAAGAATTAGAAGATTTAGTTCAAGGGAAAATTACTATTTCCAATTCAACTATTGAAGATTTTGTTATTGTGAGAACTGATGGAACACCAACTTACCAGCTCTCTGCATCTGTGGATGATTTCTTAATGAATATAACACACGTAATTAGAGGCGATGATCATAAAATAAATACATTTAAACAAATTCAAATATTTAAGGCTATGAAATGGCCCGTTCCCAGATATGCACATATCCCCTTAATTCATTCAAAAGAAGGAAAAAAACTGTCCAAAAGAGATGGTGCTGCAACTGTTGAAGATTATGAAAAAATAGGCATTTTGCCAGAAAGCCTAAGAAACTATCTTTTAAGACTTGGATGGTCCTTCAAAGACAAGGAAATTTTTTCTTTAGAAGAAAGTATCCAGCTATTTAATTTAGATGGAGTGGGAAAATCACCCTCCAAATTAGATATGGACAGAATTTTATCGATTAACGAAACTTATATAAAAAATTCTGATAGAAAAAAAATATTTGAATGTTTCTGTGAGTATACTAAAAAATTTAAAGATCCTATCGACAAAGAGTTCCTTGAAAAAATTGAAGATAATTTTTTAGTCTTCTTAAATAAAGCAAAGACTTTGGAAAATATTTATGAAAATGCTAAATTTATTTTTAATTATAAAAAAATTGAATTTAACGACCTAATTTCAGAAAATGAAAAAAAAATAATTAAGCTTTTTTTGCAAAAAATAGAAAAAATTTCCGACAGTGATGTTGGAAAAATAAAAGCTATTATTGATGAAGTTATTGTAGAAGAAAAAATTAAATTTAAAGATTTTGGACAACCTATAAGAATTGTTTTGACAGGTACTAAATTTGCCCCATCTATTACAGATATTATTCAATCTCTTGGGATTAATGAGGTAAAAAAAAGAATATCCTTGTATCTTTGAAATGGACATTTTTAAGCAAAACTGATATTTAGACCCATCTTATGAGTAAGAAAGCTACTATCTCCATTAACGGTAAAAGTTATGATTTTCCTGTTCTTAAAGGAACAGTTGGACCAGACACCATAGACATCACAAAATTATACGCACTAAGCAATAGCTTTACGCTCGATCCAGGATTCACATCAACAGCAAGCTGTGAATCTTCTATTACCTACATAGATGGAGATAAGGGCGAATGCTACTATCGAGGCTACCCAATGGATGAACTTGCGGAAAAAAGTACTTTTTTAGAGGTTGTACACTTGCTATGGAATGGCTCATTACCAACAAAAGATGAGTGGTTTGAATATTCAGAGGCAATCAAAAACCACACAATGGTACATGAACAAATGAAAAGTTTTTTCAATGGATTTAGAAGAGGCTCTCATCCAATGGCAATATTAACATCTGTGGTGGCTGCAATGTCAGCTTTTTATCCAGATTCTACGGATGTAAATGATTTAGTACAAAGAAAAATTTCAGCAAGACGAATGATAGCAAAAGTTCCAACTCTTGCAGCCATGGCTTACAAATACTCAATAGGACAACCATTTATTTATCCGGACAATACTTTGGATTATTCTGAAAACTTTCTTCAAATGACTTTTGGTGTTCCTGCAGAAAAATATAAAATTAACAAAGTTTTTTCCAAGGCATTAGATAAAATATTTATTCTTCATGCCGATCATGAGCAGAATGCATCCACGTCCACGGTAAGACTAGCAGCATCCTCTGGTGTTAATCCTTTTGCATCTATATCTTCTGGATTTGCTTCTTTGTGGGGACCTTTGCATGGTGGTGCAAATGAAGCTGCATTAAATATGCTAAGAGAAATTGGTGATGTTAAAAATATTCCAAAATTTATAGAAAAAGCCAAAGATAAAAATGACCCATTTAAGCTGATGGGCTTTGGTCACAGAGTATATAAAAATTATGATCCTAGAGCTAAAGTTATGCAAAAAACTTGTCACGAAGTGCTTGCTGAAATAGGAAAAAAAGATGACAAGATTTTACAAGTTGCTCTTGAACTTGAAAAAATTGCACTGAAGGATGATTATTTTATTGAAAAAAAACTTTATCCAAATATTGATTTTTACTCAGGCATAACACTAAATGCCATGGGATTTCCTTCTACAATGTTTACACCTTTGTTTGCAGTGGCAAGGACAGCTGGTTGGATAGCCCACTGGAAAGAAATGTATCTAGATCCAAAAAACAGAATAGGTCGACCGAGACAACTATATATTGGTGAAAAACCTAGAAAATTTTTAAAATTAAAAGACCGTGGTTAAAGATAACTTTTCAATGTTTGTGCAATTAATTTACTAGAGTTATTTTTGGTAATTTTTTTTATAATTTTTTGATAATTAGAAACATTAAGATTTCTTATTTTTTTATTTTCAATAAATAAAGAAACTTTCTTAAAAATGCTTGAAGCATTACAATCGGATTGAATTAATTCTGGTATTAATTCTTTATTTGCGATTATATTAACGATATTTGCAAATTTAACTTTCACAAATGGCTTAATTAAAAAATAATTAAACCACGAAGTTTTGAAAATAGTAATTAATGGAGATTTGTTTTTGCAAATATCCAAAGAAATAGTTCCAGATTTAGCTACAGATAAAATGGATTTCTTTATATAAAAATTTTTTTTATCTTCTGTAGATGAAATGAAGAATAATTTTTTTGAGGGGAAGAATTTTTTTACGGATTTAGCATGCTCAAAAGAAACTGGAAAGTGAAATAAAAAAGTATCAGGATACTTAAAGTTAATTTCATTAATAAGTTCTAGAAATATAGGCAAATAAGTCTTAATCTCAGAACTTCTACTACCAGGACAAAGCGTGATAATTTTTTTTTGTGAATTAATCGGAAATTTTTTATAAATAATTTTTTTTTCAAAAAAAGGATGGCCCACGTATGTGTTTTTTATCTTCCATTTAGTAAATAATGGCGCTTCAAATGGGAAAAGCAATAACAAATGATCCAAAAACTCTCGAAAAACCAACACTCTTTTTTCTCTCCAAGCCCAAATCGTTGGAGCTACCAGGTGAACTATTTTAGTTTGGGGTAATTTTTTTTTAATTACATTGTGAACACGAAAACTGAAATCTGGAGAATCGATAGAAAAAATAACATCAGGCTTAAATTTTAAAAGATAGCTAATTGTTAAGTTTATTTTTTTTTTTAGAAAAAAAACTTTTTTTAAAACATCGAGAAAACCCATTACAGATATTTCTTTTGAATTAAAAAGCAATTTAATACTTTTTTTTTTAATATGATTAGATCCAATAGCTGTAATATAAAAATTTTTACTATTAAAGTAAGGAATGATATTGGATGCTAGCTTATCACCTGAGGATTCTCCTGTTAGGATAAATATTTTTTTTTTCAATTTATAACCGTTATAAAAAAATTATTTTTTTTTATTAAATTTAAGGATTTTTTCTGATCTAAAAATATATTTTGGTTTTTTTTTAAAGCAATGCCACGTAAACCAATTTTAATGCAGTTGCGAATGGTGTTGTAGCCAATGGTTGGAAGATCTACTCTTAGATCCTGTATTTTTTTGGGTACTTTAATTAAAACACCTGAGGGTATTTTTTTATTAATTTTTTTCATAATACCCAAGGATTTAAGAATCATTTGATCTGTACCTTCAGCAGCCTCAATACCTACAACTAAACCCTTGTTAATTACAATGGATTGCCCCACGTCATATTTTTTATTAACATGATTCAATATTGCTTTTCCTTTTTCCACATCTCTCAAATCTTGTTTAGTCAATTTAAATTTATTCACAAAGTTTTCAGCTAAAAGTTCTGGTAAATATTTGGTACATGAAACAACTTTCATGTTCATTCGGTTTAGATAATTAATTACAAAATCAAGAGCATGAGAGTCTCCTTTCTTTAAAGATAATATAATTTTCGGTAATATTTTCAATGTGCCAAAATCTATTTTTATATCTTCTATTCTTGGTCGTGTTACTTTTCCTGCTAAAATTACTTCCCTGCAATTATTTTTTTTTAGCATTTCTACAATTTTAGAAAACTGTGATATATTAAAATTGTAAAAAAATTTTTTAGATATTTTTTTTTTAGAAAGATTTATCGCTATAAATTTTATTTTTTTTTGTTCTAATTTTTTAATTAAAACTTTTGGTAAATTACCATCTCCAATCAAAAGTCCAATCATTAGGTCAGGGGTACACAAAGCTGCTTATTGTTATTTTTAGACAGGAAATCAACCAAGTCAATTATTAGGGGATTTTGTGATGCTTTCATAAAATCTAATTTTCTCCTATCTTCAAAAAAAATTTTTATATTGTCTCTATATTCAGTAATAACTTTATTATCATAACCTTTTCTTTTTAACCCTACTAAGTTAAGATTTTCAAAATAACATCTGTTACCCATGGCTAAAGTATAAGGCAAAACAGACTTGTCTACCCCAGTCATTCCACCAATCATTGCGCCTTTTCCTAATGAGCAGAACTGTTGTACTGCAGAATTACCACCAATAATTACCTCATCATCAATAAAGCAATGACCAGCAATCGCAACACTATTTGCTAAAATTACTGAGTTTCCGATGTTACAATCATGCGCAATATGAGATCCGATCATAAGGAGACAGTTATTTCCAACTTTGGTTACTCCATTATCCTGAACTGTTCCCGTGTTTATTGTTGCATGTTCTCTAATTGTATTGTTGTTTCCAATTATTAGTTTTGTCTTCTCTCCTTGGTATTTTAAATCTTGCGGGCTGGTTCCAATAGAAGCAAATGGATAAATAGTGTTGCCTGAGCCAATAGAAGTAATTCCCTGTATGTTTACATGATTCATTACAACACAATTATCTCCTATAGATACACCTTCTCCGATTTCACAAAAATTACCAATTATTGAATTTTTTCCTATTTTGGCATTTGGATGAATAGCAGAAGTAATATTAGTCATCTTGTCTATCTGCAATCGTAGCCATCCATTGGGCATCAGCCATTACCTTACCATCTACAATTGCTTTGCCTGAATACTTCCAGATTTTACCTTTTATCTTTTCAACCTTTACATTTAATAATAATTCGCAAGGCGGCATTATTGGAACTCTAAATCTTGCCTTGTCAATTGTCATTAGAAAAACTAATTTATTTTCAAATTCTTTTGGGTCAATACAATGAGCAGACAGAGCTGCAGCAGTTTGCCCGAAGGCTTCTACAATTAAAACTCCTGGAAAAACTGGCTGTCCTGGAAAATGGCCATCAAAAAAAAATTTGTTAGCAACTACAGTGATATGTCCAGTAGCAGAGACCATAGGAACAATATTTGAAATTTTATCAATTAAAAGCATCGGCTCACGATGAGGAAGAAGTTTTTTTATATCATTTAAGTCTAAAATTTTTTTCATTAGATTGTTTATTTTTTTTTTAGAAATTTTTTTAACGATGTAGCTGGATAGCCCATAACTGTTTGATTGTCTTCTATATTTTTTACAACACCGCTTTTTCCAGCAATCTTTACATTGTTTCCGATTGTTAGGTGACCTGAAATGCCTGCTTGTCCTCCTATGAATACATTGTTGCCTATTATTGCGCTTCCCGCAATACCCACTTGTCCGGCTATTATACAATCTTTGCCAATGCAGACATTGTGAGCTATGTGGATTAGATTATCCAAAAAAGTTCTGTCACCTATGACGGTATTTTTAATCGATCCACGATCAATCACACAATTGGCTCCAATTTCACAATCTTTTCCGATGACAACATTTCCCAAATGTGGAATTCTCAAGCACTTTTTGTCTATAAATTTAAAGCCAAAACCCTTTTTTCCTAAAATAGAACCATCACCTATATGAACATTCTCAGAAATAATAGAATTTTCTATCACAACATTTGAACCTATAATGACATTGTTGCCTATGATACAGTTTTTCTTAATCGAAACATTATTTCCCACAAATACATTTTTTCCAATTTTAACATCCTTTTCTAAATAAAGGTTGATACCATGCTTTAAAGTTTTGAATTTTTTTTTGATCTCTCTTGAATTTAGATTTTTATTAGACACTTTTGAAAAATAACTGTCTGGGTAAAAAAAATTTGCAACTTTTATAAATTCTATTTCAGGATTTTCACATACAATTGCAACAATGTTTTTTGGAATTAAATTTTTATATTTTTCTGTGGTGAGGATAGCAGAAGCCTTGCTCTTTAAGAGCTGATCTTGATATTTGATGTTAGAAAAAAAGGATATCGTTTTTGTTTTTGCCGAAACAAGGTCTGCAATGTTTGTAATTTTAAGGTTTTTTTTTTTCTTTAAAAGAGCAGGCAAATTAATAGCCTTAAGTAAATGATCTAAAGAAATTTCTTTTTTGTGCATATTTTAAATTAAAAAACACCACCCAATTTAAAATTAAAATTTTCTATTTTGTCAGATGCGTTTTTTTGAATTGGCTCAGCATACGATAGGCTTATTGGCCCTATAGGAGAAAACCATGATAACCCCACACCAATAGATGATCTCATTTCACTTGCCTCTGTGGTAACATCAAAGTCAGTTCCCCAAATATTTCCGGCGTCTAAAAAAAGGCTAGATGAAGAGTTCCAGGATTCTGGGAGGTAATTAGGAACGGTGGTTGCAAAGGTAGTTGCAATGGCATAATTTCCACCTATGTAATCATTTCCGACCTTAGGTCCGTAGGATCTATATTTAAAACCACGCAATTCATTCTCAGAAAGAAATAGGCGGTCGCTAAGTTTAATATCCTTGCTGCTTTCAAAAGAATTTATTGATTTTGCTTTGTAACGAATTGAACCAATAAACGATTCACTGAATTTATTGTAAAATGATCCAAAAAAATTATTGCTTAAATAAGGTATATCAGAACCTAAGTGAGCAATACCCTGTCCAAAACCAATAGTATAGCCATCCTCAGTGTTTATTTTTCTACCTCTCTTATCTTGCTTTACAGTGTAAAAAAACTTATTTGTAAAATAATCACCACTTCTTTCTTTAATTAAAGTAGAAGCGTCACTTTGTGCTGTCAAACTATCATTATCCAGAGCTATTCCATAATTTAAATTGACATCTTCATACCACTCAAAACCAGTAGATGCATTAAGTCCTATAAGCTTATTCTCATACCCGGATGTTTCATTTTCATATTTTGATATAAAAAAACCACTACTTAAGAAATTTCCCGAAGATGCAAAATCTGGATTCGTAAAATTAAAATTTACAGTTTGGCTGCCAGTTCCGAGACTAGCACCTAGATTAAAGCCTATTCCCTGCCCTAATAAATTTTTTTCTGAAAAATTAAAAGAAATGCTAGATTCATTAGTACCTGCCCCTATGCCAGCTGAAATTTCACCTGTTGGAGATTCATTAATATCTATCTGAATATCAACATTATCACTATTTTTAATTTCATTTTTTTTTACACGGATATTTTTAAAATACCCAGTATCTTTAAGATTATCTATGGCATTTGAAATTTTTAGATTGGTAAAGAGATCACCCTCTGCAAAACCAATATTATTTAGTAAAACTTTTTCTTCAGTGAGATCATTTCCCTGTATTACAATATTTCTAATATATGATTTTTTTAAAATTTCATTAATTTTAAAAGTTATATTCAAATCTTTATTTTCAACTTGTTTAATATTGTAAGCAACTGTAGCGTTAATACTACTTTCATCGATATATCTTAAGATCTTAGCTTCAGTATTTTTTAGAAGCTCAAGATTGTAAAGTTGATTTTCTAGAGAATTTAAAATACTTTTTACAAACAGAATATTTTTTTTGGACATAATATTTGAAGAATCCTCCAGAACGGAAGTTTTAATTGAAAATTTATCACCAGCATTAATTGTAAAAACAATATTTGCTTTATAATCATCAATAATTTCAATTGAGGCATTGGGAATTTGAACTTTATAGTAACCATTGTTTAAATAATATTTTTTAAGTAATGAAGCATCATAGTCCATCCTTTCGGAAGATGGTGTGTTTGAGCTAGAAAAAAAACTAAAAAAACTTTTTGGTTTTGAGGTTACGATAGAAAGCAGTTTAGAATTTTTAATTTTTTTGTCTCCTATAAAAAAAATTTTATTTATAGAAAATTTTTTATTAAGAAAAATTTTAAAAAAAATATTAACTTTATCAGATTTTGACTTAACCACTTGATATTCAATATTATTTTTAAAGTAACCTTTGGAATTTAAAAAACTAGATACCTTTTTCACATCAGAATTTAATGCTATTTCAGAAAAGAGGGTGTTTTCTTTAGTGTCAAGAAGATCTTTAATTTCATTTAATAGCTTCTCAGACTTAATCTCTTCAATAAAGATATAGTCAATAAGTGGGTTTTCTACGACCTTTATAAAAATTTTTTTATTTTTAAAAGAAAGATCTACAGAAGAAAAAAAATTACTTTGAAAAAGTTTTTTTTGATACTCATTTAAATCATTAGAATTTCCAACGTTGTTTTTTAAATCTAGCAAATCAATAATTGTATTTTCAGAAATTTTTTTATTTCCATCAATTGAAATATTTGAGACCTTAACGGGTTCTGCAAATGAAATTTTTATTAAAAAAATTACAAACACTAGGCCAGTAAAAAAAAAATTTAATAATTTCATAATCTGTCAACAATTAAATTACCATAACTTATTACTTTATCTATATCGGCTATAGTATTCACTTTTGTTTTTCTACAATATGCTTCAATTTTTTTTTGATTAAATATTTCTATCAAATTTTTAACAATTTCATAGAAAAAAATTTTTTTACCTAAAAATTTTTCTACCAAATTGTCATTTATCACATTGAACAATATCCAGGAAGCATGACCCATATTAAGTACTTTGTAACCAGTTTTTAAAATTTTATATTTAGAGAGCTTTGTTTCATTGAAATTTAACTGGATATTATTTTTTGATTTAAAGAGATTGCCTGACTGATTATAAAATTTATTTTCAAATATAGAATTTCTAATCGGAATAGTCATGGTAGTATCGTGCATAATCATATGAACAAGGCCATTTTTAAAAACTACTGCCGAGTGTATTAAAGACTGCTCATGAATTTTTATTTTAAGCTTATCAGTGGGAATATCAAAAAGGACATGAGCTTCTATTAACTCAAAAATTTTATTGCACATGGTTGCAGAATCTACAGAAATCTTACTGCCCATATTCCATTGAGGATGATTTGTAACTTTTTTGATACTGGCTTTTAAATAGGTTTTTTGCTTCTGGTTTAAAAAAGGGCCACCCGAAGCTGTTAAAAATACAGAGTCAATATCATTTAAATTTTTATCTTTAATTAATTGATTAATGCAAAAATGCTCAGAATCAATAGACGTAATTTTACAATTGTTAGCTTTTGCTTTTTTTAATAAAATCGAAGCACCGCAAACTAAGCTTTCCTTGTTTGCTACTAAAATTTCTTTTGAGTTTTTAATAAAAAAAAATGCAAATTTTAATCCCACTAACCCTGGAACACCCAAAATCACTTTGTCTAATTTTGATTTAAATTTTTTTTGAAAATACAAAAAGTTATTAAAAAAAATAACTTTTTTTTTAAATTTTATTAACTTGATACAATCATAAACATTGGCATTGTTAATAAATACGTACTTAGGACTATAAGTTTTTATTTGCCTTGTAACTTCTTTTAAATTTTGATCGCACACTAATAATTCAATATTAAATTTGCCTTTATATTCTTTGAATATTTTTAGCGAAGTTCTACCAACACTCCCTGTTGAGCCAATAATTCCAATATTTAATTTTTTAATAGCCATAATTTTTTATTAAATATGCAAAAATCATAACAAAAATCATTCCATCAATTCTATCTAAAAGACCACCATGTCCGGGAATTAAGTTTGAATAATCTTTTATATTATGTTTTCTTTTTATAAATGAAAAAAATAGATCTCCCAAAATAGCTACTGCTGACAAAATAAATTGTGTTACAAATATAGTAACAGTATATTCAAAAATTTGTCCAAACGCAGAGAAAATTACAAAAGCAGATTGTGCCAACATTAGAGAACCAAATAGACCTGAAAAAGTTTTTTTAGGACTCCACTTGCTTAGAGCTGGTCCTTTGAAAATATTTCCAAATATATAACCACCTATATCACTCAACCAAACAATTAGTATTACCCATAAGAAATAATAAAAATCGCTGTTAGAATTACCCCTTACTTCTAATGCAGAAAATAAAAACACAAGCATCAAAGAAAATAAACAAACATAAAAAATCTTATTTTTTATAAAAACAAATTTTAATTCATATAAAGAAATAACAAAAAGCAGTAATAGCAAAAAATGAAAAAAAATATTATTAATGTAAACAACCCATAAAAAAAATGGGGCCAAAATTAAACTGCTGGCTGCTCTAATTGTAAGATTAGTCATTTATACCACCAAAATTTCTTTTAATTTTTTGATATTCTTGTAAAATTTTTTTAAAATCATTTTTATTAAACTCAGGCCATAGCTTTTTTAAAAAAAAAAGTTCTGTGTAAGACATTTGCCAAAGCATAAAATCACTAAGTCTATTTTGCCCCCCTGTCCTAATAAGTAACTCTGGGTCAGGAATATCACTTGTATAAAGATTATTTTTAATTGAGTTTAACGTAATTTTTTTTTTTTGCTTAATTGATTTTTTAAGAGATTTAACAATTTCAATTTTTGAACTATAATTGAACGCAAGATTAACTGTAATATCGTAATTCACAGAAGAAAATTTTTCTACTTTTTTAATTTTATCAATAAGTTTTTTGCTTAGTTTTTTTCTCTCACCAATAGATTTTATTTTTATTTTTTTTTTAATTAGTTCGTTAATGTTTTTATCTAAAAAACTCTCTAATAAATTAAATAGAAAAGCAACTTCACTCTTAGATCTTTTCCAATTATCTAAGGAAAAAACAAATAATGTTAAAAATTTAATTTTTTTTTCTTTGGCAAAATCAATTAAAGCTGAAATGTTTTTTAAACCCTCGCGATGGCCAAAATTTCTCGGTTTGTTTCTTTTAAGTGCCCACCTCCCATTACCATCCATAATGATAGCAACGTGGTTTATTTTATTCATATCTTGATGATTTCTTGCTCTTTTTCTGATATTTTTTTATCGACCTCACTAATAAACTTATCTGTTATTTGCTGAAGTTCATTTGAGAGCTTTGTGTTATCATCTTCTGAAATTTCTTTATTTTTTAGTAAATTTTTTAATAAGTCCATACCTTCTCTTCTAATATTTCTTATAGATATTTTTATTTTCTCAGACTGATTTTTTACAATTTTTATAAGATCCAACCTTCTTTCTTCTGAAAGTTTTGGAATGGGGACTCTTACTATTTGACCGTCAACTGTGGGATTGATATTTAAATCAGATTCTCTAAGAGCCTTATCTACAAATTTTACATTAGCTGCATCCCAAACCTGAACTGTCAATAATTGAGATTCAGGAGTGGAAATTGTAGCAACTTGATTGATAGACATTTTTTGTCCATAGACCTCAACCTTAATTAAATCTAACATTGAAACATGCGCTCTACCTGTTCTTATAGTTGACAAGTCTTGTGTGAGAATTTGAATGGTGCTTTGCATCTTTGTTTCAAAGGGAGTGAGCTTAGAATTCGTACTCATAGCGCAAAACTAATTAGTTAAATCTTTAACTTCATTGGCAAAGTCAGATTTTTTTACCTCAATACCTTCACCAACTTTATATCTAACAAAATCCTCTATTGAAAATGAGCATTTGTTATCTTTTGCAAAACCATCAATCGCTTGTTGCACTGTTAGTTCCGGGTTGATAACCCACTTCTGCCCTAATAATGTATTGTCTTTAATAATTTTGGAAACTTTTCCTAAAATAATTTTATCAATCATTTCTGGTTTTTTTCCTTCTTCTAGCAATTGATCTTGCATAATTTTTTTCTCATTTTCTAAAAATTCTTGACTAATTCCTTTTTCATCTAATGACTGAGGAGACATGGCCGCTATGTGCATACACAATTGATTTGCAAAATCTTTGCTTAAATCTTTATTGTCAGAGGCGTAAGACAAAAGTACCGCCAATTTGCCAGAATTGTCATTTTGCTTATTGTGAATATAGGTAGACACTTGAGACTTATAATCAATATTTTTAAATCTTCTTATTTGTATATTTTCTCCAATTTTTGCAATTAAATTTACTAAAGTTTCAGAAACAGTTAAATCTTTATTCATCTTTTTCTCTTTTAAAGATTCTAAACTATCTGATTCTAAACAAAGATTTGAAACCTGCTTGCAAAAAGAATTAAATTCTGGATTTTTTGCAACAAAATCTGTTTCTGAGTTTATTTCAACAATAGATGCTTTGTTTGAGGATTTAACAATTGTAATCAATCCTTCCGCCGCACTTCTGTCAGATTTCTTTGCAGCTTTTGCAATTCCTTTTTTCCTTAAATACTCAATAGCTAAATCAATATTTTCATTATTCTCGGAAAGTGCGTTTTTACAATCAACCATTCCTGCGCCTGTAAGGTCACGTAATTCTTTTACTTTGTCAAAGATGCTCATGGAAAAATTAATTAATCAACTTTTTATCGATTTCTAAAGATACTTCAGGTTTTGATTCTTGTTTAATTTCCGATGCTTTTTCAGAAGTACTTGATTCTTGATCTTTATCTCCGCTCATTTTAGATTGTGCATCTTGAATTGTTTTTAATGCAAGATCACAATACAAATCTATAGATCGTCTAGCATCATCGTTGCCAGGAATAGGAAAATCAATAAACTCTGGGTTTGAATTGCTGTCTACAACAGCGACAATTGGAATATTCAATTTTTTTGCTTCTAGCACTGCTAAAGATTCTATGTTCGTATCAATAATAAAAATCATATCTGGAAGTTTTTTCATATTAGCGATGCCGCCTAGTGATCGATCTAACTTTTCTTTTTCCATACTCATTTTAATAAGCTCTTTTTTAGTGAATCCTGTATCCTCTAACTTTAGATCTTCTTCGATTCTTTTTAATCTTTTGATTGATTTGTTGATTGTATTCCAGTTTGTTAACATTCCACCAAGCCATCTATGATTTACGTAAAAATTATTTGTTTCTTTTGCCACGTTAGCAACTAATTCTGAGGCCTGCTTTTTAGTAGAAACAAAAAGAATTTTTCCATTATTTGACGAACATCTATGAAGCTCTAAAAGAGCTTTGTTCAAAAGTTCCAAGGTCTGTGAAAGGTCGATAATGTGTACTGAGTTTTTTTCTCCAAAAATAAAAGGTTTCATTTTTGGATTCCATCTAAAAGTCTTATGACCGAGATGTACTCCTGCTTCTAAAAGGTCTTTAATTGTTACGCTTGGTAAGTTCATATAATATTTCCGGTTAATCCACCGAAGAAACTACCTTTTCAGGACCGGGGGCTTACGCCATTTTCTTCGTGCGAAATTTTAAGATCTTATAAAAGAATGAAAATTTAAATCAAGGTTATTAATTATTAATTTTTGTTAAAAAACCTTCATTTTCAATGGTTTTGATCGATTCTAGGGTAACAGTTCTTTTGTTTTTGAGGTTAAAAATCAATTTTTTACCATTATCGACACAAGATAGGGACACTGTTGTTTTTCCATCTTTAGACAGCTGATTTCTTAGGCTTTCAATGTTATTCGGCGTGTTGATTAAAATATCTAGATTATCTATTTTCTTTTCAGAAATATCATTAATTAAAAAAATTTTTGTAACATTTGTTCTTTCAATTCCACTTTTGAGCATTTCTCTTTTAACATTTATTAGAAAAGACTTTCCAGCAGAAAGTTTCTCTCTATTTGCAACTAAAACTTCTGAAAAAATAAAAAACTCAAACATTCTACTCAAATCGCTAAACTTAACTATTGCAAAAGGCATTCCCTTTGCAGTTTTTTTTTCCTGTATAGCCATGACTGTACCTGACAACATGCATTCATTGATATTTTTATTATCTGAAAAATCTTGAAATTGAACAACGCTATAATTGTCTAAAATGTGCTGATAATTTTTTAATGGATGCTCACTTACAAAGAAACCAATAGATTCAAACTCTCTTTTAATTTTTTCAGGCTCATCCCATGCTGGATATTCAATAAAATTAATTTTAAAATTATCATTTGTTTGAGATTCAAATAGATTAATCTGATCTACCTGAAGATTTTCATCATAACTTTTTGATTGCTTTATGATTTCTGGAACATTCTCATAAAGTTTACTACGATTTTTATCAATACAATCAAATGCACCTGCTTTGATAAGACCTTCAAGTTGCAACTTGTTTATGTCCTTACTACTTACTCTCTTAAGAAAATCTTCCATAGATGAAAACTTTCCATTTTCCTCTCTTTCCTTGATAACATTAGATATTGCCTCAAATCCTACCGCTTTAATTCCTGATAATGCATAAAAAATTGTATTATTCTTTGGAACAAAATCTGCAAAACAATGATTGATACAGGGATTGTGTATTTTTATAGAAAGTCTTTTTAGTTCTTCATAAAACTGATTTAACTTATCAGTATTAGACATCTCCATGCTCATAGATGCTGAAAAAAAACTTAAAGGATAGTGTGTTTTTAAATAAGCAGTTTGGTAAGCTATTAGAGCATAGGCTGCTGCATGACTTTTGTTAAATCCATACTGTGCAAACTTCTCTACTAACTGAAATATATAAACAGCCTGCTCTTTTGGAATGTCATTCTTAATAGCACCCTCAATGAAATCTTTTTTTTGCCTATCCATTTCAGCTGATTTTTTCTTACCCATTGCTTTTCTTAAAATGTCTGCTTTTCCAGCTGAAAAACCTGACAAAGCTTGAGCAATTTGCATAACTTGCTCTTGATAAATAATCACACCATAAGTTTCTCTTAATATGCTCTCGATTTTAGGATGAAGGTAATCAGGCTCTTCCAATCCATGTTTTCGATTGTTATATGCAGGAATATTTTGCATAGGACCAGGCCTGTATAAAGCTACCAATGCAATAATATCTTCAAATTTATTAGGTATCATTTGTTTTAAAACTTCTCTCATGCCGGCACTTTCCAGCTGAAAAATTCCCATTGTCTCTCCTGAGCTAAGAAGTTCAAATGTTTTGCTATCATCTAATGGAATTTTTTCTATATCTAGCTTTTGATTATCTTTTTCTATTAGCTCAATTGTTTTTTTAATAACTGTGAGGGTTTTTAATCCTAAAAAATCAAATTTTACTAATCCAGCTTGCTCAGACCAATTCATATCAAATTGGGTTACGGGAATAGGAATACTTGAATCGTGGTCTTTGTATAATGGAACTATTTCGGTTAAATTTTTATCGCCAATAACAATTCCTGCAGCATGGGTTGCAATATTTCTAAACAAACCTTCTAACTTCAAGGCTAAATTAATAAGTTTTTCAATCGTTGGATCTTCTTTTTGTGCCTCTTGCAGTCTTGGCTCCATGGCAACAGATTCTGCTAGCGTTAAGGGTCTTGATGGATCGAAGGGAATCATTTTAGATAATTGATCTACGCGGCCATACGGTAAACCTATAACCCTACCTATATCACGCAAAGCCATTCTAGCCTGAAGTTTTCCAAAAGTAATTATTTGTGCAACTTTATTCTCATACTTGTCCTTAACGTAATTAATAACTTTATCACGATCTTCTTGGCAAAAATCTATATCAAAATCTGGCATTGAAATTCTATCTGGATTTAGGAAGCGTTCAAAAATTAAACCGAATTTAATAGGATCAAGGTCTGTTATGGATAAACACCAGGCAACTAATGATCCTGCACCCGATCCTCTTCCAGGTCCTACAGGAATATTGTTGCTTTTGGCCCACTTAATATAGTCCGATACAATTAAAAAATATCCAGAAAATTTCATTTTAGAAATCATCTCAATCTCATAATTTAGTCTTTCTACATATTTTTTTTTTGTTGCAAGCTTTTGCTCCTCATCAGCTATATTAATTAAGATAAAATTCTTAAGTCTGTCTTCCAAGCCTTTATTTGCATTAATTTTTAGTTCGTCATTAACATTAGAAGATTCTGTATTAAAATTTGGTAGCATCGGCTTACTAGTTAAAGGTCTGTAGTTGCATCTAAAAACTAAATTTTTGTTATTTTCTATGGCTTCTGGTAAATCAGAAAAAAGTTCTGTCATTTCAGTATCTGATTTAAAATAATGCTCTTCAGAATATCTTAGACGCTTAATGTCATTTACGTAAGTTTTTTGACCAACACAAATGTAAGCGTCATGAGCTTCGTGCATGTCTTTTTTTAAATAGAAAACTTCGTGCGTAGCTATTATTGGAATAGAAAGCTTTTCACTAAAATTAAGAAGTTGAGATTCTAAAGCTTGTTCGTGAGATTCGTTGTGTCTTTGTATTTCCAGATAAACATTATTTTTAAAAGACTTTTGAATTTTTTGAAGAAGAATTTCAGAATCTGTAATATTATTTTCTAATATTAGAGTGGATAGTAATGAACGGCTTGCTCCTAATAAAACTATCAAACCATCGGAATTATCAATTAATTCCTGAATATCGCAATGAGGGTCTTCATTTTTTTCTATAGATAGATAAGAACTTGAAGAAAGTTTTAACAAATTTTTGTAACCAGTGTTGTTTTTGGCTATAAGAGAAATTTTACCCATCTTCTCTAGATTATTTTCTGAGAAAGAAAAATTTATTTGAGTGCCTATAATTGGCTGACATCCTACTTTTGAAATTTCTTGAGAAAATTCCAAAACACCGCACATATTAAAAGAGTCAGAAATACCTACTGAAGAAATATTATTAGATGCACAATGCCCTGCTAGATCAACAATTTTTAAAGCACCTTCGCATATTGAATACTGGGTGTGAACTTTGAAGTGATTAAAATGATTATTTTCAAGCATTAAGAATCAACTTTAACATTGCCATCTGATAAAGTTAATCTTAAATCTGTTTTGTTGGCTAAATCTCTATTGTGGGTTGCAATTACAATCAAACGATTTTTTTTTCTTAATTGAAACAGGTAATCCAAAACTAGATCCGCATTTTTTTGGTCCAGGCTCCCTGTTGGCTCATCTGCAAAAATTAATTTTGGTTCATTGATCACTGCTCTAGCAATAGCAACTCTCTGCTGTTCTCCTCCAGACATCTGATAGGGAAAATGATTTACCCTACTTTCTAATCCAAAATCTACCAACAGTTTCTTTGCTAATATGTTTGCATTTTTTTTATCATTAGTTTTGCAAATGTTTGCAATAGCTACATTCTCTAGTGCTGTTAAATCTGAAATCAAATTATTATTCTGATAAATTATAGAAATTTCATTTCTTCTATAAATGGTCATTTCAAAATCTGACAAGCTAGTAAGGTCAGTATTGTTAAATTTTATTGCACCAGAATTTGGCTTATCTAGGAGTGCCAAAAGGTGCAACAGTGTACTTTTTCCTGAACCGGAAGGGCCCAATAGAGATGCAATTGAATTATCTGCTAATGTTAAATTGAGATCTGACAAAACATTTATTTTTTCATTATTGTCTGTGTAAGACTTGCTTAAAGCATAAATGTTTAAAAAATTATCAGTCATACTTTAAAGATTGAATTGGATTTATTTTTGAAGCTTTAATCGATGGAATAATTGATGACAAAAAAGTAATAGCTAGAGCTATACCAGAAATAGTTAAAATGGTTGGAATGCTAATCTCACTAGGCATTTTGCTTAAAAAATATATTTCTGCTGGAAATATTTCTATATTCAAAACATTGCTTAAAAAAATTCGTACACCTTCAATATTGTAAGAAAACAAAACACCCAAAACGACGCCAAACAAAGTTCCTGCTGCTCCAATAAAAGATCCTGTTATAAAAAATATTTTATTTATTGATAGGCTGGAAAAACCAATTGTTTTTAATATGGCAATTTCTTTAGTTTTGTTTTTAACAAGAATTGTTAGTCCTGATACTATGTTAAAAGCTGCAACTATTATAATTAAAGTTAAGATAATAAACATAACATTTCTTTCTACCAGCAAAGCATCATAGAAAGTTTTGTTATTATCAATCCATGAAAAAACTTTAAATTTATTTTCCTCTAAAAGATCTTTGACTTTTTGGGCTTGATCAGGGTTATTAAGCTTTAATTCTATATTTTTATTAGCACCTTGTTTTTTTAAAAAATCAGGAGAGCTTTCTGCATTTATCAAAATAAAGTTGCTATCAAACTCATAAATGCCAGAATGAAATACCGAACCTACAATAAAATCAAATTGCTCTGGAATGTTTCCAAAAGGGGTGCTTTCTGTTGTGGAAGATAAAATTGTAATCTTGTCCCCCACCGTAACACCTAAATCTGCAGCAAAATTAGAGCCTATAGAGGCATAATTATTTTCAAAATTTTTTAATTTACCTTCAATAATGCTTTTTTTAATTAACTTATCAGATAAAAAATCATTTTTAGTAATTGCTCTAATGTTGGTTCCCTTATTTATTCCCTGGCTAATAACCAATCCTTGAATACTATAGGAAAGTTTTATGCTTTGATGATTAATTTTATTCTCGCTTAAGATTCCTTCAATTTTTTTTTTGTTTTTTTCAAAACTATCGAATTCATAAATTAAAATGTGTGGCTGAAATAACAGGAGCTTTCCAATCAAGTCGGTTCTAAAACCATTCATAACAGACATGACAATAATTAGTGTAGCTACACCCAGGCCAATTCCCAAAAATGAAAAAATTGAAATGATCTTAAGGATGCCTTCTTTTTTCTTGGGTTTTAGGTATCTTTTAATAATAAGAAGCTCTGACTGTGTTATCAATTGAAATATATCTTCTTTAGTTTGTTTATAATAATATCAAGATTAATAATTTCCTTTTCTTCTCCTAGCTCTTTAAATTCAAACTCATCACCACTTTGTTTTGCGCCTATAATGATCTGATAAGGTATCCCAATGAGATCAAAATTTTTAAATTTACTGGCTGGACTTTCGTCAGTATCATCCAGGAGGACTTCAAAAGAATTATTTAATAACTTCTCATAAACATCAGAAGTTTTTTTCTTTAAAGCTTCATCATTTTTTTTACCTAAGTATATAACGGCTACATGAAACGGGGTTACGCTAGTAGGCCATTTCATAACATTCTCTTTATAATTAGCTTCTATAATTGCTCCAGCTAATCTTGAAACGCCAATGCCATAAGAGCCCATTTCTACAGTTATATTTTTTCCCTCACTGGAGTTTACCAGTGCCTTCATAGGCTTAGAATACTTGTCTCCAAAATAAAAGATGTGACCAACTTCAATTCCCCTTGTTATAAGTTGATCTTTTTTTTCTACAGATTTGTCAAAATCAGATTGGTTAAACTTTTCATCTGTAGCGGAATATATATCTGAGTACGATTTTACCATTTTTGCTAAACTTTTTGAGTCATTCTCGAAATCACTAATCTTCAAATCTAATATTTTTTTGCTTGTAAAAATTTGACTTTCTCCAGTATCCGCCAAGATTATAAACTCATGGGAAAGATCTCCTCCAATAGGGCCAGTATCTGCTGCCATAGGGATTGCCTTTAAACCTAAACGCTCAAAAGTTTTAAGGTAGGCGTAAAACATCTTGTTATATGAAATAATGGCACCCTCTTTATTTTCGTCAAAAGAATAACTATCTTTCATTAAAAATTCTCTACATCTCATAATTCCAAAGCGGGGCCTAATTTCGTCTCTAAACTTCCATTGAATATGGTAAAGGATTAACGGCAATGACTTGTAAGACTTTACATTGTCTCTAAAAATTTGTGTAATAAGCTCTTCGTTGGTTGGGCCATACAAAAGCTCTCTATCTTGCCTGTCTTTAATTCTTAACATTTCCAATCCATAACCGTCATAACGTCCACTTTCTTTCCATAAATCTGCAGATTGAATAGTGGGCATCAGCATCTCTTGAGCACCAGCTTTATTTTGCTCATCCCTTACAATGAATTCTATTTTTTTTAACACCTTAAAGCCAAGGGGTAGCCATGAATAGATTCCTGAAGCAGACTGCCTTATCATCCCAGATCTAAGCATTAGTTGATGTGATTTTATTGTGGCATCTGATGGAACGTCTCGAAGAATGGGTAAAAAAAGGTTTGATAGTTTCATTGTTGTGAAAAATATTCTCTTAAATTTATAATTTCAAAATATGTCAAAAGAATAATAATCGCAAATATTATTACTGAAGCCAGAGTGGTTATTAAGAATTTTTTAACTATATTAGGATTAGAGGGGGCGCCAGGATCGGTTCCTGGGGCGATATTATCATTTTCGATTTGTGAGGAAATTTTTATTGGTAAAATTATGAATAGCACTACCATCCAGATAACTACAAAAATTACAAAACCACCTCCTATGGACATGCCTATAAACGAATTAGAATTATATTGGTGTAAGGTCTTTTTTTGGTTTTGCTATAAATAATTTTTTTCAGATTAGATTTTAGCCCGTCTATTAAATTTTTTTCTTGTTTTTTATTATTCAGAGAGTAGGTGCTAGTAATATTAACTATCTCATCTTCAAGGTCGTATAAAATTTCATCAAACTCCTCATCATTTAATGGCAAACCCCTTAAGTTAATAATAGGGTTTCGATCTAATTGACCTTTTTTAGATATAAGCAAAGTTACATCCATCAATCCATTACTAGCAATGTTTTTTCGATCTTTTAAAAATCTTGAATCCTCATCTATCAGTCTGTTCCCATCCACTAGCATTTTTCCATTATGAACCTTGTCTATAATTTTTGGTTCTCCAGGATATATTTTAATTATATCTCCATTCTCTATTAGTGCTGGGTGTTTAACTCCTTGTAGTTTTGCAAAATCATAATGCTCTTTTAGATGACGATGTTCACCATGAACAGGAATTGCTATTTTAGGTCTAATCCAACTATACATATCTTTCATTTCATCTCTTGCAGGATGGCCAGAAACATGAATGAAAGCATTGTCTTCAGATAATACATTTATCTCTCTTTTGACCAATATATTATGCATTTTAAATAATTTTTTTTCGTTCCCAGGAATAATTCTTGAAGAAAAAATAACCGTATCATCTTTGTCTAAAAATACATCTGGATGCTCTTCATTTACTATTCTATTCATAGCGCCCATTGGCTCTCCTTGACTACCAGTGCAAAGATAAACAATCTTATTTCTTGGAATTTTTTTTGCATCCCTTGGATCTAATGGTGGCTTTATATCTTGTAGATAACCACAATCTCGTGCTGTGTTATAAATTCTGTGCATCGATCTGCCCACTAAAGATAGGTGCCTTCCTGCTTTTTCAGCACATTTAAAAACTGTTTCCATTCTTGAAGCGTTAGAGGCAAAAGTAGTAACAACAATTCTATTTTTAATATTTTCCATAATAGTCATCATGCTATCACGAACATCTTTTTCAGAACCTGATCTACCTTCTGAAAATATATTGGTAGAATCGCAAATCATAGCAAGAACACCCTTGTCCCCTATGTCTTTAAGTTTACCCTCATCCATTTTTTCACCAATCAAAGGCTCACTGTCACATTTCCAATCTCCTGTATGAAATAATGTACCAGCAGGAGTTTTTATAGAAAGGGCATTAGGCTCTAGTATAGAATGTGTAAGCGATACATAATCAATATCAAAAGGACCTAAATTTACATTTCCATTTAATTGAATGGTTTTAAGGTTGTCCCCTACTTGAACTCTTTTTTCTCTTAGTTTTTCTTTAATTAAAGAAGCAGTAAAAGGAGTTGCGTATATTGGACATTCTAATAATGGCCAAAGATGCGCAATAGCTCCTATATGGTCTTCATGAGCATGAGTAAGCAAGATTCCTAATAAATCTTTTTTTCTTTGCACAATAAAATCAGGATCAGCAACCATCAAATCTATTCCCGGAACGGAATCGTCCGTAAATCCAACTCCAATATCTATCATAATCCATTTTTTTTCATCTTGAGATCCATAGCCATACAAATTCATATTCATGCCTATCTCACCAGCTCCTCCCAGGGGACAGAAAACTAATTCATTTTTACCTTGCGTCATATTTAAAATAATTTTTTATTGTATTTAATGATTTCAACAACACCCTGTAGAGTGATGTTTGTATTGATTGTCGATTTGTATTGAAGTGAATTTGAAAAAATATGTGCCAAACCACCAGTTAAAATTACTTTATATTTTTTTTTAGTAGTTGATATAATTTTTTTTAACAATCCATCAATCATTGCCACATAGCCCCAATAAACTCCTGAATTGATAGCTGAAATAGTATCTTTTCCTATAATTTGCTTCGTTTTCTTTAACTTTATTAATGGTAACAGTGCGGTTAATGAACTTAGTGTAGATAAAGAGAGTCTAACACCAGGGGTAATCAACCCTCCATTATAAATTCCATTTTTAGACAAAATATCTAAAGTGGTTGCTGTACCAAAATCAATCACAATACAGTTAGATCTGTATAGTTGATTAGCTGCAAATACATTTGCCAACCTATCAGAACCTAACTGCTTAGGTTTTTTAATTTTAATTTTAATTGGATTTTTTAACTTTTTATCTAATATCTCATAGCATTTTATATTTTTTTTTTTCAACACAGACTTAATTTTCAAAAAAACCTTTGGAACTACTGATGTAATAACAGCATTTGTAAATTTTGTATTATTAACAAATTTTGCAAAATCTTTATTTTTTTCTATATCGGCAGTATTAAAATTTTTTAATTTAAATAACTTGTTATTCCTTTTGTTGTAATGAGCAAACTTAGACTGTGTATTTCCTATATCTCCAATTAAAATCATATAATAATTTTTTTCATTTCTTGATTTAAAATTCTAGAAAATTCCAATGTGTTTATTGATTTGTTAAACTCTTTTTTAAAGTTAGTTGTCTTATACTTTTTAAGAATTGGATTTTTTATAAAATTAACCCCTACTCCAATTATAGCAAATAGTTTATTATTATTAACAAAGCTTTCAATGAGTATTCCGCATACTTTTTTGTCTCCTATAAGAATATCATTAGGTTTCTTAATTTTAAAATTATTTTTTTTGGTAATTTTGACAAATAAATTAAAGATAATTTTCAAAACTTCATACTGTAACTTGTCAATAGAATTGTAATTACGAACGGGAAAGAAAGCTGACCCCATAAAATTTCCTTTCATGGATACCCAATTATTACCAAACCTTCCCCTACCTTTTTTTTGGTGATCACTAATCACTAAACCTGACATAACTTTATGATTTTCAACTAATTTCTTAGCTTCATCGTTGGTGCTGTTAACGCTATCAAAATAAAAAATTGTCTTAGTCATTAATTTTATTGAACTGACTTTGATGCAAGGTTAACGAAAAAATTTAGTATAGAGGGATTTAAAAAGTAAAATAATATTAGCAAGGTTGAAAGTGCTAAGGAAATTTTAACACCTTTGCTTGAGATTGGATCGAACTTTTCTTGCTCCGGGTCAAAATACATTATTTTAATAATTCTCAAATAATAGAACGCTGAAATTACTGAAGTTACCAATCCAATTACGGCTAATATAATTAAATCCGCCTTAACTACAGCCATGAAAATATAGAATTTGGCAAAAAATCCAGCTAACGGAGGAATACCCGCCAAAGAAAAAAGCATTACTGTTAAGCAAAAAGCTACAAGAGGATGGTTTTTGGACAAACCAGAAAGGTCTCTTATGTTTTCTAAATAGATATCTTTTCTCTTCATAATGAGAATGCAGGCAAAGCTTCCAATGTTCATTACGACATAAAGAAAAATATAAATAACAGAAGCTGTCACACCTTCGTTAATTCCAGTGGCTAACCCTGCAAGACCATAGCCCATATGACTAATACTGCTATAGGCCATAAGTCTTTTAATGTTGGTTTGCCCAATGGCAGCAACAGCTCCCAAAATCATAGATGCTACTGATATGAAGATCAAGATAGACTGCCACTCATCAAAAACATTTCCAAAAGCAATATATAAAATTCTTATAATTGCTCCAAAGCCAGCGACTTTTGGAGCTAATGCAAAAAATGCTGTTACTGAAGTGGGAGCACCCTCATAAACATCTGGTGTCCACATGTGAAATGGAACAGCAGATATTTTAAAAGCCAATCCAATTAATATAAAGACCAGACCAAATAATAAAGCAATATTGTCAGCAGAAAAGTTTTCCGCAATGACGTAGTAGTTTGTGGATCCTGTAAATCCATAAACTAAAGAACAACCGTACAAAAGCAAACCAGAAGACAAAGCTCCTAGAACAAAATACTTAACACCGGCTTCTGTAGATTTTGTAGAATCTCTATTTAACGAAGCCAAAACATAAAGAGAAAGAGACTGAAGTTCAATTCCAAGATACAGGCCAATTAAATTATTTGAACTGACCATCACAAACATTCCAAGTATAGCTGTAGTAATCAATACTGGATATTCAAATTTATCTAATTTATTTTTCTTTATATACTGATCGGTAAAAAATAACGCAAAAGCACTAGACCCTAAAATAAGTATTTTTAAAAAAGAAGACAATTCATCGACTATGTAATTATTTGAAAATAACTTCATCGAAACAGTGCTATTCAAAAAAACTATAGGTATAGTTATCAAAAACATAAACGAAGTAAGCTTGGTAACTAAATTAAAACTATTAGTTTTAAAAACTCCAACCATTAACAATCCTAAAATAGAAATTGCTATAAAAATTTCCGGATATATAAAATTAATATTTTCCATAATTATTTAATCATTAAATTATTAAATGTTGCAATTTTAGCATTGTAAACAGAGACTAAACTTTCCACACTTGTTGAAATTGTATCTAAAATAATGTTTGGATAAACTCCAAGTAAAATTACAAGAATCAGCAAAGGTATTAAGATAATAAATTCTGAATAATTTATATCTTTTAAAGCTTTAACCTTATCATTGGTAATTTCTCCAAAACAAACTCTTCTATATAATGATAAGCTATAACAAGCTGACAAAACAACTCCTGTAGCTGCAAAGAAAGCTACCAAATAGTTTGTTTTAAATATTCCAATCAAAACTAAAATCTCTCCAACAAAACCGCTGGTTCCCGGAAGTCCTAAGCTTGCTAAAATAAAAATCATAAATACAATTGCATAATTAGGCATTACGTTTGATACCCCACCATAATCTGAAATTTGTCTTGTATGCATTCTGTCATAAACAACACCCACACAAAGAAATAAAGCAGCAGAGACTATGCCGTGACTTATCATTTGAAATATACTTCCCTCGATACCTTGGGAATTAAAAGCAAAAATACCAATAGTAACAAAGCCCATGTGAGCAACTGACGAGTAGGCTATCAATTTTTTCATATCTTTTTGGACTAAGGCGACAAGAGATGTGTAAACAATAGCTATAATACTTAATGAAAATACCAAGGGTGAAAAAAAATCTGAAGCTACTGGAAATAAACCAAGGGAAAATCTAATAAAACCATAGCCTGCCATTTTAAGCAAAATAGCTGCTAGAATTACTGAGCCTGAAGTAGGAGCCTCAACATGCGCATCTGGTAACCAAGTATGAACTGGCCACATTGGTGTTTTGACAGCAAATGAAGCAAAAAAACCAAGCCACAATAAATATTGATATTGCACAGGTATATCCAAGGCTAACAAAGCCTCAACATCTGTAGTGCCCGTTTGCATATAAATAAATATAATTGCAATCAGCATAAAAACAGATCCTAGAAGTGTATATAAGAAAAATTTAAAAGCGGCATACACTCGTCTAATCCCACCCCATATACCAATAATTAAAAACATGGGTATTAATCCAGCTTCAAAAAAAAGATAAAATAAAAAAAGATCTAAAGAACAAAAAACTCCTATCATCATTGTCTCCATCACTAGTAGAGCAATAAAGAAATCTTTTTTTCTAAATTTTACACTGTTGTAGGTTGCAACGATACAAATCGGAGTAATAAAGGCAGTCAGCACAACAAAAAGAATACTAATACCATCCACCCCTACTTTGTATTTCACAAAGTCAATGATCCATTTTTTTTCTTCGACAAACTGAAAAGAGGATATGGTTTTGTCAAAGCTAAACCATAAAAATAATGACAAAACAAAAACTAACAAAGAGGTTAATAGAGATACGTGGAAACTAATCTTACCTACTCTCTCCTCCTCCCCTTTGTTAAAAAGAATGAAAAAAACTCCTATCAAGGGAAGAAAAGTGATTATGGTTAATATCGGTAAGTTCATTAATTAAAAAATCATCATGTAGGTTAATAAGATTGAAAGCCCTATCAGTATAACAAAAGCATAATGGTATAAAAAACCAGACTGAAATTGAACCGCCTTATTTGAAACTGATTTGATTAATTTGGTTAAACCATCAGGACCAAAGCCGTCTATGATTGTACCATCTCCAATTTTCCAGAAAAAACTACCTATTTTTTTGGCAGGCTTCACGAATAAAAAATCATACAACTCATCAAAGTACCATTTGTTTACTAGAAAATTATAAAGAGGTTTGTTTATTTCTATAAAGCTATCCAGAGATTTTTTATCTTTGACAAAAAAGTAATAAGAAAGTGGAATGGCTAATAAAACTAAAATTGGAGTTAGTAGCAAAAACCACAAAGGGGGATGGTGTAAAACAAACTCTTTTAAAAAGAAAATTGAATTGTTCCAAAATTGAATAAATTGAGAGCCTATAAAATAGTCTTTAAAAGCATAGCCAGCAAAAATGGCACCTAACGCAAGAAATAAAAGAGGCACAAGCATTACCGCTGGAGATTCGTGAACCTTGGATAGACTAATGTTTTTATTATTAAAGGTTCCATGAAAAGTCATAAAAATTAACCTCCACGAATAAAGAGAGGTCATAAAAGCCGTTAACACACCAATGGTAACTGCATAACCAGCAAAAAAAGAAGTTGAGCTATAAGCAGTTTCTATAATTGCATCTTTTGAAAAAAAACCTGAAAGAAAAGGAAAGCCTGTTAATGCCAAGGTTCCAATGATCATTAATGAATAAGTGTAAGGAATTTTTTTCCAAACACCACCCATGTGCCTCATATTCTGCTCATCGTTAAATGCATGAATGACAGATCCAGCTCCTAAAAAAAGAAGCGCTTTAAAAAATGCATGTGTAAATAAATGAAAAATAGCAATATGATAAGCTCCCAAACCAGCTGCAAAGAACATGTACCCTAATTGACTACACGTTGAATACGCTATCACTCTTTTAATATCGTTTTGAACAAGGCCAATGGTACCAGCAAAAAAAGCTGTGGTAGCGCCAACCAAAACTATAATATTTAAAACAAAAGGAGAGTATTCAAATATTGGCGAACACCTCACAACTAGAAAAACTCCGGCCGTAACCATGGTGGCTGCATGAATTAATGCAGAAACAGGTGTTGGTCCTTCCATAGCATCAGGTAACCAAGTGTGTAAAAAAATCTGTGCTGATTTACCCATCGCTCCAATAAATAGAAAAATACAAATAAAGCTAATTAAAGAAGCCTCAATACCAAGCATGCTAATATTTTTATCTAAAAGCGTTGGAATAGCTTTGAACACATCTACAAAATTAATGCTGCCTGTGTATTTGAATATTAAAAAAATACCAATTGCTAAACCAAAATCCCCTACTCTATTAACAACAAATGCTTTTATGGCCGCTGAATTGGCTGATGGTTTTTTATACCAAAATCCTATCAAAAGATAAGATGCAAGACCTACTCCCTCCCAACCAAAAAATAGCTGTAAAAAATTATCTGATGTGACTAACATTAACATCATGAAAGTAAATAAAGACAAGTAAGACATGAACCTAGGCTTGTCAGGATCGTGGGACATATACCCTACTGAATAAACATGAACTAAAGCTGAAACCGAAGTGACAACCACTAACATAACTGAAGTAAGAGTATCAATATTGATAGACCAATTAAGGACTAGGCCTCCAGAAGTGATCCAATTAAAAATCTTAAGATTGTAGGTGTTTGAATTTATAGCAACATCAGAAAAGATATAGATAGATAAAGCAGATGAAATTAAAACAAAGGAGCACGTAATAAGTTGTGAAATCTTATCTCCTAAAAACCTGCCAAAAATACCAACAATGAAAGAAGCAACTAATGGCAAAAAAACTAATAAATAAGCCATTCTTTAACCTTTTAACGAGTTGATATCGTCTACGTGAATAGAGCCTTTGTTTCTAAAAAATACCACCAATATAGCTAATCCTATAGCGGCTTCAGCAGCTGCTACCGTCAATACAAACAATGTAAAAACCTGCCCAACAACATCATTCAAATAAACAGAAAATGAAACTAGATTAATATTTACAGCAATTAAAATTAGTTCTACCGACATTAAAATTACAATTACATTTTTTCTATTTAAAAATATCCCTATTACACCAATTGTAAAAATTATAGACGCAAGGAATAAATAATGGGTTAATCCAATTTCAATCATTTATTTTAACTCCTTCAGATTGCTTCACTTCAATCAATTCAACTGAATCAGTTCTCTCTCTAGAAACTTGCGTGGTAATGTCTTGTCTTCGAAGAGATTCTTTTCTTCTAAAGGTTAGAACGATAGCACCAATCATCGCTACTAATAAAATAAAACCTGACAATTGAAAAAAGAAAATATAATCTGTGTAAATTACTAGGCCTAGGCTTTCCGTATTAGTGATAGTCTTATTTACAATGCTATTAGACACCACAAAATCAGGTTTGTATTTCCAAGTAGCAATCATCATTCCAAGTTCTAACAAAATAACAAGACCAATCAGTAATCCAAATGGTATGTATTCTAAAAAACCAGATTTTAATTCTGAAAAATTGACATTAATCATCATGACAACAAATAAAAAAAGCACTGCTACTGCTCCAACATAAACAATCAAGGTGAGCATTCCTAGAAACTCAGCTCCCAACATAATAAACAAAGATGATATGCTAACAAAATCAAGTATTAAGAAAAAAACTGCATGAACAGTATTTTTACTAGCGATCACCATTAACGAGGATGCGATTGTTATAAATGAAAAAAAATAAAATATAATTGAGTGAGCTAGCATTACCTGTAGGCTTTATCTTTTTTGATATTATGAGCAATTTCTTTTTCCCATCTATCTCCGTTATCCATTAGCTTATCTTTGTTGTAATAAAGCTCTTCTCTAGTTTCTGTAGAAAATTCAAAATTAGGTCCTTGCACTATTGCATCTACTGGGCAAGCTTCCTGACAAAGACCACAATAAATACACTTAACCATGTCAATGTCATACCTGGTAGTTTTTCTAGAACCGTCCTCTTTAAGTTCTGCATCAATAGAAATTGCTTGAGCGGGACATACTGCTTCACACAATTTACAAGCTATGCATCGCTCTTCTCCATTTGGGTACCTACGCAAGGCATGCTCTCCCCTAAATCTTGGACTTAAAGGACCTTTTTCAAAAGGATAGTTAATAGTAGCCTTGTCTTTAAACATGTATTTAATTGCCAAATAAAGAGCTTTTGCAAACTCCACTAAAAAAATTGTCTTTATAATTCTATTAAATTTCATAATTAATTTGGAAGTAAATCAAAGTAGAATAAAAATCCTGAGGTTAATACCACCCAAAACAAAGAGAGTGGTAAGAATACTTTCCATCCCAATCTCATTAATTGATCGTATCTATATCTTGGTACAATTGCTTTTACCAAGGCAAATAAAATAAATAATAGTAGAATTTTTAAAATTAGCCAAATCGGAGAAGGAATAAGATTAAATGGAGCAATATCTAACGGAGACAACCAACCTCCTAGGAACAAAATAGAACCTAGTGCACACATTAATAAAATATTTGCATATTCTCCAAGCCAAAAAAGTGCGTACATCATGCCTGAATATTCAGTTTGATATCCAGAGACCAATTCTGCTTCTGCTTCCGGAAGATCAAATGGAGGTCTGTTGGTTTCTGCTAAGGCTGAAATAAAGAAAATAACAAACATTGGGAATAAAGGAATGGCAAACCATATATTTTTTTGAGCAATAACAATATCAACCAAGTTTAAAGAGCCAACACATAATAAAACGTTGATAATAACTAATCCTATAGAAACTTCATAAGAAACCATTTGAGCTGCTGACCTTAATGCTCCAAGAAAAGGATATTTTGAATTGGAGGCCCATCCCGCCATAATAATTCCGTAAACCCCCAAAGAAGAAACTGCAAATAAATACAAAATTCCAACATTAATGTTAGTTACATAAAGGTTTTCTCCAAAAGGAATTACTGCCCAGGCCAACAAAGCTAAGGACATAGTGACGACTGGAGCTAAAATAAAAATAATTTTATTTGCACCTGCTGGGATAATTATTTCTTTAAAAATATATTTTAAGGCATCAGCAACAGTTTGAAACAAACCAAATGGACCAACTACATTTGGACCCTTTCTTAACTGAACAAGACCCCACACTCTTCTATCTACCCAAACAATTAAAGCTACAGCAATTAAAACAGGAATTAATAATGCCAAAATCTTCAAGCTATCAAAAAGTATAATATTTAAGTATTCAGACATCATTCCTAATCGTCCGTTCCTGTTTTTGCTAATTGTTCTCTGGCAGTTTTGCACTCCATCATAGTTTTCGAAGATCTAGCAATTTCATTGGTCTGATAATAATCTATACTAGTAAATTGTACTTTAGAATCTAACGTGTCTACAGATGCAATGGATAAATTTTCAGTTTTTACTTTTGGCAATTGATTAATTTCCGGAAAAATAGAAAAAGACTCAAAGATTTTGGATCTTAATTGTTCAATAGTATTGAATTTTAATGGTTTTTTAAGAACGTCCGATAAAGCTCTTAAGATTTTCCAATCCTCTTTTGCATCTCCAGGAGGAAAAGAGGCCTTATATGCAGCTTGTACTCTGCCTTCTAAATTAACATATAAACTATCTTTTTCCGTATAAGCAGCTCCAGGCAAAACAACGTCTGCTATCTTTGTATTTTTAGAGCCATGTGAGCCTTGATAAATAATAAACTTATTTTTATTATCAATTTCTACCTCATCTGCACCAATCAAATATAAAATTTCATTTTTTAAAACATCCTGGTTGGTATTGTAGGCACCTAGCATTAAAGCTCCTACAGAGGACGCATTTCTATGAAGTGTATTAAGACCTGAAAGAGCATTATATTTTTTCAAAATATTTTTTGAAGTTTCCAAAACAAACTTTCCTTGCTTAGAGTTCAAAACACTTTCACCAATTATAAATATTGGTCTTTTTGATTTTTTTATTTTATCAGCAAATGAATTTGTTTCGGCTTCTATATCTTTAAGAATACTTAAATTATCACCTAATAAATTTATTTTATACGTTTGATCTCCAGGATTTCCGATTGAAAAAACTTCTGTTTTTTTGCTAACAAAGTTTTTTCTAATTCTAGAATTTATCATCGTTGCTTCTAATCTCGGGTTTGCACCAACTAATAAAAATAAATCAGCATCATCAATTTCAGCAATGGGAGTGTTAAATAAATAGTTAGAAGGATGAGATGGATCTATATAAAAATCTTTCTGTCTAAAATCTACCGATTCACTACCACTAACACTTGATAGTAAATTTTTTAATGAAAAAATAGTTTCCAAATCTACTAAGTCTCCGACTAGGCCACCTATATTTGCAGTTTTTTTAAACTCTTCACTAATTTTTAAAAAAGCTTCCTCCCAAGAACATGGAATTAGCTTGCCTTCCTTTTTAATGTAAGGCTGATCTATTCTATTTGAAGACAAACCGTCACAAGCATATCTAGTTTTGTCAGATATCCACTCTTCGTTAATATCTTCGTTTATTCTAGGTAAAATTCTTTTTACATCCCATCCTTTTGTATCAACTCTAATATTAGATCCAACCGCATCCATAACATCTATAGTTTCTGTTTTGGTTAACTCCCAAGGTCTTGCTTCAAAAGCATAAGGCTTAGAAGTAAGCGCTCCCACAGGGCACAAGTCGATGACATTGGCTGATAATTCGCTGTCTACAGTTTTTTCAAGAAATGTAGTTATTTCCATGTTTTCACCGCGATTAATTGCACCCAAATCAGGAACGCCAGCAATTTCTTCTGCAAACCGAATACATCTTGTGCAGTGTATACATCTATTCATTTGGGTTTTGATTAACGGTCCCATGTATTTTTCTTTTACAGATCTTTTATTCAATTCATAACGAGAGCTTCTACCTCCGTAATTAACTGATTGATCTTGAAGGTCACACTCACCGCCCTGATCACAAATCGGGCAATCTAATGGATGGTTAATAAGCAAAAATTCCATAACACCTTCTCTTGCTTTTTTTACCATCTCTGTATTTGTAAAAATTACTTGTCCTTCTGCAGCTGGCATTGCACAGGAAGCAACAGGCTTTGGTGATCTCTCCATTTCCACTAAGCACATTCTACAATTTCCAGCTATAGAAAGTCTTTCATGATAACAAAATCTTGGTATTTCTTTTCCTGCAATTTCACAAGCTTGCAAAACGGTAGTTCCATTTTCAACTTCAATCTCTACTCCATCTACTTTAACTTTTGGCATTAAATTATGTCTTTCCGTAAATGATATTGGTCTGAACACTTTGCTTCCATTTCTTTTCTAAAGTGTCTTAAGAGACCTTGGACAGGCCATGAAGAACCTTCACCAAAAGCACAAATCGTATGTCCTTCAATTTGCTTAGTGACATCCATAAGCATATCAATTTCAGAAATATTAGATTCTCCTCGACCTATTCGTTCTAACATTCTCCACATCCAACCCGTACCTTCCCTACATGGGGTGCATTGACCACAACTTTCATGTTTATAAAATCTTGCTATTCTAGCCATGCACTTAACAATATCTTGTGACTTATCTATTACTACTATGCCTGCTGTTCCCAAACCACTCTTTGCCTCAATCAAAGCATCAAAATCCATAATTATAGTTTCACAAATATTCTTTGGAATTAGAGGCATGGACGAGCCTCCAGGAATTACAGCTTGTAGATTGTCCCATCCACCTGTTACTCCACCCGCATGTTTTTCTATTAAAACTTTTAAAGGAATACCCATTTCTTCTTCAACATTACATGGATTGTTAACATTTCCAGAAATACAAAAAATTTTAGTTCCTCTGTTTTTTACTCTTCCAAAAGATGCAAACCATTCGCTTCCTCTTCTTAAAATAGTAGGAACTACCGCAATAGTTTCTACATTGTTAACTATAGTTGGGCATCCATAAAGACCTATCAACGCTGGAAAAGGAGGTTTTAATCTTGGTTGACCTTTATTTCCTTCAAGACTTTCTAGTAAGGCTGTTTCTTCACCACAAATATATGCTCCTGCTCCATAGTGAATAAAAATATCTAGATCCCATTCAGTTCCTGCAGCATTTTTTCCTAAATAACCTTTTTCATAAGCCTCATTAATTGCCTCTTGCAAAACTTTTCCCTCGTTTACATACTCGCCTCTAATATAGACATAACAAGTATTTGCACTTACTGCGTAGGCTGCAATTAAACATCCTTCGATTAATTTGTGAGGCTCATACCTTAATATATCTCTATCTTTGCATGTTCCTGGTTCTGATTCATCAGCATTAATTACTAGGTAGTGAGGTCTTCCTTCTTTGACTTCTTTCGGTGCAAAAGACCATTTAACTCCAGTGGGAAATCCGGCGCCACCTCTACCGCGTAGCTCTGATTTTTTAATCTCTTCTATAATCCAATCTTTTCCTTTAGAAATAATTTCTTTAGTATCTTTCCAATCACCTCTAACTTCAGCTGCAGGAAGGCTAAAACTCTCATCTCCGTATAAATTTTTAAATATTCGATTTTTATCTTCTAGCATTTAATTTTTTAATAAAGTTAATCTTTGTTTAATCGGTTCAGATCCTTTTCTTCCTTTTTGAGATCCTAATTTTGGCAAGCTATCGTCTTTAAAGCTTTTAAAAATCTTTTCTGCTGAAATGGCATCTAAATCCTCATAATAATCTTCGTTAATTTGTATCATAGGTGCATTAACACAAGCACCTAGACATTCCACTTCAATCCATGAGCTTTTTTTATCTTCACTTAGATGTCCTTCTTTGCTAGAAATATATTTTTTACAAGCTTCTACTATTTTTCCAGAACCTCTAATTGCGCACGGCGTTGTAGTACACACTTGGACAAAATATTTTCCTACAGGGGCAAGGTTATACATTGTGTAAAACGTAGCCACCTCATAAACTTTTATGTAAGGAACTTCCAAGAGATCAGCAATATATTGAACCGCTGCTAAAGGTATCCAACCATCATTTTGCTTTTGTGCTAAATTTAACAAAGGCATCACAGCACTTTTTTTTCTAACTTCTGGATATTTTTTTAATATTATATCTTTTGTTTTTAAATTTTCTGAGGAAAAAATAAATGATTGTGGCTGATCTTTAGCAACATGTTTTCCACTCATCGGTCAACCTCACCAAAAACAATATCCATAGAACCTAATACAGCCGGAACATCCGCTAACATGTGTCCTTTGATCATATAATTCATAGCTTGCAAGTGTGTAAATCCAGGTGCTTTAATTTTACAACGATAAGGTTTGTTAGATCCATCAGACACCAAATAAACACCAAACTCTCCTTTGGGTGCTTCAACTGCAGCATACACTTCTCCTTTAGGTACGTGGTAACCTTCTGTGTATAATTTAAAGTGATTGATTAATGCCTCCATACTCATTTTCATTTCCTTACGTTTCGGAGGTCCTACTTTTGTGTCAGCTGTCATAACAGGTCCCTCTGGTATTTTTTGCAGAGCTTGCTTCATAATAGAAATGCTTTCTTTCATTTCTTCTATCCGGCAAAGATACCTGTCATAACAATCTCCATTTTTTCCTACAGGAATTTTAAAATCAAATTCATTGTAACATTCGTAGGGATTAGATTTTCTTAAATCCCAAGGTACGCCGGATCCTCTTAACATAACTCCTGAAAAACCATGGTCCAAAGCTTCTTGCTTAGACACAATTCCTATATCTACGTTTCTTTGCTTAAAAATTCTATTATCAGTAAGTAAAGTTTCTAAATCATTGATTACATCAGGAAAGGTTTCACAAAATTTATAAATATCGTCCGCAAGACCAGTGGGCAGATCTATGTGAACACCACCAGGTCTAAAGTAATTAGCATGTAATCTTGAGCCGGACACACGTTCATAAAATACCATAAGCTTTTCACGTTCTTCAAAACCCCACAAAGAAGGTGTTAAAGCACCAACATCTAATGCTTGTGTTGTAATGTTTAAAATATGACTTAAAATTCTTCCAATCTCACAAAAAACTACTCTGATATACTGAGCTCGAATAGGCACTTCAATTTTCAAAAGCTTTTCCACTGCCATAGCAAATGCATGCTCTTGGTTCATGGGAGCCACATAATCCAACCTATCAAAATATGGAACAGCTTGAGTGTATGTTTTGTGTTCAATTAATTTTTCAGTTCCTCTATGCAATAAACCAATATGTGGATCAGCTCTTTCAATAACCTCACCATCCAATTCAAGAATCAAACGAAGTACACCATGTGCTGCTGGATGCTGTGGGCCAAAATTGAGATTCATTGTTTTGGTATGTTTGCTCATTTCTTTTCTTCCACTTTATCTTGTTCTTTTTTAATATACTCAGAGCCTTCCCAAGGACTCTCAAAATTAAAATCTCTATAATCTTGTGCTAGCTTAACTGGCTCATAAATAACTTTTTGATGTTCTGCGCTATATCTGACCTCTTTATATCCAGTGAGAGGGAAATCTTTTCTTAATGGATAGCCTTCAAATTCATAGTCAGTCAAAATTCTTCTGAGGTCGGGATGATTAGCAAATCGAATTCCATACATATCAAAAACTTCTCGCTCTTGCCAGTTGGCAGATTGAAAGGTGTCTGTAAGAGTTGGGACTATTTCTTCATCTCCAATCTTGATTTTTAAAGAAATTCTAAAATTATTTTCATGACTTAAAAACAAATAAATAACTTCAAATCTTTTACTCTGTTGAGGATAATCAACTCCTAAAATATCTATTAACTGACGAAATTTAAATTCGGGAGATCTTTTTAAAATATCAATATTATGAATAATATTATCTACATCACAATTTAAAATAAGATTGTCATGAGTCAAATCTACATCGTTAAGCTTTAATTCTTTTTTTTCTAAAACTAGCTTTTTTAAATTTTGATAAATTTCTGACATTAGCGTTGAAGACTTCCTTCTCTTCTTATTTTTTTTTGAAGTTGCAAAATGCCATACAGCAATGCTTCCGCTGAAGGTGGGCAGCCCGGAACATAAATATCTACGGGTACAATTTTATCACAGCCTCTTACTACTGAATAAGAATAATGATAATAGCCACCACCATTGGCGCAACTACCCATGGAAATTACATATCTAGGTTCTGGCATTTGATCATAAACTTTTCTTAAAGCAGGAGCCATTTTGTTTGTTAAAGTTCCAGCAACAATCATGACATCTGATTGACGAGGTGATGCTCTCGGGGCTGCTCCAAAACGTTCCAGGTCATATCTTGGCATGGAAGTTTGCATCATTTCAACAGCACAGCATGCAAGACCAAAAGTCATCCAGTGCAAAGATCCGGTTCTAGCCCAATTTATGAGTCTATCACTACCTATGGTAACAAATCCCTTTTCCGTAAATTCTTCAGCAACTTCTCTGAATTCTTTTGGAATCTCTTTTAATTTTTCTGCAGGTACTATTCCCAATCTAACGCTCCTTTTTTCCACTCATAAATAAAACCAATCGTAAGAACCGTTAAAAATATCATCATACTCCAAAAACCCAAGGGACCTAATTGCCCCAAAGTTACAGCCCAAGGAAATAAAAAAGCCACTTCAAGGTCAAAGATAATAAATAGAATTGCTACTAGATAAAACCTTACATCAAATTTCATTCTAGAATCTGAGAAAGCCTCAAAACCACACTCATAAGCTGATAGCTTTTCGGTGTCTGGGTTGCTTGGTGAAAATAAAAAATTAACAAAAATAAACCCAAAACCAAGACCAATCGAAATGAATAAAAAAATTAAAATTGTTGCGTAATCTCTTAAAAACTCAGTTTCCATAGGCCTTGTCTATACACCTAAATTATATCCTAATAAATAAGGGATTGACCTAATTACCCACACAAAATGTCGCAAAACTTAACTAATTTGAAAATTTTTTCCAATCTATCTTTAGTTTTTTATTTTTTTTTAAAGAGCTCAACAAAAGGCTTGCTAGAGGCAGATTGTTTTTTCCAACTGCCTTTAATAGCAAAGAACCAACATCAAGCATCAGCTCAGCACCCTCCACTGTAATATTTTTCATTTGTGATTTAATGATGTTTTTATACAAAAAACCACTACCTAAAAAAGAGCCCATTTTACTATTTCTTCCTCCCAAAGCACTCACGTAAAGATCACCAGTTCCAGCAGGCCCTAAGACCGTTGAGGTTTGTCCCTTAAATTTTTTAACTATAATATTCATTTCGCGAATAGACTGTTCAAATAATGCGGAAGCTGCATTAAAATAATTTTTTTTCTTATTTTTTTTAGACAAATATTTATTCGACTGCCCAACAGAAGAGCCTATGATGGTTGCATAAATATTTTTGGTCGCAGAGCAAATTTCTGCTCCAGCTATATCTGCTGTAATATCTGGGTGATAATAATCATTTTGTAATATTTTTTTAACGTACTTTGCATTGGCGATTGAATTGCTAGCCAATACCGTTCTTGTGTGTGTTTTGTTTACCAGCTCACCGGCAAGACATGGACCGGCTGCATAAACTATTTTAGTTAATTTATTTTTTTGTTTAAAAAAATCTGAAAGTTTATAAATTTTATTTTTAGATTTAAATAGGCCTTTCGTTAAAATTAAAATAGGGCAACTTGGTTTTAGTAAACGAAGTTGTTGGGAAGCCCATAAAATTCCATTCGAGTTAACTCCAACAACAACTAAGGAATATTTAGATTTGATAACCTCTTCTACATTATTATAAAATTTAACATTATTTGAAAAAACTAGTCTAGATTTTTTATCTTTTTTAATTTTAGATGCGTTTAAGCTAGAGATTTTTTTACGATCGAATGGAGTGCCCAATACAGATACTTTTTTTTTATTATGATCTAAAAGAGATATGTAAGCTGTGCTAGCCACACCAAAACCTAATATTAAAATTTTATTCATAAATTAACTTTTTATTAAGAGTGATTTATTTTTTCCAAAATAGCAAATAACTTATTAACAAAGTTATTTTTTTATTACTTAAATAGCCATCTAAAGAAAATGGTGCCCCCTATCTGATTCGAACAGATCACCTATTGATTACAAATCAATTGCTCTACCAAATGAGCTAAGGGGGCGCGATGGCAAGTTTTTACATAATTAATGAATTGATGACAATAAAAAAGAGGTGCCTTCTATACTTCTGATTTGGATTTCTGGTCAAGAATCAACACACACCCAACAATCAAAATAGGAAGACCATAAATTAAGTTTTCCGTCCATTGCAAACCTTCAAAAAACGTTGAGATAGATAATGCCACTATTGGCATAACTACTCCTATGTAGCCTGCTCTAGCTGAGCCGATCCTTTCTAATAAATTTAAATATAAATAAAAGGCAATAACAGATCCAAATATCACCAAATACAGGAAAGAAAAAATATAGGAAGTAGAAAAGTCAAAAAGCAATTCAGCTCCACGATATTTTGCCACCATGAGCGTAAACAAAGAACCATAAATCATTCCATAAGATAAGGATGGGAAAAAAGGAATCTTGTTTTTAAAATTACTCTGATGCAACAAATTGCCAGTAGAGGCCCAAAAAGTTGCTATAAAAGAAAAGGCGATTCCCAAATGCGTATTATTACTCGATTCAAATGTTAAAATTTCTTTTTGAAAAATAATAAAAATTCCTAGAATTCCAAGTCCAGCAGCTAACCAGGTTTTTTTTGATGAAATAACTCCAAAATAGATTCTCTCTCCCAAAATGTTCATAATTAAAATAGAAGAAAACGCGACGGTAACAATTCCACTTATTAAATAAGTATTAGCAGAATAAAAAAATATATAGTTTAGGGAAAACAAAGCAATCCCGAGAGCTACAAAGCGAATATGATCTCTAATTCTAAAAATCATATTTTTTTTTGCAATAATTAAAATAATAAACAAAATTACACCAGCTAAAAAAAAACGATAAAATACAGATACAATAGGATCAACAATTCCAAACTGAAATTTTATAAGATACCAAGTAGGTGCCCAACAGGTTAAGGTAGATAAAAATAAAAGAAAGTTTCTCATGCTTAAATATTTTTTATAAGTTGTATTTTTAAAATTATATTTATTTTTAAAATATGATATAAAAATTTAATGAACAAAAAATTTTCAATAAATGAAATTATAGATGCTGTTAATAGTATTAATTCTGTTTCAAATCATCAGAAAGCAAAAAAACCAACTACAGAAAAAATTTTACAAGCAGTTAATAGAATTTATAATAATGAAACTACTATTGAGGCAAATAGCCAACCAAATGAAATTACAATTGAAATAAATAAACAACCAGAAGAAAAAACTGTAGTTAAGAGTGCGGTCTCCAAAACTAACCTGAAAAAGGTTATCAAGGTCAAAAAAGATAATGTTATAAAGAAAACTAAAACTATATCTTTTGAAAAACCTCTTCTCTTAACAAAAATAATTAAATACAAACCTACTAATACAAAATCATTATTTTTAAACAAGTTGCATAACTCTAAAATTAAAATCATTACTATGATGCCACCGGGAGCTAGCAAGTGATCATAAATTGCAAGTGTGGCAAATATCAATTTGATGTAAAAAAATCAGAACTTGGAACTGGCAATAGAGAAGTTCAATGTGGTATTTGTAATTTAAAATGGATACATGGAAACAAATTAAACTCTAAGAATTTCTATTTTTCTCGAGTATTATTTTTTTTCGTAATTTTTTTTGGTTTATCAATTATAGTTCTCGATTATTTACAAATTTTTATTATTACTAATATACCTTCATTTCAGACATACTATTTAGCAAAGGAACAATTAATTATAAATATAGGTCAGTTTTATCATCTTGTTAAAGAAGTATTAATTTTAAACATAGGCCCTTATCTAAAGTAATATGTATTTATGGAGGAGTTAATTAAACTTGCTGCCAACACAGAATCTTTTGGTTTGAAAGGAAATGCTCAATTTAAAAATATATTAAAAAATAAAAATTGTGGCGATGAGATTAAAATAGAATTCGATCTAAAGAATAAACAAATAAGTAATTTTAGGTATGAAGGTGAAGTATGCATTTATTGCCAAGCATCAGCTTCATTGCTTTCCCAAAATATAAATAAGCTCAATTGGGACAGCTTAGGCTTATTTAAAATACAAATTATGAACTTTTTTAACCAAATTGATACGAAACAAACTTTCGAGATTATGGGTTTCAAGTCGCTTTTAAATATTAACAATAGAAATCGTAAAAACTGTATTGTTTTACCTATTGATGCGATATTAACTACGACTATTACAAATGATTATTGAAAAAATTAAAGCTAAAGGCGCTGAAATTTCTGTTCTAGAAGGAACGGATCGTTTGCAATACTTAATTGATATAGCGAATGAGGTTACTGAGTTAGATAATCAATATAAAATCCAAGATAATAAAATTGCTGGATGTGCTTCTAATCTTTGGGTTGTTGGTTCAAAACAGTCTAACGATACAATGCTCTATAGATTTGATGCCGATGCATTCATTACAAAAGGTACCGCAAAACTTGTTATTGATCTGCTAAATAATGAACAAATCGCAGAGATTTCAAAACTAAATAAAGATGATTTTAAAAATCTTGGAATTTTAGAATTGCTTACAGCTCAACGACAAAGTGGACTTTCTAACTTAATTGATACTCTTATATCAATTGCAAAAAAAAATTTAGCTTAATTTTTCTCTCTTTTGTAGTTAGAAAAACCAAACAACCCCAGAAGAATTAATGCAAATGGATAAATCCAGTCTTTGTCAGGCCTGTTAGTATTCTCTATCTTAAATTCGCTAATAATGTCTCCCTGCTGAAATCCAGCTTTTTTGGCAAGACCATTCCACTTAATTGTATCTACAATAACTAGTTTGTTTTTGTCTGTTACCACATTCAATCCAAAATCTTGAAGAGTATATTTCTTTTCAAAACTATTTTCTTTAATTAAGAATAGCTTGTAACGTTCACCATAATCACTGTTTCTAGTCACTTTAAATCTTACCTCTTTGTCAAAATCTAATTGGACTGTTTGAGCCTGATTGACATCAAAATAATTATACTTGGGATATACTCTATTTAAAATAAACTCTGGCGCAAGAAAGGAGATAGAAATAAACAAAAAGATAATAATTTCATACCATCTCAGCTTATTGAAAAACCAACCCTGTGTAGCTGAAGTGAAAATTAAAATTCCAATTAAGGAGGTAACAATAACTAATAATCCATGCCAAATATTTTCAATACCTATTAATAACAATTCATGGTTAAATAAAAAAACAATTGGTAGAATCGCAGTTCTCAAGCTGTACCAGAATGCTTGCATTCCAGTTCTCAGAGGATCTCCTCCCGAAATAGCTGCTGCAGCATAAGAAGCAAGTCCAACAGGAGGGGTAACATCCGCCATTAACCCAAAATAAAACACAAACAAATGAACCGCAATTAATGGAAAAATAAATCCTGAAGCCGCCCCTACCTCAACTAGTACCGCAGCCATCAATGAGGCAACCACTACATAATTAGCAGTAGTTGGTAGACCCATACCTAACAATAAACATAAGATTATAGTTAAAAATAATAAGATCACGATATTGTCTTTGGCAATAGATTCTATGACGATAATTAAATTAGTGCTTAAGCCAGTAGAGCCAACTGCTCCAACAATTATTCCGGCTGTTGCAATGGCAATACCCACTCCAACCATATTCAATGCACCTTTTTCAAAGCCAACTACTGTTTGATTAAACCAGGATTTTAAAGCAAATAGATAATCAGATTCTTTAAATAGTTTTTGAACTAAATTCACAAGTATCAAAGTGATAGTTGCAAAAAAAATTGAATATGACGCTGTGTAACGTAAAAAAACCAACATATAAATTAAAACAAAAATAGGAATTAAAAAATGCAAACCGTCTAAAAAAGTTTTTTTCAAATTTGGAATTTCACTTTCTTCCATTCCTTTTAGGTTCATTTTCAATGCCTCTAAATGAGAAATATAAAATAAAGCTAAGTATGAAATAATTGCTGGAAGAAATGCATGCTTGACAATTTCAAAGTAAGTCACTCCTATAAAACTAGCCATTACAAAAGCAGCAGCACCCATAACGGGAGGCATTATTTGGCCGTTGACTGACGCAGATACCTCAATGGCTCCAGCTTTTTCTTTGGAAAAGCCAGATTTTTTCATAATAGGAATGGTAAAAGTTCCTGTGGTTACTGTATTTGCAATTGAAGAACCTGAAATTAATCCAGTTAATCCAGAACCAAGAATAGCAGCTTTTGCAGGACCTCCTCTCATTCTTCCCACCATTGAAAATGCTAAATCTAAAAAATATTTTCCTCCTCCAGCCGTTTCTAAAAGAGCGCCAAATAAAACAAATAAAAAAATAAAATCAACAGAAACACCAATGGGAATTCCAAAAATAGCTTCCTGATCAAACCATTGAAAGCCAACAAGACGTTTTAAAGATAATCCTCCATGAGAAATAATCTCAGGTGCATATCTTCCAAAGTAAGAAAATAATAAAAAACATACTGCAATAATAACTAAGGGTGTGCCGATGGCTCTTCTTGTGGCCTCTAGCAAAATAAGAATTCCAATACTACCGATAATAATTTCCAATGGAATGGAAAGATTTGCAATATCAACCTCTAAAAGAACCCCGCCTCTTGCAATAAGTTGGTCATAAAAAAAATAAATATATAAACAGCAAAAAGCTGCTGTAATGCTAATTATAATATCAAAGAAAGAAATTTTTTTACCTCTAGAAAAAGGATAAATTAAGAATGTTAAAGTTAGGGCAAATCCTAAATGTATAGCTCTTGCTGGTAGACCTTTAAACATTCCAAAATCGAACATGAATGGAAAAGGAGATGCATACCAAAGCTGAAATAAAGACCAAATGATTGCAAGAGCACTTACAATTTTTAAATGCGTTCCAGTCAAATTTCTCGTAGGAGATAAATCTTCCTGGATCTTACTTTCTACATTTTTTTTTATATTTAAAACCATTGTGAAAATACTGGGCTATAAAAAAAAGGCCCAACTAAAAAGCGGGCCTTTTTAATTTAGTTTAAAAACTAGATTACATTAACCCAGCTTCTTTGTAATATTTAATCGCACCAGGATGTAAAGGTGCAGACAAACCATCTTTGATCATATCTTTTTTACTTAAAAAAGAAAATGCAGGATGTTGTTTTTTGAAATCATCAAAGTTTTCAAAAACAGCTTTTGTCACCAAATATACTAACTCATCAGAAACATCAGCACTTGTTACTACTGTAGCTTTTACACCAAAAGTAGTCGCGTCTTTTTTCTGATTAGAGTAAGTACCTTTTGGTATTACAGCTTGTGCATAGTAATCAGCTCCACTAATTAACTTTTTCACTTCAGATCCAGTTAAATTAATTGGGCTTGCTTTCGCAGCACAAGTAGCAGCTTGTTCCATTGCTCCATTTGGAAATCCAACTGAATAACCGAATGCATCAATTTTACCATCACATAAAGCTTTTACTTGCTCAGATGATGTAAGCTCTGTAGTTGATTTGAAGTAACTATTGTTAACTCCCATAGCTTTCATTAGCTCTTCCATAGTTCCTCTTTGTCCAGAACCTGGGTTACCAATGTTTACTACTTTTCCTTTAAGGCCTTTAAAGTCTTTAACTTTAGATTTTTTGCTAGCCCAAATTTGAAAAGGCTCGTTGTGTACAGAGAATACAGCTCTTAGATTTCCGTATTTTTTTCCTTCCCATTTGCTAGATCCATTTACAGCATGGTATTGCCAGTCAGACTGAGCTACACCAAATTGAAATTCACCTTCTTTAATTTGTCCAATATTGTAATTCGAACCACCAGTAGAAGGTGCTGTACATCTGTAAGCTTTGTCACCACCTTTTTTTCTTCCGTGCTCTTTACTGATTGCAGATTTGTGCAACATCTTACAAATAGCGTTACCAGTTTGGAAATAAACTCCAGTTGGTCCACCTGTTCCTATAGTAAAAAATTCAGCTGACTTTGCCGTAGCCGTCAGTGATAAACTTAAAGCAAAAATACTTAAAGCTCCTACTACAGAAGATATTAGTTTTTTCATAATGTCCCCTTTTTTAAAGTTGATTTTAGATGCAGTATTACATCTAATTTATTACACGAGAGAGCCTATCGTTAAAAAAAAAGAGACTCAAGCCCTTTATTTAACAGCCCAATCAGTGATTTTGTTAATACCTTTGACTATTTTAGGGGCATAAATATTCAAATCTTCATCACTTAGCTTCTCTTTCGAATAAGAGTAGTTAAGAAATTTTTCACCGTCAAAATCGACGAAACTTAATCTAAAAATTAATTTTTTTGGATCAAAGCCAAAATCAGACCCAGGCAGTAAGGCAACTCCTGTTTCATCTAAAAGAACTTTGCAAAAATCCGAAGAGGATTTGAATTTATTTGATAGTAAGGCGCTAAAATCTGGCATAATATAAAAACCTCCCTCAGGCTTTAATACTTCAATATTATTAGTTTTTAATTTTTTATAGCAATACTCTCCAATAAGATTTAAAATTTTTTTAGAATGATCTAAAAATTTAGTTTGATCAGACTCATAAGCAACAATTGCAGCATATTGAATTGGTGCAGAGGGCGAACTATAAGCTTCACTAGCAAGGACTTGCATTTTATCATTTAATTCTTTTAAAGAATCAGGAATAGCAAAAAAACCTAATCTCCAACCACCTGCTCCACACCACTTGCTAAGACCATTGCTGACAATCGTCTTTTCAGGATAATATTTTGCAATAGATTCATAATTTTCAGAAAAATTTAAATCTGAATAAATCTCATCTGATAAAACAATAATATTATTTTTTTTAAAAATTTCAGCAAGTTCTTTTAAATTGTTAGCATTAGTTCCTGAAGGATTGTTGGGAGTATTTAAAATTATAATTTTATTTTTAGCGGTAGATTGTTTTAATACTTTCGTGATTTCTTCAGATGTTACGTGCCAATTATTTTCTATTTTTGTTTGTACCCAGTGAATCTTGTTATTTGAAATAATAGACTGTGGCTCATAAGAAACCCAACTAGGTGCGGGTAAAATTATGTCTCCATCGAAAGCTAATTGTAACAAAAACATTAACTGTTTAGTCCCAGGTCCTACAAAAACACTATCGACAGAAAAATGATTTAATTTTTTTTGTAATAAAGTTTTGTGAATAGATTTTCTTAAAGATAGAAGACCATTTACTGGTAAATAATCTTTTTCAAAAGCATGTACTTTTAACTCATCAACAATATTTTGAGGAATAGGAAATGGAGATTGTCCAAAACCAAATTTAAAAACTTCTCCACCAGATTTTTCTATTGCTTTGCATTGCTCATTAATAAGCAAAGTTGACGATGGTTGTAGCTTAGATAGGTGAGACTTAGATAGCATGATTTAGAATATATGATTATTAGTTTACAATAAAAAGTAAATTATTTTTCTTGTTTGGGCTCTCTGTCTTTAAAAGTAACTGTTCCCTTGTATGACTTGTCTTTGTTAATGCTATCTTGCCAAGTATGAGAGACCTTCCCCTTGTCTATTAGCTCTAACATTTGTTTTTTAGACAATTTAAATTCTGTTCTAGCCCGTTCCCAATTAACTTTGTCTTTTAAATATACTTCCGAATTGCTTTCTCTTAGATTTAGCTCAAAATTATCTCCTAAAGAGTATTTTTTTTTATACTTTTTAAAGCGTTGATAGGTTGGATCTGTATAAAGCTTGTTATTCATGGATTAGTTCTATCTTATTTTTTCATAGATTGAATAAAATCTGATTTTTTAGCCTACCTATTTAAGAACCTTCTTTGGTGCGGCCAGAGAGACTTGAACTCTCACAAGCAAAGCTCATACGGCCCTCAACCGTACCTGTCTACCAATTCCAGCATGGCCGCAAGTAATGATTTTTAAACATTAATAGTTATAAACGTGACAATAATACAGTACCAATTATAATTATTCTGCTATTAATTATTTTTTTATGAACACACAACAACTTACTTTTACAGATGAGGTGAAGCATGAAACTTCCTCTATTTATAATAAGATTAAAGACACAATACCGGATATTGAGTGGCCTCTGCTTGCACCTTATATTTACGAAATTAACAAACTAAAAAAAGAAACTAATTCAGTTATATTGGCTCACAACTATCAAACACCTCAGATTTTTTATGGTGTAGCAGATATTGTAGGAGATTCCTTGGCTTTAGCGGTAGAAGCTTCAAAAGTAAAAGAGGATAATATCATAATGTGTGGTGTGCACTTTATGGCAGAAACTGCCAAAATCATGTCTCCTGACAAACATGTGTATCTACCCAGTTTAAAAGCTGGATGCTCTTTAGCAGCATCTATTACCGGACAAGACGTTATTGAACTTAAGAAAAAACACCCCGGTGTTCCCGTGGTAACTTACGTAAATACTTCTGCTGATGTGAAGGCTGAAACTGATGTTTGTTGTACATCAGCCAATGCAGTTAAGGTGGTAGAGTCTCTTGGTGTTGATAAAGTTCTGTTTTTACCAGATGAATATTTGGCAAAATATGTTGCAACTAAAACCAATGTTGAAATTATTTCCTGGCATGGAAAATGTGAAGTTCATGAAAAATTTAGTGAAGCAGAGATAAAAGAGTTAAGAAAAAACTATCCTGGTCTTATGGTTATTGCTCATCCAGAATGTCCTCCAGATGTTATTGCTGCCTCTGATTTTGCAGGGTCCACGTCCCATATGGTTAATTATGTTAAAGACAAAAAACCCAAGGACGTTTTTTTAGTTACAGAATGTTCTATGAGTGACAATATTGAAATTGAAAATCCAGATGTAAATTTTATTAAACCCTGTAATCTTTGTCCTCACATGAAGTCTATTACATTGTCGAATATATTAGACTGCATGCAAAATAAAAAAAATGAAATTTTAATTGATAGTAACACACTAGAGCGAGCTCGAGGTTCTATTGAAAAAATGGTTGCTGTTGGAAGACAAGATTAATTGATCTTGAATAATCTTAATAAAATTATTTCTGATGCTCTGAGAGAAGATGTTCCCACAAAGGATATCACTACCCAGTTAACTGTTGCTAATAAAGAAAAAGTCCATGCAAAGATTATTTCCAAAGAACGGGGTATTTTATGTGGATTAGAAATGGCTAAGGCAGTTTTCTTATCTGTAGATCCTTCTTTAAGAATCAAAAAAAAATTTAAAGATGGAAATATAATTAAAAACAATCAATCCATCTTAGAAATCTATGGAAAAAAAAGCTCTATTCTAACAGCTGAGCGAACTGCTCTAAATTTTTTAGGTTTAGCGACAGGCATAGCTACTAAAACTAACTATTTATCTAAAAAAATTAAAAAATTCAAAAGCAAGGTTTGTTGCACTAGAAAAACTATTCCTAATCTCAGAAATCTACAGAAATACGCCGTATTAGTAGGGGGTGGCACTAATAATCGAATGAATTTAAGTGATGAAATATTTGTTAAGGATAACCATCTAGCAAATACAAAAAATATTACATTGCTTCTCCAGAGTGTAATTAAGAAAAATACATCTAAAAAAATTATTACTGTAGAAGTGGATACGATTGCTCAATTAAAAATGATTAAACATTTAAAAATAAACCGAATTCTTTTTGATAATATGCAACCATCTCAAATCAAAAAAGGTATTCAGTTACTACCTAAAAATATTCAAACAGAAGCGTCTGGAAATATTAATGAAAAAAATATTGTTAGCTATGCCAAAACTGGCGTCAACCGTATTTCTATGGGTTCTCTAACTCATACTATATCTAATTTTGATTTTTCTTTAGAAATTAAAAAGTAGACTTATCTTTTCGATCTTATCTTTGCTTGGGCTGCTGCCAATCTAGCAATAGGAACTCTATAAGGGGAACAGGACACGTAGTGCAATCCTGCATTATGACAAAAATCAATAGAGTCCGGGTCACCACCGTGCTCTCCACATATACCAAGCTTAATTTTAGAATTATTTCTTTTTCCATTCTCACAAGCAATCTTAACTAACTGCCCTACACCATCAACATCAATGCTAATGAATGGATCAATTTTGAAAATATTATTATTCACATAATCATCTAAAAATTTTCCAGAATCGTCTCTACTGATTCCAAGCGTAGTTTGAGTTAAATCATTCGTTCCAAAACTAAAAAAGTCAGCTTGTTGAGAAATTTCAAATGCATTTAAAGCTGCTCTTGGTAATTCGATCATCGTACCGACTAAGTAACTTAATTTGATAGAATGTCTTTTCTCAACAGTTTTGGCAACCCTATCTACTAAAGCTCTTAAAATTTCTAACTCTTTGGCAGTACAGATTAAAGGGATCATAATCTCAGGAATAATTGGCTTTACTTTATCTTTTTGACACTGCACCAATGCTTCAAAAATAGCTTCACACTGCATCTCATAAATTTCTGGATAAGAAATAGCTAATCTACAACCTCGATGTCCCAACATAGGATTTTCTTCGTGTAAATCATTTATTCTATTATTGATTTCATGCTCTGAAATATTCAAACTATTAGCAACAATGGAAATTTCTTTTTTACTTTTAGGTAAAAATTCATGTAAAGGTGGATCTAACAGACGAACCGTCACTGGCAGTCCGCTCATTGTTTTAAATATCTCTATAAAATCTTTTTTCTGGAACGGTAGAATTTTTTTTAAGGCTTCATTTCGATCTTCTACGTTTTTGGATAAAATCATCTGTCTTACATATAAAATTCTCTCATCATCAAAAAACATATGTTCTGTTCTACAAAGACCAATACCCTCTGCTCCAAAATCTCTTGCTACTTTAGTATCCAATGGGGTTTCTGCATTAGTTCTAATTTTAAGAGATCTAGCTTTGTCTGCCCATGCCATAAGGGTGGAAAAATCCCCAGAAATATCAGGCTTAATAGTATTTACCTCTCCAAGCATAACTTCTCCTGTGGAGCCATCAAGCGTAATAATATCTCCTTCTTTTACCTCGTGAGAACCAGCTTTAAAAAGTTTGCTTTCATAATCAATTTGAATTGTTCCAGCTCCTGAAACGCAAGGTCTTCCCATTCCTCTCGCAACTACCGCGGCATGACTTGTCATTCCTCCTCTGCAAGTTAAAATTCCTTCTGCAGCGTGCATTCCATGGATATCTTCTGGCGAAGTTTCCAATCTAACTAAAATTGATTTTTGCCCTTGTGCTTTTAATTGCTCAGCATCATCTGCTGTAAAAGTTACTTTTCCTGTAGCAGCACCAGGCGATGCGGGTAATCCTTTTGCAACAATATTCTTAGTTGCGTTAGGATCTAAAGTTGGATGTAATAAGGTATCAAGAATTTTTGGATCAATTCTCAAAACAGCTTCATCTTTATTAATTAATTTTTCTTTAACCATGTCCACAGCAATTTTAATACTAGCTTTGGCTGTTCTTTTTCCAGACCTAGTCTGTAACATCCATAATTTTTTATTTTCCACCGTAAATTCTATGTCTTGCATATCTCGGTAGTGTTTTTCTAATTTTTTATAAATGGTCACTAGCTCATTGTATACTTTCGGCATAGATTCTTGCATAGAGAGTTCTTTTGATCCTGCCTCTAATCTAGCTTTCTTAGTAATGTTTTGTGGAGTTCTAATTCCTGCTACCACATCTTCACCTTGCGCATTAATTAAATACTCACCATAAAAACTATTTTCTCCCGTAGAAGGATTTCGAGTAAAAGCAACACCGGTAGCACAATCTTGTCCCATATTTCCAAATACCATAGACTGAACATTAACTGCTGTTCCCCACTCTTCCGGAATATTATTTAATTTTCTATAAACATTAGCTCTGTGATTTTTCCATGATTGAAATACCGCTCCAATCGCACCCCATAATTGTTGATGGACATCTTGAGGAAAATCTTTTCCAGTTTCTTTAATAATTTGTTCACGGAAAGATCCAATTAAAGATTTCCAATCTTCAGCTGTAAGGTCTGTATCTAAAAGAACTCCTTTAGTTAGTTTGTAATTTTCAATTAAATCTTCAAAGTTATGGTGGTTTACACCAAGCACCACATTGCTATACATCTGAATAAATCTTCGGTAGCTATCATAAGCAAATGCTTCGTTGTTTGTTTTTTTTGCTAAGCCAATAACAGTCTTGTCATTTAATCCTAAGTTTAAAACTGTATCCATCATACCTGGCATAGAAACTCTCGCACCTGATCTTACAGAAACTAAAAGTGGATTAGATGCGTTGCCAAATGATTTTTTTATTTTTTTTTCAACTTTTTTTATTGAGTCTTTTACTTGCTTAACTAAAGCAGCAGGATATTTTTGTTTTAGATTATAGTATTCGTTACAAGCCTCTGTCGTAATTGTAAATCCAGGAGGAACAGGTAATTTTATTCTTATCATTTCTGACAAGTTGGCACCTTTGCCACCTAACAAATTCTTTAGAGATTGTGTGTTTAATCGAGGAGTATCTTCAAAATTATATACCCACTTAAATTTAGTGGAAGTTTTTTTGCTTTTAGATACCTTGGCTTTTTTTACCTTGGTTTTTTTTAGAGCTTTTTTTTTAATCTTCTTGGGCATTAAATTCCTTCAAATTTTGAAAAGTCTGTAAAATTATCAAAGGTTTTACACATCAAAAGTAATAATTCTAGTCTATTTTTTTTCACTTCTTCATTCTCATCATTAACCTTCACTTCTTCAAAAAATTGATCTGTTATTACTTTAACTTCAGACAGCATCTGGATAGTTTTTTTAGAATCGCGAAGTCTACTTGGGGTTGTAAAGTATTCTTTGACCTCATTGATTTTAGCAAACAATGTTTCTTCAATTTCAGAATTAAACAACACGATATCTGGAGTTCCAAATATATTTCCTTTTATAATATCTTCATTTTGTTCTAAAATATTTTTAGCACGTTTATATGCAGCAATTGAATTTATTCCCTCGGGTTGTTTGATGCATTTTGCAATGGTAATAATTTTTAAAAACAAAGTATAAAAATCATCGCTTCGGTTGTTGTTTAATACTGAATCTACTACATTGAAACTAACATTTTTCTCTTTGAGCAAGCTCTTAAATCGATCATTAAAAAATTCTACCAAATCATCTGCTAAGCTTTTATTAGTAATCTTTACGTTCTTAGATAAATATAAATTTTTTGCATTGTTGATGAGTTCTTTTAGGGAGATGGATAGTTTGTTTTCTATCACAATCCTAATCATGCCCAACACTGCTCTTCTTAATGCAAAAGGATCCTTAGAACTCGTAGGCTTTAATCCTATTCCAAAGAAACCAATTAACGTATCTAACTTATCGGCAAGAGCTACGCATATGGCAATTTTATCTTTAGGAACTTTGTCAGATGGACTTAGTGGTAAATAATGTTCTGAAATAGCATTAGCAATTTCCGGGCTAAATCCTTGAGAAATTGCAAAGTACTTTCCAATGACTCCTTGTAGTTCTGGATACTCTCCTACTAAATCTGTCACCAAATCTGCTTTGCAAATAGATGCTGCAATTTCGGCATCACCTTTATTGGCACCAATAATATCAGAAACCACTGAGGCTAACTGTCTAACTCTTTGAGTTTTGTCATACAAGGTTCCTAGGTCCTTGTAGAAAGCAATACCATTTAATTTAGAAACATTTTTTACAAGATTTTGTCTTTTGTTTTTGTCCCAGAAAAACTTTGCATCTGACAATCGAGCTTGCAACACTCTTTCATTCCCATCTATAATTAATTTTTTTTCATCTTGGTTGTTGGAAATGGTAATAAAACTGTTGGTAATTTTTCCCGTTTCTAAAGACTTCATGGGAAAGTATCGTTGATGTTGCATCATAGTAAGATTCAGCAATTCCTCTGGTAACACTAGAAAATCAGCAGAAAAAGAGCCTTTTAAAGCAGTTGGATGATCTACTAAATTAGTCACCTCTTCTACTAATCGTAAGTTAGGATTGTCTTCGCACTTAGATTTTTTAAAAATAGAAGTGAGGCTACTTAAGATCATTTTTTCTCTAACATCTTGATCTAAAACAACATTTTTATCTTTCAAGACTTGAAAATATTGTTGCGCAGATTTAATCGTAATATTTTTTTCATCATAAATAGCTCCCACATAAATTTTATTAGAAGAAGATAAGTGATGAAAATTAAAATTGATCGTGTGTTTGTCTAATAGGCAAAGAATAGATTTTAATGGTCTTCCCCAAAAAAGATTATGGTCGGCCCATCGCATAGATTTTTTCCAATTTAAACTTTGTAATATTTCTGGAACCGTAGTTGAAAATAATTGCTGTAAGTCTATTTTTTGCTGTTTGGTTTTTACAAAATAAAAACTTCCTTTATCAATGGTTTTTTCAAACACATCTTTTTGTTCTAACTGATTTGATTTTAAGAAACCTATCAAGGCCTGTTCTGGAGAGCCCACCTTAGGTCCTTTAATTTCTTTAGATGGAATTGACAGATGAGAGGGTAAACCATCTATGGAAACGCAAAGACGAGTTGGCGTGGAGAAAACAAAAAATTTCTTATAGTTAATATGAAACTCTTCTAGTTTTTTTTTAAATGAAGATTCAATATTGTTTCTCGTATCGATTTGCAATCCATGAGGTATTTCCTCAGAATACAGTTCTAATAAAAAGTGAGCCATTTATTTTTGCTGGCTATCAATCCAAGCCTGGCCACAGCCTTTAGCTAAGTTTCTAATTCTGGTAATGTATCCTGCTCTTTCAGAAACCGAGATCACTCCTCTTGCATCTAGTAAATTAAAAGTATGGCTGGCCTTTAAGCACTGGTCATAAGCAGGCAAGCAAAGTTTTTTTTCTATTAGGACATTACATTCAGTTTCTGCAAAACTAAACATCTTTAACAAATTGTCTGTATTGGCATGTTCGAAATTATATGCCGAGAATTCTTTTTCAGCCTGCTTGAATATTGCTTCATATTTTATACCTTCTTTATTCCATTCAATATCAAACACACTTTTTTTACCTTGAATAAACATTGCTAGTCTTTCTAAGCCGTAAGTAATTTCTGCAGTAACTGGTTTGCACTCAAACCCTGCCATCTGCTGAAAGTAAGTGAATTGGGTAACTTCTGTACCATCGCACCACACTTCCCAACCAAGACCAGCCGCACCTAAAGTAGGACTTTCCCAATCATCCTCAACAAAGCGAATGTCATGATCTTTATGATTAATTCCAATCGCAGCTAGACTTTTTAAATATAATTTTTGCACATCTTCTGGAGATGGCTTGATCACTACTTGAAATTGATAATAATGCTGCAAGCGATTAGGGTTTTCGCCATATCTTCCGTCGGTGGGTCTTCTCGATGGCTGAACATAAGCTGCTTTCCATGGTTCTGGTCCTAAGGATCTTAGTGTAGTCGCTGGATGAAACGTTCCTGCGCCAACTTCTGTATCGTAAGGCTGAAGAATAACACAACCCTGATCCGACCAAAATTTTTGTAATTTAAAAATGATTTCTTGAAAGTTTAAAAAATTAGGTTGCTTCTTTACTTTGCTTACAGCCGCTGTCTTTACTTTCTTAACAGCTTTAGGTTTTGCTTTTACTTTTGCTTTTTTTGCAACCATATTAAAGTCCGAACTTATTCCAAAAAGATCTGGTTTCTAATTCGCTTACTATTGAAGAGGCTGCATTAGCCATGCTAGAAGATAATTTTTTCTTTAACCAACCTTCTTGCTTCTCAAAATTTTTAACCTTAACATCTTTTCCAAATTGATCTTCAATAACTTGAAACATATTTCCGATTCCATCAATCAGACCCAGTTCCTTTGCTTTGGATCCTGCCCAAAACTCACCTGTAAATAATTTATCATCTGCTAGTGTAATTTTTCCTTTTCTACTGTTTTTAACTAGTAGAATAAATTCTTTATGTAGCTCTTCTTGAATTGCTTTTAATTTTTGAATGTCTTCCGGCTTTTCTTCTACAAAAGGATCTAAAATACTTTTGCTGGTACCTGCAGTATGCACTCTTCGTTCTACTCCTGCTTTTTTAATCAATTCTTGAAAACCAAAACCTGAATAAATAACTCCAATCGATCCTAAAATAGAACTAGCGTTTGCATAAATTTCATCTCCTGCACAAGCCAGCATATATCCACCTGATGCTGCAACGTCTTCTGCAAAAGTGATTACTTTTACTTTTTTTTCATCGGCTAATTTTCTAATAAGAGAATATAATAAATGAGATTGAACGGGTGATCCTCCTGGAGAGTTAATGGTAATAGCTACGGCCTTGATTTTTTTAAGAGAGAAGGCTTTTTTGATAATCTCGTGGTGCGATGCATAGCTTAAACCTTGTTGAAATCTTCCTACATTGCCAATCACGCCTGATAGGCGAATATGAGCTATAAGTGGTTTTTTTTTAAAAAACATATTTTATTCAAGCCTTTTAAAACTTAAGAAATTGAGAGTAAAGTACTATAGCATGATTCAATTGCATTTGGTGCGTCATTAGATAATTAACTATGGTCATTTAAATAAGCTAGATTAAGCCATGTCTAATAATGTAGTTCCATTAAAGAAGCTAGAAACCTCCAATCCTTATGAGGAGCTTAAAAGTGCTTATCAATCAGAAATTGAACAGGTAGATTCTTTTATTAAAGAGAAACTTTCAAGCCATGTCGAGCTTATTGGAGAGATGTCTTCTTACTTAATTCAGTCTGGTGGAAAAAGACTAAGACCTTTGTTAACGATCGCATCTTCAGGATTGTTTGGTTACCAAGGTGACCGACACATTAAATTAGCAGCTTGTGTAGAACTTATTCATAATGCCACTTTGCTTCACGATGATGTGATTGATAAGTCAGATTTTAGACGAGGCAAAAAAACTAATAACCATCTTTGGGGAAATAAAAATTCTATTTTAACTGGAGATTACTTATTAGGCAGATGTTTTGAGATCATGGTCGAGGATGGATCTTTAGAAGTGTTAAAGCTACTCTCTTCCGTATCATCCGAAATTGCTCAAGGAGAAATTCTTCAGTTGCAACATGAAAAAGAAGTTGAAACCTTAGAAAAAACTTATTTGGAAATTGTTGGATCCAAAACGTCTTCACTGTTTGCAGCTTCGATGCGAGTGGGTGGATGCATTAACGATAAATCTAAAAATGAAAAAGAAGCTCTAACTTCCTTTGGGTTTAATCTTGGAATATGCTTTCAAATTACAGATGATATCTTAGATTACTATTCTGATAAAATTGCTTTTGGAAAAGTAATTGGGAATGATTTTTATGAAGGCAAGGTTACTTTACCTACTATTATGCTATATCAAAAATCATCAGATATAGAACGACTAGCTTTAAAAAAAATGTTTACTCGTAAAGAACGCACCAAGGAAGAATTGGCCTACACATTAAATTTAATGACCAAGTATCAAGTTATTGCTTCTTGTAAAAAAAGAGCAGAACATTTTTCTTCGGTATCAGCAGATTCTCTTGGGATTTTTCCTGAAAGCAAAGAAAAAACTAGATTACAAGAATTGGCTTTTTATATCGTTAATCGAATTAATTAAGTTTCCAGATACTAATATTTAAAATCAAAGCGTAGGAACTCCACATCAAATAAGGAGTCATTAAATAAAAAGATACTTTGCTAATGGGCCAATAGATTTTCATAAGAATAATTATAAAACTAAGAATGGCTACAATAATGAATACTGCTAATCCAATCTGATGCATGCCAAAAAATACGAAGCTCCAACTAGCTCCAACTAATAAATGTACAAAATAAATAAAAATAATTTTTTTGGCATAATATACTTTTATTTTTTTTAGATCATTCCAGACATTCCATACCGCAACTGACATCAAGGCATACAAGGTGGTCCAGACAGGGCCGAATACCCAATTAGGAGGATTAAAGTTTGGCTTTACAATATCTACATACCAAGTGGCCACCGATGGAATGGTAATAATGCTAGCCGGTAGGGAGATGGCATACGTTGCAAGAAGTATAAGGGCTAAGCTTTGATATTTTTTAATAAAATTCATAGAAGATCTGTATTACGAACTAAAAACAAAATGATAACGGCAATAAAATGACCATAATAAGTGAGGTTTATAAACACTCTTAAAATGAACTTATGATCATCTTTAATCTTTAAATAATCACATAAAACATTGCCCGGATTGTAGAGCAATTCCCATTTCACTTGTTAAGCTACTTCGTCTCTATAAGAATCTAAAGAAGGACAAGAACAAACTAAATTTCGATCACCATACACATTGTCCACTCTAGAAACAGGTGCCCAAAACTTATTCTCTTTTAAATATTTTAATGGAAAGGCTGCTTGCTCTCTCGTATATTTATGTTCCCACACATCACCGGTTAATTCTTGATGGGTATGAGGAGCGTTCTTCAAGGGATTATCTTTTTCATCAAATATTTTATTTTGAACCATAAGAACTTCTTTTTTAATATTAATTAATGCATTACAAAATTTATCAATTTCATTTAAGCTTTCGCTCTCTGTTGGCTCAATCATTAACGTTCCTGCAACAGGCCAAGACATGGTCGGTGCATGAAATCCATAATCAATTAATCGTTTTGCAATATCTTCTTCAGAAATACCGCTTTCCGCTTTAATGGGACGAAGATCAATAATACACTCATGTGCTACCAGCCCTTTGGTTCCTTTGTACAAAGTTTTAAAATGTCCTTCTAATTTTTTAGACATATAGTTTGCGTTTAAAATTGCAACTTCCGTTGCTTCTCTTAAACCTTTAGGTCCCATCATACGAATATACATCCAAGAAATTGGTAGGATGCTAGCGCTTCCCCAGGGTGCAGCTGATACCGCTCCCATTCCAGTTTCTGGTCCTGAGTTTTCTGTAATAACAGAATGATTAGGTAAAAAAGGCTCTAAGTGTTCGTTTACACCAATTGGTCCCATTCCAGGTCCTCCACCTCCATGTGGAATACAAAATGTTTTATGTAAATTCATGTGACACACGTCTGGTCCAAACTCTCCTGGTTTTGCAATTCCAACTAATGCATTCAAGTTAGCTCCATCCATATATACTTGGCCACCATGGTCGTGAATAATTTTGCAAATATCAACAATGCTTTCTTCAAACACACCGTGTGTAGAAGGATAGGTTACCATTAGAGCTGCTAAGTTTTTAGAATGCTCTTCTGCTTTTTTCTTCAACACTTCTAAATCAATATTTCCTTCTTCATCACAATCAATCACCACTACTTTCATGCCCGCCATTTGTGCTGAAGCAGGATTGGTACCGTGTGCACTTTCTGGAATAATACAAATATTTCTATCCTCATCTCCATTGGAGATATGAAACTTTCTAATAGTCATTAAACCTGCGTACTCGCCTTGAGCTCCTGCATTCGGTTGTAATGAAATTCCAGAAAATCCTGTAATCTCAGATAACATCTTTTTTAAATCTTCAAACAATTCTTGGTATCCTTGCGCCTGATCTACTGGTGCAAAAGGATGAAGACCTCCAAATTCAGGCCAGGTCACAGGAATCATTTCAGCAACCGCATTCAATTTCATCGTACAAGATCCAAGTGCGATCATAGACTGATTAAGCGCTATATCCTTATCTTCTAGACGTTTTAAATATCTTAACATTTCTGTTTCTGAGTGAAATTGATGAAATACTTCGTGCTCCATAAACTTAGAAGTTCTAACTAAATCGTCCGGAATACTTTTTGCAGTATTAGCATCTAATACTTCTAATTTTTTTTCCACACCAAAAATTTCAAGTAAATTATTGATATCTTTCAGCTCAGTAGTTTCATCAAAAGCAACACTTATTCTTTCGTCATTTACTTTTCGTAAATTGACTCCATAATTATAAGCTCGTTTTAAAATATCCGCTGTGTCTGTGCCTGTATCTAAACAAACCGTATCAAAAAAAGTGTCCGATACTAATTTGTATTTAGGGGTCACTTCTGAAGCAAACATGTTTGCAAAGGTATTGGCACGTTCTGCAATATGTTTAATTCCATCAGGTCCATGATAAATTCCATAAGCGGCTGCCATAATCGATAGCAAAGCTTGAGCCGTACAAATATTACTGGTTGCTTTTTCACGTCGGATGTGTTGCTCTCTGGTTTGTAAAGCCATTCGTAATGCTTGGTTTCCTTTTCGATCAACCGATACTCCTATAATTCGACCAGGCATCGCTCTTTTGTATTCATCTTTGGCTGCAAAAAAAGCAGCGTGAGGTCCGCCGTATCCCATCGGCACACCAAATCGTTGAGAATTTCCAACCACAATATCTGCACCCATTTCACCTGGTGCTTTTAACAAGGTAAGAGACAGTAAATCAGCAACTACAATTGCTTTTCCTTTTTTTGATTGAATAGTTTTAATATGAGTTTCAATATTTTCTACCAAACCATACGTGTCTGGATAAGAAATAATTCCACATAATATATTATCTTTAATTTTTTCTAACATATCAAACGTTCCCACCATGACATGTAAACCAAAAGGTTCTGCTCTCGTTCTAATCACATCGATGGTTTGTGGATTGCAATTTTCAGAAACAAAAACAATTTTAGCATCTTCTTTATTAATTCTCTGACAAAGCGCTACTGCTTCTGCGGCTGCTGTAGACTCGTCTAATAAAGATGCATTAGCGATATCCATGTTAGTCAAATCGGTAATCATTTGTTGGAAGTTCAACAACATTTCCAATCTTCCTTGCGCTACTTCTGGTTGGTATGGTGTGTAACTTGTATACCAGCCTGGATTTTCTAAAATATTTCTTAACACCACATTCGGTGTGTAGGTTCCATAATAACCCATCCCTATGTAACTTTTATTAACCGTATTTTTAGAAGCTATTCCTTTTAAAATATCTAATGCTTTTTGTTCTGATACAGAATCTCTCAGGTCTAATTGTTCGTCTTCTAGTATGCTTGAAGGAACAATGTCTTTAATAAATTGTTCCATAGACTTATAACCAACTGAATCCAACATTTTGGTTTGCTCAGCTTGGGACGGGCCTATGTGTCTTTTTATAAACTCTGATGTTCTGTGATCTCTCATTAGCTTGGATTCTCCTCTACAAATTTGTCATAATCAGCTTTACTCATAAGAGCTGCTAATTCATCCGGACTAGTAATTTTAATCTTAAAAAACCAACCTTTTCCTTCTGGATCTTGGTTAATTAAAGCAGGCTCTGCAACAATTGCCGCATTACCTTCTACTACTTCTCCAGTAACTGGTGTGTATACATCTGATGCTGCCTTCACACTTTCTACTACTGCAGCTTCTCCACCGTTAGTTAGTGCTTTTCCTGCATCAGGAACCTCTGCAAATACAATATCTCCTAATTGTTCGGTTGCATGTTTCGTGATTCCTACCGTTCCCACATCGCCATCTACCGATACCCACTCATGTTTTTTTGAATACTTTACTTCACTCATATATTTCTCCTATTTTGCGTAACTTTTTTTATAAAATGGTAACAAACAAACCTTGGCTGGATATTTTTTACCTCTTACTTCTAATTCCACAGAAGTTCCCACTTCTGAACAATTAAAATCTACATAACCCATAGCAACTGCAGCGCTTACACTGGGTCCATATCCACCGCTTGTTACTAATCCTATTTCCTTATCATCCTTAAATACTTTTGCATTTTCTCTTGCAATAATAGTTCCTTCAGGTTGGATCCCTACTCTCTTTTTCTTAATGCCATTAGTTAAATGATCTTTGACCACAGATCCTCCAATAAAATCACAAGTCTCTCTTCTATGTTTCGTAATTCCAAAAACCAAATCAGCTTCAATCGGACTAATCTCTGGATTTAAATCATGACCGTACAAACATAATCCCGCTTCTAATCTTAAAGAATCTCTAGCACCCAGTCCAATCATAGCGACATCCGTATTAGTCAATAATGTTTCACAAAATGTTTGTGCTAATTCATTAGCAATAGAAACTTCAAACCCATCTTCTCCTGTATAACCAGATCTGGTTACATACACAGATTTATCTTTAAAGGAAAAAGATCCTCCGTTCATAAATTTTAAATTCGATACTCCAGGAATAAAGCTTTCTAAAATAGAAACAGCTTTCGGACCTTGCAGAGCAATTAAGGATAATTCATCATGCAAAACAAATTCTGCAGGTTGTTTAAAGACAGTCTTGATTTGTTTAATGTCATTATGTTTGCACCCTGCATTCAACACAATGCTAATACGGTCTTCTAATTTAGTAACAATTAAATCATCATCAATGCCGCCCTTATCATTCATTAGATAGGAATACTTCGATTGATTTAATTTTAATAAAGATAGATCGATGGGAACAATTTGTTCTAATTGTTTGCACACTGTTTCATCTCCGATAATGGAGAATTGTCCCATGTGGGAAACGTCAAAAATTCCAGCTTTGGTTCGAACATGCGTATGCTCTCCTGCAATCCCTAAAGGATATTGCACCGGCATTTCATAGCCTGCAAAAGGAACTAGCTTTGCACCACTAGCTTTATGAAAATCAAATAACGCTGTTTTTAAATGGCTCATCTAAACTCTATTTGCTCATCTGTCTTGAGTACCTGAGATCTTAATCCTTCGGTGGAGCACTGAAGCTCGCTTTCCAGAGTTTTAATTTTTACGGTCCTTTTGCTTGAGATTTTCCTGAGCAGTTGATCCTTCAGCGCTATACTTAAATAGTCTCTCCCGTAAAACACTCTATTTAAAGCAATAATCAAACTAAACAACCGCCCATAGGTTGCATAAAAGCTTAAAAAAGCCCATTTAATAGAATTCTTTTTTGGACTTATTGCCTCTCCAACTCTGAGAATGACCTAGCCTGGTTTGATTAATCGACTCAAAAGTATTTACTCATCTCATACCTCTACAGGGATCTTTTTACCTATTTCAGAAAATGAGAAAGGTTTTGCAACGCTTATTTGGGTTCGTTTGACCAGCTCCTCTTTTCTTTTTTGCTCACGTTCTTTTTGATACTTATCAAGTTCACTATCTTCTCTCGAAGTTTTTATAATTGTTTTCTTTTGCTTCTTAGGCAAAGGCTTATTCTTGATATTATAAAGAAGACCAGGATCATGCTGCTCTAGATATTTGTTACTCTCATTTAAGAAAGTTTCCTGAGCTTCTTTAATTCTTGCATTAAAGTAACGATTATTAGGAATGGCAGATCTAAGGGAAGTTTTACGATCTTTACCAAACCAACTACGTTTTTCTTTTTTAATAGAACTGATTTTATCCTCATCCATACAATTCCCCCTTATAAGATTTCAATTCTTCTCTTAATTTAAAGAAACGATGGAGTAGTTTACTTTCGTAACTTCCCAGTTTGATCAAGGCATTACCGCTATTACAATCTCTGAGGAAAGATAGCCCTAGTAACAAGTTTTGATAACGAAAACTTTTCTCATCTTCTTTTGCAAAGTCAATACAATCTTCTTCATCACAAAATCCTACAATAGAATCTTTAGAAATGAAACAGTATATGGGCTATAATGATATAGATAACGTAATGAGGAGACTAATTAGCTACGATTTCTTGATTATAATAATATCATTTTTAAAACTAAAGTTAAAATATAAATAACAGTTACAAAAATCGAAATTGTAAGCAGCCAATATAATATGACCAATCTATCTTTAAATATTTTTTGTTTTTCTACTAAATCAGAATCTTTTACTTTTATAGCCGATTTATTAAATTCATTTTTATCATAATGATCATAGGTAAATTTCCAAAAAGCATCTGGGCTGTTGTGATCATTTTCTATGTCAAGACTTTTTAAATAATTTGTTAAAAAATTACTTAAAAAAATTAAGACTACTAAAAATGAAACGGACCAAAGTAAAGTCACTTAATCTTTTAAGGCTAAGATGCAGATTGGCTTTTTCATTTCTTAACAAAAAAAGGATTCAGACCTATTTTTAATTTCTTCAAAATTCTAGATCTACAATCATTGCCTTCTTGAAAATATACTTGCTCACCGCTCTTTGCGTCAACAATACTTAAATCATACCTGATCAATGCATCACTAAAGGTCGGAAAGCACGTGTCATATCTTTCCTGATGTAAGTACAAAATATATGCAGGATTCGGTTCTTTGATAGTTTTCAAATCTACGTTTGCTCCAGAAACTCCTGTTGTTCTATAGCCTCCTGTTTCTTTAATCAGAACTGTCCAGCCATTTTTTCTGAAAAGATTTTTCACATCCCCGGCGACATATCTATTGCTTGGGGGCATGCTAATTTTTTTGTTGGATATATCTATTGGCTTGTACAATTCATAAGTGGTTCCCATACATCCACTCAACAATAATGTTAATATTAACCCTGATAGGATCTTCTTCATCTCTAAGTTCTACCCCAAAAATCTCGGTAATGAAATGGCATGAATGGGCTAGGAAAAGATTAGTTTTTTTTATTATCTAAATGAAATACTTGTTCGGCGGTTTTGTAAATAGCTTTTAAATAGATATCTTTGATGTTTTGTATTTCTTTGGTGGAAAACGATTTAGAATTATGCGGAATGAAAGAACGCATCATAGTACAAGACTTATTATCTTCCGTGGCAATCACCTTATGATCTGCTTTGATATATAAGCCTCGTGTATCTTCAATAAATAAACCCACATCCGATTGCCTAGGTTCTGGAAAATAAAAGATCACACAATTAAAGAAACTACCTCGTTTACCTTTTTCATAAAAATCATAGTACGTTTCTACTGACTTTTCTAAAAAAACATTAGATGCTTCTTTCAGCTCAATATTAAAGGTTCGGTCTTGTTCTAAGCCTTGGATGAGCTGCTTGGCATAGTCCGTGTGTGAGATATCTACATTAGTCATGCTTATTTACTTATGCTTTACTTTTTTTTTTAGGGAAGTGTCACTAGTTTTTATACAAATAACTTCCTCTCAAATTCTATAACAGACATTACGGTAATAGAACCCTGTGAATTAAACTTTGTTTTCTTCTTCAGATTTAATAGCTGGATTTAACTCCATCCCCATTGGAGTAATACTTCTAGGGATGGGGAAAAACTGATTATTTTTACTGTCTACCACTGAACCAACTTTCATTCGGTATAAAGCAAAAAATCCAATTGAAGTATTTCCAACAACCAAAAAGATAAAGAATCCCTCCGGCCCAATAAACCCCATAAATAAAGAGCATACGAATGGACCAGCTATTGCCCCTAATGCAAAAGCAAATTGCAAACCAGCTCCTGCAGCTACAAATTTATCTTTAGAAATAAAATCGTTAGTATGAGATAGATTTAAGGAAAATAAGGGCAAACTACAAAATGCATAAAAAATAACAAATACATAAAACAAAAATTTAAAAAAAGAAGAGGAAAAAATAGAAGAAGATAAAAATATTAATACAAAAGCAGCACCAGCACCTAATAAAGAACAAATGGCAATTATTTTTCTTCTATCTAACAAGTCAGATACATATCCAATAGGAAACTGAGCCAGTGCACCGGAGACGGTAAGCAAAAAAGTAAGAAAACCAATTTCCACTAGAGTAAATTTCATCGACGCCGCATACACTGCCAATAAAGTAAATATTGCAGAATGGATAAATCCAGTTAGTACTGAGCTTACGACACCTAGTGGAGATATTTTATATAGTTCAGAAATTGTTAAATTTTGTATTTTTTTAAATGATGGTGGTTTTCTTTTAGTTAACAAAATAGGTATGAGTGACAAAGACATTAAAATAGATATGAGAATAAAGGGTTCAAAACTTTCAGGTTGTTGAAAATTGAGAAGAAGCATTCCTGATCCCATGCCAAAATAACTAATCATCATGTAGATAGATAAAACTTTACCCCTTGTTTGATTGGTAGATCGCTCATTGAACCAACTTTCCACAATAGTATAAATACTCACCATACAGATTCCAGAAAAAATTCTTGCAACAAACCAGGTGAACGGATGCACATAGATAGAATGAATTAAAATAACCAAAGACGCAGAAGAGGCCATTGCAGCAAATACACGAATATGCCCCACTCGATGAATTAAGGATAAAATATTTTTAGCTCCAATAAAATAACCCATATAAAAGCCAGACATCATAATCCCTGTAGATATCAGACTAAACTTTTCATATACCGCCCGAACCCCAAGCAAATTTCCTTGCAAGCCATGTGCCGTCATAATGAGTAGTAGGCCAATAAAGAGCGCCCAAGAGTTTTTTAAAACTTTAAACATAATTATTGATTATGCTTATAAACAGTATTTTCAATGTAATTGTAGGCAACTCCAGTCCCCCCTACAATTCTTCTGATAGACTGAATGCACCAAGTAACTATTGCTCTTTAGTGTCGCCAAGTAGGCTGTATTTGTTGTGGTTGCTGTGGGAGCTATGTTCGAGAAAAGTCAGGATTGTAAGAAAAAGGGTTTTGAAAAAAAAATTCTCAAAATTATACGCCTTTCAATCACTACATGAAAGAAATCTAAACCATTGAAAATAAAGACAAAAATATTTATTTTTTACCATTAAAAAAAAACCCTTGATATGCAATGCTTAAAAATTCCCATTAATTATATTTTTATTAACTAACTAAATAAGTATATGATTTTATTGCGATATAATTTGTTTTAGTTTCCCATTGGTCAATTTGACTTATTCTTTGAATGGGTAGAGGATAATTGTTGGAGGAGGACTAAATATGTCACCACCTGAAACTTGAAGGTTTAAATAAAATTAAACTTTTATAAGTAGACTAAAAATGAATTCATTTTTCTAAATGAATTCGGCAGAAATGCCATTTAAAGGGGGCTCTTTGGTAATTATTACCAAAGAGTCGTTCCCGACTAAATATTGTTTATTAATGCTTTGTTTTAGGTTTTTGAAGGAAGTGTCACTAAATTTAGTTTTGTATAAATAACTTCCTCCAAACCCTATCGCAAACATCAGCACTCCAATCACTATCTTTATAAATACTTTATCTTTCATTCTATTTGAAGATATTAGAGGGGGTTCGTTTTTAGGTTGTTAGTTTTACTTATAACTTTTCTTCATTAAATTTTTTTAAAGCTTGGTTAAAACCATCTAATTGCATTTCAATAGAAAGTGGCTGGGCTTGAAATCCTGCAACTGCAATAATAGCTTTTTGTCCTGAAATAAAATTTTTTTTAATCAAGCTGTACAAAGCTAACAATTCTTTATTGGCAGTATTGTTAGTTAAAATAACCATACAGCCCATCACTTCACATTTAGTCCATGGTAAATTTTTTTGCCCTTGCTTATCAAACTGTATGGCCAATCTAGTATTTAAATTGATACCCAAAGGTCCAATAATACTAATAGCTTCTTTATTTTCATTTTTTTGATTTTTGAATCTTACGTAACTAACTGTAAAACGTATATTGGAATTTCTTATCTGCAAAGATTGAAACAGCTCACAGTTTCGCTTACCATGATCTTCGACGCATTTAAAAACCCAATTCGTAAACTGCTGAGTGGTTACTTTAGGAGGTGAATCGCCTGGCTTATGTCCTGCTTGCGCAGTACTAACAAAAAACAGAAAGAAGATGCAATAAATTTGTTTCATTAAAATTGTCCTACTAGACTAATGAGACTTCTATCGACCCAAGTCAAGCCATCTACATCCTTTCCATCTACATCTTTTCCAGGATTGTTACCAATTTTTTTTGCATAAGTAGCAGTGAGTGCAAAATTTGAAAACACAGGTATGGAAAAAGTAATACCAGCTCCATGTAAATCATAATTATTTTTTAAGCTGGTATTAGTGGAGTTCCAGTTCTCCCAAGGCTGTTTGTGCAATTGAATTTTTCCATAATCATAAAACAACGTAAATTGTTTTCTGTTTTTAAACGATTTGTTGAATTCTAAGCTAGATACAAAACCTTGGTCACCGGCAGCTTCATTAGATGGGTAGGCTCTTACAGCGCTAGGTCCTCCTAAGCTTAGCTGTTCCGCTCCGTCTAAATTTTTGTCTGTGTATTGACCATTAAACTTTACTGTTGCAGAAAACGTATCTGTTATTCTTTGAAAGCGGTTCATATTCAAAGCCAATTTCCAATACTCTCCATCTGTCCTAGCGGTTAGCTGGTCCGTATCATAGTTAGATATATTGTCTGTCAGATCTAATGCTCCATAAGTGCCGGTCAAAGATAGTGTGCTAGCACCACCGGAAAAAAATTTATCTTGATTGTTAAATATCAAGTTGAGTGATGATTTGGTAATATCCTTATTGCTATTAGATCCTGTATTTAAATCGTTGACGTAATCATTTCTAGAAAAAGACAAAGATGAAGTAAGACTTTTATCTGGTTCAACCATTAAATCTTGATTAAACCCTAAAAAAAACTCTGTTGAATAACCAACTGGCTTCGTGGAGGTGTAAGGTTCTGACAAGTCGTATTCCATTTTCGAAATTCTAAAAGTAGACTGCAAACCATTATAATTTAGTGGAATGGTGGCAGATCCAGCATAGTAATTAGACCCTTCTGATACCACATTAGTAAGACTTAATCTCTCACCGCTATTAATCAACCCATCGACATTTATAATATTAGTAAATCGTTCGTAGCCTGATGATCTAGACCCATTGTTATCTATTAAACTAGTAGTGGATAAGGTTTTGGTATTCGAAGCTGTGATAATAACATCTGTTTCTCCCAATTGTTCTCCTTGAACTAATTCAGCAATCGCATTGATCCCAGGGGTATTATTTAAATTCCTAATATTACGATCCAATTGAACAATATTTAAAATTTCATTTGGATCTATTTTATTAAACACAAACCCTGTAATTCTATCTCTTGAAATATTCAGAGTAGTTTTTGCACTTTCTTTAATTTCTACTTTACCAATCCGCCCCTCTGCAATGTAGATGATTACTTTACCATCTGTAATATTTTGTTCTGGCAAAAATGCAGTCGCAAGATACCCTTTGGATCGATAATAAAAAGAAACAGTTTGTAAAATATTTCTTAAATCTGCATAGTTTAATTCTGTATTAATTTTATTTTTTACCAACTTTTGAAATTCACTATTTGGATATTTTTTATTTCCGCTAAAATTAAATTCTGTAACAAGAATTTTAATCAAGTCCTCTTCTTCAACCGGAGCTTTTGCTTTTGGTTCAAATAAAGTATCTGAAGGCATTTCCTTTTTTTGCAAATTTTTATTTATTTGGGGAGCTTGGTTATTAATATCATCTACTTTTGGTATAACAGGATCAGCAGCATAAGCTGAGCTAAATACAAAACTAACAAATAAAAGTAATTTAATTAGATGGTTCATTTTCACTAGCTAAGTTTTGTTCCTCATCATCTTCTAAAATGTTGGGGCTCTTAGAATTATCTCGACTTTTCTGCTTATTAGAATTGTCTCGACTTTTCGGCTTACCAAAATCGTCTCTAAATAATTCTTTGATATTTCTAGGTTTGGAAGTATTGGCTCTTTCATTAGTAGAATTGAAAGTCCCTTGTTGTGAGTTTGCTGTTGCTGCGTCTCCCCCAAATCCTACATCTCCAGGTGTCTTAACCTCAATGGCTTTTTGGAACGTTCTCGTACCTCCCGTTTGGCCACCGCCAAATAATTTTGTTATTAAGTTTTTTCCTGCATTAAAAGCAGTTTGTTGTCCTTGTCTTGAAATTTGATTGGCAGATTTTTCAGCTTTTACTTTTCTTTGTGAACCTCCACGGGATGCCACTACTCCATTAATCTGGGTTCCTCCTGTAACTGATCCAAAGCTAGTATCGGTATCAATCGTTCCATAGTTGGTGGAAACGACCTGATAACCAGTCACTCCAGAATAACCTGCTAACTTAGCAGTTCGTCCAATGGTTCCATTGAAAGTCACGTTCGGAGTTCCAGGAGTAATTCCATCTCTTCTTACCGCAACTGCTTTTGCAACTAAGCTATGGGTATTGGCAACCGTATCATTAACTGTTCCATTAATTATTACTTTAGGGTCCATGGATAACAATGTTCTAGTGGTTCCGTTCGATCCAGTGCTTCCAATGACAATATCAGAATTATACGTTTGCTCTTCGTAAGTCATCACGTCAGCTTTAATTGTTGTGGTAGCTGCCGTCATAATCATTTTGTAAAAACTGTCTGCGGTATTGCTTGCATTAAAAGTTTCTCCATTAAATGCATAGCCAACTCTATTTCCAAACTCCAAGTCTCCAGTTCCAGCATTGATGGTAATGGATCTATTTTTTGCATTTCCAGAACCTTTTAGAGTACCTGCAAAAGTAATGTCTGAATTGGTAGTTGTAAATTCAACCGGAGCTTCTCGTGTTCCTGCTGCTACCAATACATTATTATTATAAAGTTGCGCACCTGTGGTGGTAATTCCAGAATCTAATTGAACATTACCAGTAACCGTTAAGGAGGGTAAAGTAATACTTGAAGCTGTTGAAATTCTACCTCCAGCGGAAGTTATTACTGGAGTTGCTCCAAAAGCATTTGCGTGAGAAGCTTTTATTCTACCATCAGTAATATTGATTGTACCTGTAAATGTATTATTTCCGGCAAAATCTTGTGTACCAGTTCCACCAAGAATTAATGTGCCAGTCCCTGATAATACTCCATCAAATGTATTGCTTATAGATGAGTCAATTTCTAAAGTTGCGCCAGTTGCAATTTTAAAATTACCGTCAGAGTCGTTATTTCTTCCCCAATTTCCTGCTAATTTAATTTTACCTGCTTGAATATCAATTCCGTTATTATCATCTTGGTTAGCATTAGTGTTTGTGTTTGAAAAAGTTGTTGTTCCAGTTCCAACTTTTACCAAATCATATCCACTGTTATTATATCGAGAAATAGATCCAGAAAAAGTGGTATCTTGATTATTATAACCAAATGTTACTTTTTTATTTTGCCATCTCCAATCTGTAGCATCACCTGCAAGACCACCAAAATTAATGGAATTTCCAGAAACTACTGACCAACCTTTAGTAACATTTGTTCTTGTACTATTGAGATAAACAGTTGAATATTTCCAAGCATCAGCATTTGCAATATGAACTCCGTTACTTGACCCTGTTGTGTAATTAAATCTTGTATCTCCCGTATAAGTATTGGCTGAATAGATTGTCATAGTTTTATTACCTGTTTTTCCATAAGTAACTCCACCGGGTCCACTGATCACGCTATAAATTTTATTTCTTCCACTACCTCCACTACCATCGATAAAATTATGTTGTCCTGTCTCTAGATAAATCCCTCTATTATTATTGTATCCAAAGTTAACATGACCTAGAGAGTTACTTGAATTAATTGATCCAAAATAAATGGTTCCAGTGTTTCTTAATAAGACGTTATCCGGGTCGTCCGATGAAGGATTAGCACCAAAGTTTCTATCTGTCTTAGCTGCAATTTTACCTCCATCAATTATTGTTCCTCCTGTATAAGTATTTGTAGCTGTTGGTTCAAATACTCCAGTACCTGAAGCTTGCAATATCCCTTGACCTGAAATAACACCTGAAGCAATTAAATCTGTACTAGATGCATAATCAAATTTTCCAGAATACAAAGAGCCTATAGTTATATCTCCAGCATAAGAACCATTGCCCAAGGTACCTGCACCATCTATTATTATCGTTCCACCCTGTATTATGGTATCACCAGTGTAAGTGTTTGTTCCTGTAAGTTTTAGTCTTGAATTAAATAATAAATTATTAGCTCTAAGAGTTAAACTACCAGAACCAGTAATTGCGCCTGGAACCGTTATTAATCCTGAATTATTTACCCTTATTGTGCCGTCACCTGTTAAAGTTATTCCTCGATTTGCATTAAGTGAAAAACTTGCTCCATTATAATTAAAAATTTCTCCACCATTGAAGATTAACTGGTCGGCAACGAAAGAACCTGGGGCAGCACCTAGGCCAGCATCTCTTTTGATGTTAATAGTTCCTCCATTAATAGTTGTTCTTCCTGTATAAGTGTTAGTGCTTGGTAAAGTTAAAGATCCAGTGCCTGATTTGACTATTGCAGTACTACCGCTAATCACTCCTGCAACTTGAGATGATGTATTTGAGTTAACTGTT
>VTPO01000022.1 GCA_008638205.1 Pelagibacteraceae bacterium | reverse complement strand
AATCCAGGACAGTGGATATGGACTCACAACAGGTGGAAAGTCTAGTTTTTTAAAGCCAGTTCAGGATCTAAAGCTATTTGTTTCCAATAAATTCCAAAATGCAAATGATCTCCGGTTGATCTTCCTGTAGATCCCATGGCTCCTATCACTTCTCCTTGTGAAACCTTTTGACCTTTGATTACATTTAGAGAATTGAGGTGATAGTATACTGATGTTATGCCATGCCCATGATCAATACCAATTGTACCACCAGTAAAATATAAATTTTTTTGAGCAAGGGTTACAACTCCTTCTGCTGTCGCATAAATGCTAGTGCCTTTTTTGTTGGCAATATCTAATCCCATGTGGGGCCTTCTAGGCTTTCCATTCAAGACTCTTTGACTTCCGTATTTTCCTGAAATAATTCCATTTGCTGGCTTTAAAAATTTAGAATAAAAAAATTCATTATTAGAATTTACAGATCTCATTTGATTGAAAAAAACTTGTTCTTTTTTAATTCGTTCTAGTGCTTTTTTTCCCGGTGTAACCATTTTTTTTGGCAGTCCATTAATTTTTTGAATTAAAAAATCTCTTTTCTCAATTTTCTTTCTAAAGATGCGCGAATCTCCATTGGTTGAAATTCTAATTTCAATATCTCTGGCTCTTCCTTTTTCAATACCAAAAACAAAATAACCATTTTTTGAAATTTTTATTTTTTTTTTATCCAAAAACAATTCGCTGTTAGGAGAGGTTTTTCCTTTAATGATTCCTCCTTCGGTAAATTTTCCAAAAAACTCAATGCTACGTGCTGGTGTGTTTAAATAAAATAATACAAAACAACATAAAAATACTTTTTTAATCATTTGAAATTTTTTTAGCTACTTCTATTGGGGAGGAATAGGCCTCTTGTAGTTCAACACTCCAGTACCTCAAATCTTGCAAGTCGATTTTCTTTTTAGATACAGCACAAAGAACATAATTTCCTTGAGTGACAATATCAAAACCACCTGCATAATATTTTAACTTGGCTTCTTTCATTGTTTTTTTTGTGTTTTGGCAGTTAATATTCCATCGTAAAACTCAATATTAATAAGATGCTCTTTGTTAACATTGCTAGTTTTTACTATCTTTTTGTCTTTAGCGTCTCTTACTATTGCAAATCCTCTTTTTAAAACCTTTTGTATACTTAAATTATCTAATCTTAAAAAATAATTATCAATTTTTACATTTTTTTCTTTTATTAAATTATGCGCAAAATATTGTAAGTTTTTAGCTAACATAAGTAACGTTTTTTTATTATCTTTAATAAAATTTTCTAATGATTTTTTATTTAAAAACTTACTTAAGCCATGGAGCTGCTCATTTGCATTTTTGAATACCAACTCTATAGTAAATTTTAAATTTTTAAATAAATCATTTAATTGTCTTTCTAAACTTCTCATTTCGGGTACTGCGATTTCTGCTGCTGCAGTTGGAGTTGCAGCTCTAACATCAGCCACAAAGTCCAAAAGAGTAAAATCTGTTTCATGTCCAATAGCCGATATAATCGGAATTTTGGATTGAAAAACGGTCCTAACGACATCCTCATCATTGAAGGAAAAAAAATCTTCTGCGCCTCCACCACCCCGTGCAATAATGATAAGGTCCACATTAGAATAATTGTTAAAAAAATTAACTCCTAAAATAATTTCTTCTGCAGACTTGGCTCCCTGAACTGAAATCGGAAATAATTCTAAATGTGTAGAAAATCTATTTTTGATACGATCCACAATATCCATAATGACGGCTCCTGTTGGGGATGTGATGACCCCAATTTTTTTTGGAAGAAACGGTAATTTTTTTTTATGCTTTTCATCAAATAAACCCTCCTCTTTTAATTTTTTTTTTCTTTGCTCAAAAATTTTTAGTAGGGCTCCTTCGCCTTGGGCATCAATTTGATCAACTTGCAGCTGGTAATTAGAAATACTTCCCTTTGCGTAAGTGGTTAGTTTGCCTTGAGCAAATACTTCCATTCCCTCTTCTGGCTTCATATTTAAAAATGGAACGTTTCTTGACCAGCATACAGAATTTAAAACAAAATTCTCGTCCTTGAGTGAAAAATAGTAATGACCTTTAAAGTCTTTAACCTTTGATATTTCACCCTTAACTCTTATCAAGCCAAAATTGTCTTCTAAAATATTTTTAGTTAAGTTGGTAATTTCTGATACTGAAAACTCTGGAATATTTTGCATTATAATATAGTAAATATACTAACATGAACGTTGCTGTAATTGGAAGTGGTGGAAGAGAACACGCTCTTTGTTTTAAATTGAGCTTATCCAAAAAAATATCTAAACTTTTTTGCATTCCAGGAAATCCTGGAACTGATTCGATCTGTGAAAATATAGAAATTGATCCTTTAAATTTTGATTTGCTTTATTCAGTTTTGTTGAAAAAGAACATTTCAACCGTAATAGTAGGTCCTGAAATTCCTTTAGTTAAAGGGATTGTCGACTTTTTATCTGAAAAAAGTATTTTTACATTTGGACCTAGCAAAAAAGCTTCACAGCTTGAAGGGTCAAAAGATTTTATGAAAAAACTATGTAGAGACTTTAATATTCCTACAGCGGAATATGAAAGTTTTGACAATTTTTTAAAAGCACAGGATTTTATTAAAAAATCTAAACACCCGCTTGTTATTAAATCAGATGGTTTAGCTGCTGGAAAGGGCGTTACCATATCCAACAATGTAGAAGAATCTATTAAATGCGCTAAAGAAATATTAGAAGGAAAATTTAAAACATCCAACAAAGTAGTCATTGAAGAGTTTTTAGAAGGTGAAGAGGCTAGCTACTTTGTAATTACAGATGGAGAAAATTATTTACCCATTGGTACTGCCCAAGACCATAAAAGAATTGGTGAAAATGACACCGGTCTCAATACAGGGGGAATGGGTGCATACTCTCCATCATTACTAATCACAAATGATATGCAAGAAAAAATAAATAAAAAAATTATTGAACCAACTATAAAAAGTCTCAACAAAATTGGCTGTTCTTTTGTTGGAATATTATATGCAGGTTTGATGATAAAAAATAATGAGCCAAAACTTATAGAATACAATATCAGATTTGGAGATCCTGAGTGCCAAGTAATTATGATGAGATTAGAAAACGATTTGCTTGACTTAATTCTTTCAGTGAAAAATAAAAATTTAAATGATCAAAGGATTTTGTGGAAAAAAAAACCTTGCATTACAGTAGTTGCTTCAGCGAAGGGTTACCCAGAAAAATATCGAACTAAAACACATATTAAAAATTTAGAAAATATTGAAAATAATTTTACACAACAGCTTTTTCATGCCGGAACTATCAAGGTGGATAAAAAAATTTTAGCTAACGGAGGTAGAGTCCTCAATGCAACTGCGCTAGCTTCTGGATTGCAAGAGGCAAGAAATAAAGCGCATCAAATGCTAGACCTTGTGGATTGGGAAGACAAATACTTTAGACGAGATATTGCATGGAGAGCAATTAAATAAATTTTATTTTCTTTTTTGTTTAAAAAAATCAACTAATATTTTTGAAAATTTATTTTCTTCAAAACCATAGTAAAAAGAAAACTTATATTTTAAATATTTGGAGAAACCCAATTTTGGACCATTAATCAAACCTCCACTAGCTTTATCTTCAGCACAAAAATAAATATTCCTTATTTGTGATAAAGCGATAGCTGACGTACACATAACACAAGGTTCAAGTGAGCAATAAATATCCATACCGTCTAGTCTTTTTTTACCTAAAGATTTAAGCGCTTTTCTAATAACTAATATCTCTGCATGTGCTAATGGGTCTTTGTTGCGGATTGATAAATTGTGAGCTCTGGCAATAATTTTTTTACTCTTGGGGTCTACGATTATAGCACTAACTGGCACTTCATTTCTCTTTATTGCTTGGTTGCACAATTTCAATAGAGTATCTATGTAGAGTTTGAAACTATTCATATGAAGAAAGAATTACCTGAAAAAGTTAGAATTTCAAAATTTTTAGCATCTTATAATATAGGATCTAGACGAGAGATCGAGCGAATGATTGAGGATGGAAGAATCCACCTAAACGGACAGGTGCTTGTCACACCAGTTCATTTTGTGAATAAGACCGATTCTATAAAATTAGATGGCAAATTATTGATTTTTAAAAAATTCAAGCAAATTTACAAATTTTATAAACCAACTGATTGTATCTGCTCTAAGAACAAACAAGATGAACGAAAAATTGTTTACGATCTACTTCCAAAAAAATTTAAAAATTTTATTTTTGCGGGTAGATTGGATGTAAACTCTGAAGGATTACTGATTGTTACTAATGATGGGGAGGTAGCAAGAAGTCTGGAGCTTCCGAAAAATAAATTTATAAGAAAATATAGAGTGCGAGTCTATGGAGTTTGTGAAGAACAAAAAATTGATAATTTGAG
>VTPO01000005.1 GCA_008638205.1 Pelagibacteraceae bacterium | reverse complement strand
CATTAGTAAAATCAAATCTGATAGATTTGTGAAATAAGTTTAACAACTCATCTTTGGCATGACCCAGTGCCATTAACAGAGTGGTAACTGGAATTTTTCTTTTTCTATCTATTCTAAAATATAAAATATCTTTAATATCATATTCTAAATCAAGCCATGAACCTCTGTAAGGAATTACTCTACAATTAAACAGTAATTTTCCACTGGAATGAGATTTTCCTTTATCATGATCTAAAAATAAACCTGGACTTCTGTGCATTTGGTTTACAACAACACGGTCTGTTCCATTAATTACAAATGTACCTTTGTCCGTCATCAAAGGAACATCACTCATGTATACTTCTTGTTCTTTAGCTGAAAGAATTTGTTTGGTTTGAGTTTCTTCATTCACATCATAAGCAACTAAACGCAACGTTACTTTGAGTGGAGCAGAATAAGTTAAGCCTCTTTGCTTACACTCACCAACATCATATTTTTCTTTTTCAAATCGGTACGAAATATATTCAATGGTTGCAAGACCTGCAAAATCTTCGATAGGAAATACTTCTCTAAAAACTTTATCTAAGCCAGATTTATTTTCAGAATTTAATTTTAAAAAACTGTTATAAGAAGATCTTTGAACTTCTATTAAATCCGGAATTTTTAAAATATTTTCTAACTTACCAAAACTTTTTCTGATCTTTTTTTTATCTGTGAAAGATAAATGCATATATATTTTATGATCTAGTTTTACCTAGATTTTAATTACTACTTTTAAATTTATTTTAATTCTATCTTGGCACCAATAGCTGCAAATTTTTTCTGCAACTCTTCAGCATCTTTTTTCGATACACCTTGCTTTAATTCTTTCGGTGCAGCTTCAACAAGATCTTTAGCTTCTTTTAATCCAAGACCTGTAAATGCTCTTACTTCTTTAATTGCTCCAATTTTATTTTCACCTGCTGATGCTAACACAACAGTAAAATCAGTTTTTTCCTCTGCAGCTTCACCAGCAGCAGCTCCACCAGTTGCAGCCACAGCTACAGGAGCAGCAGCAGTAACGCCCCACTTTTCTTCTAATGCTTTTGATAATTCTGCAGCTTCAACTACAGTTAATTTTGATAAATCTTCGATAATTTTATTTAAGTCAGTCATTGTCTTCCCTTTGAGATTTGATGGTTAATCTTTTTTTAAACTTTTTGCGTGCGCCAAATTAGCAATTTTTGCGCCAGGTGCAAGCAAAATACTTATTAATTGTTGAGCTGGTGTTTGCAATATAGCTGCGATTTTAGCCCTTGCTTCATCTAATGTCGGTAATGTCGCAATCTTAGCTACATCCTCTGGGGCTAAAACTTTACTATCCATTACTCCGCCCACGATTTTTAACATATCATTCTTCTTTTGAAAGTTGACTAATGTTTTCGCTAAAGTAATTGGATCTTTTGATAGAGCTACTCCAGTTTGTCCTGAAAAAAGAGAAATAGCCTCTTCATGCTGGGTATCTTTTAAAGCAATCTTGGTAATTCTATTTTTAGTAACTTTTAATAAAGCACCAGCTTCACGCATTTGATTTCTCAAATCATCGAGCTGATTAACATTCAAGCCTTGGTAATGATAAATCATCATAGCTTCATTATTATTTAAACTTTCTTTTAAAGAAGAAACGTAATTTGTTTTTTGTTCTCGGTTCATATGATTAATTTGCTAAATTTAATTTTACTGAAGGTCCCATAGAATTAGTTACAAAAATATTCTTAATGTAATTTCCTTTAAGGCCTGCTGGTTTTTCTTTTTCAATAACGTCATATACGGATTTAAAATTTTCAATTATTTTAGAATCATCAAAGTTTACTCTTCCTATGGATAAATTTAAGTTTCCATCTTTATCGCAACGAATTTCCACTTTTCCATTCTTAATATCCGTCACAGCCTTTGCTACATTAGGTGAAACTGTACCGAATTTTGGGTTAGGCATAATACCTTTTGGTCCAAGAACTTTTCCTAATTTTCCTACTTTAGACATCATGTCTGGTGCTGCAATCAAAACATCAAAATCAATTTTTCCTGAATTGATAGTCTCAATTAAATCATCCGAGCCAGCAATTTCTGCTCCTGCAGATTTAGCCTCTTCCACTTTGTCATTAGAGCAGATAACTGCAATTTTAATTTTTTTTCCGTTACCGTTTGGCAAATCTACTGTAGTTCTTAAAACGCTATCTGGTTTAGTTTTATCTACTGCTAGAGAAAAGCAAACATCAAACGATTCTACAAATTTAGCTTTTGATTTTTCTTTAATAACTTTAACAGCTTCTTCAATTTTCAAAGAATTATTTTTATCAAAATCTTTTACTAAAGATCGATATCTTTTTGATTTCTTTTTTTCAGCCATTAGTCTTTTACCTGTATTCCCATGGATCTTGCAGAACCTGCGATGATTTTAATTGCTTCTTCAATGTCAAAGGCACTTAAATCTTTCATTTTTGCTTCAGCAATTTTTTTTAATTGTTCTTTGGTAATAATGCCAGCAGACAATCTTCCTGGTTCTTTGGATCCAGATTTTAGTTTCATTGCTTCTTTAATTAAGTGAGAAGCTGGAGGTGTCTTGATAATAAAATCAAATTTTTTATCTTTGTAAATAGTAATCACTACTGGAACAGGCTGTCCCATAAATTCTTTGGTCTTATCGTTAAAAGCTTTGCAAAATTCCATAATATTAATTCCACGTTGTCCTAAAGCAGGTCCAACAGGAGGTGCTGGGTTTGCTTGCCCGCCTTTAATTTGCAATTTTAAATAACCTGAAATTTCTTTTGCCATAATTCTATAACTTTTCTACCTGCGCATAATCTAAATCTACAGGTGTCGGCCTACCAAATATAGAAACTGAAACCTTAAGTCTAGATTTATCTTCATCTATTTCTTCAATTAAACCATTAAATGAAGCAAAAGGCCCATCTGAGACCTTAACTTGCTCACCAATAGTAAAGATAACTGAGCTAGTAGGGTTGGAAATGCTTTCTTCCATATTTCCAAGAATTTTTTGAACCTCATCCTCATGAATAGGTGAAGGCTTTCCTTGAGGGCCTAAAAAACCACTTACTTTCTTCAAGTCTTTAATTAAGTGATAAATTTGATCCGTCATAATCATTTTTGCAAGAACGTAGCCTGGAAAATACTTCTTTTTAACAATGGTTTTTTTTCCTTTTTTAATTTCAGTTACATCTTGTGTGGGAACTAAAACCTGATCAAAATGATCCGATAGATCAGCTTTATCCAGCTCTTCTTGAATTTGTTCTGAGACTTTCTTTTCAAATCCAGAATAAGATTGAACAATGTACCATTTCATCATGTTGTGTTTAAGCTCCAATTAAGTAGTTAAGACCCACTTTAAAAAACTGATCTAAAAGTAAAAAAAACAAAGAAGCAACTACTGCCATAGCAATCACCATAACTGTTCCCATCAAAGCTTCCTTGCTTGTGGGCCAAGTGATTTTAAAAATCTCTTGTTTAACACTTCTTAAAAAATTAAGTGGGTTTTGCATAGTTATCAATGTCTCAAGTCTGGCAGGAGTGGAGGGACTTGAACCCACAGCCTCCGGTTTTGGAGACCGGCGCTCTACCAGTTGAGCTACACTCCTTTGTAGAGTTTTACTCTATAACTTTAGTTACTACTCCCGCACCAACAGTTCTTCCACCTTCTCTAATTGCAAATTTAAGATTTTCATCCATCGCAATAGGATTGATTAAAGTTACTGTCATTTTAGCATCATCGCCGGGCATGATCATTTCTGTTCCTTCTGGCAATGTTACTTCACCTGTAACGTCCGTAGTTCTAAAATAAAACTGAGGTCTATATTTAGTAAAGAAAGGAGTATGTCTTCCACCCTCTTCTTTTTTCAAAATATAAGCTTGAGCTTCAAATTTTGTATGGGGTTTGATAGAACCAGGTTTTGCAAGAACTTGTCCACGCTCCACTTGATCTCTTTCAATTCCTCTAAGAAGAATTCCCACGTTATCACCAGCTTCACCTGAGTCTAAAAGTTTTCTAAACATTTCCACTCCAGTACAAACTGATTTTTGTGTTTCTTTAATTCCGATGATTTCAATTTCTTCACCAGTTTTTACTTGTCCAAGTTCAATTCTACCCGTCACCACTGTTCCACGTCCTGAAATTGAAAAGACATCTTCAATAGGCATTAGGAAAGGTTTTTCGACAGGTCTAGCAGGCTGAGGAATAGTGTCATCCACAGCTTTCATTAATTCAAGAATTGGTTTAATTCCCATTTCCTGATCACCTTCTAACGCTTTTAAAGCTGATCCTTTAATGATGGGAATAGTGTCTCCTGGATATTTGTAAGAAGTAAGAAGTTCTCTAATTTCCATTTCAACTAATTCTAAAAGTTCTTTGTCATCTACCGTGTCACATTTATTTAAAAACACCACCAATGAAGGAACACCCACTTGTCTTGCAAGTAGAATGTGCTCTCTCGTTTGTGGCATTGGTCCATCCGCTGCATTCACCACTAAGATAGCTCCGTCCATTTGTGCGGCACCAGTAATCATGTTTTTTACGTAATCAGCGTGACCTGGACAATCTACGTGTGCGTAGTGTCTTTTTGGAGTTTCGTATTCAACATGGGCTGTTGAAATTGTAATTCCTCTTTCTTTTTCTTCAGGAGATTTGTCAATCTGATCGTATGCTGAAAAAGTTGCACTAGATCCTTCTGCTGTAGATAAAACTTTTGTAATCGCTGCAGTTAAAGTTGTTTTACCGTGGTCGACGTGGCCGATTGTTCCAATGTTACAATGCGGTTTGCTCCTGTTAAATTTCTCTTTTGACATTTCTATTTTAATCCTTTTTATTTTTTTTGTTTAATTTTTTGGAGCGGGTGAAGAGAATCGAACTCTCACAACCAGCTTGGAAGGCTGGAGTTCTACCATTGAACTACACCCGCAGTACCAAACTGTTATACCCACAACAGCCAAGTGCTTATAGCATTAAAGTATCAAGAATCAACACCTTGGAGATACTAAAAACACTAATAAAAATAGGTATTTTTGGTGGAGGGAGAAGGATTCGCACCTTCGAAGGCCGGAGCCAGCGGGTTTACAGCCCGCCCCATTTGACTGCTTTGGTATCCCTCCAAAATTAGCCTCGATAGATATATTTAATTTAAGATTTTTACAATATTATAATGATCGAATAGAAACATAATGAATATATGAAAATTTTTTGGATATGTGGCCAGCACACTGTTAATGAAGCAATAAAAAATCCTAAAAGAAAGATTGCTCAAGTCATTTGCAAACAAGATAGTTTGACAGAAAAACTGTGTATCAAGCGCAATCTTAAATACCAACATTACAAACACAAAGACGAAAATAAAATTGTAAAAAACAATGAACAGATTGCTCACCAAAACACTTTTGCCCAAATTGAAGAGCTGCCCAATCAAAACCTAAAAGACATTTCCCAATCTAGTAAAATAAATTTTATAGCATTGGAAAACATTACAGACGTCAGGAATATAGGATCTATCATACGGACCTCTGTTTGCTTTGGAATACAAGGGTTGATTATTGAAAAGAAAAACTTCAAGTCAGATAGTATGGAAATCTTTAAGACTGCCTCAGGGGCAATGGAATATATTGTTATATACATAGTGTCTAATCTCAACCAGTCCTTAAGAGATATTAAGAAAAAGAATTTTTTTATCTATGGATTTGATTCAAATCAAGGGGAAGAATTTAATGAAAAAACAATTGCAAAAACAAACAATGTTTTTGTTTTGGGTTCTGAGGGGTCTGGATTGAAAGAATTAACTAAAAAAAATTGTGATTTTTTAATTAAATTAAATATGGCAAATACAATAGAGAGTTTAAATGTAGCTAATGCCTGTAGTGCGGCTCTTGGAATTTTTAATTATATTTCAAATAAAAAAAAGGCCCAATAAATATTGGGCCTTTTTAATTTAAAAGTTTTTATTAATTAAAACTTAGTAACAGTTCTAAGTTCAAACATTTCTTGGTCAGTACCTGCAACACCACCGATGTTTTCAATGTTGTAAACAGATGCAGTAACACCTAAGCCACCGAAGTCATAACCAACTTGAATAGATTGGTAGTCTTCATTAAGAGCTGCAGATGATACTCCAGAATCATGTTCGCCTTCGTAGTAACCGATGCTAAGTGCATCATTAACTGCGTAAGAAATACCATAAGCAAGACTTGTCTCTTCGACAGTTCCTGTCTTACTTTCAGTAAAACCAGCACCAACAGTTATACCAGAATTAGAATATTTAATTCCGTAACCTGTACCTTCTTTTACAGAGGCAGCAACATCGTGACTAGTGTCTGATACACCATAACCAACTTTCAATCCTTCGATTCCAAAGTTACCGTGAATCGCTAGATCGTAACCAGATCCTGTTTCAGCAAGACCGTTTGAAGAAGGGCCTGTTGATGCTCCAGCATTTAAGTTTGGAGTATAAACACCTTCAATAGTAAACATATCCTGCTTATTGATAAGATATAAACCATTGTTACCGTGAACAGTGTTAATACCGGCTATGTTACCAGAACCACCTTCACCATGAAATGGATTCGCGATAAATGGTGCAAAGTCTTCTTGAGATACGTTATCTGCAACACCAGAAACATCATTTCCAATTGCAAATGTAGTGCTTCCCATGGATAGTTTTAAGTACTGATCACTTGAAACACCATCAGTTATATCAAAACCAGCAGTAAGGCTAAGACCATTATCTAGCTCTTTAGAAGTACTAACAGTTATTTCAGTTTCGTGACCGATTGTAGCACCAGTTGAACCAGGATTGGTCGAAGCTGTTTCCGAGTTTTCTGAGTTGATAGTAGTCTCAAGTAAACCCGTTACTTTTGTTTCAGCAAAAGAAGAACCTGCAATTAATACAGATGCCGCTAGAGCAGAACCTAACAATAGTTTTTTCATTGTTTTTTCCTTTGTTTAAGTTTAATTAATCAAATATATATATCTAAACTTAATTAATTTAAGAGAAATAAAAATATTAATGAATTTAGTCACAAGATGTTGTATTTTTGCAACAAAGAAAACTCCAATGGAAAAAATAATAAAATATAGCTTTTTGTTTGTTTTTATTTCCATTTTTTTAAATGGTTGCGGTATTTTAAAGGGAAAGGACAAGGAAGAAGGAACTATAATCAAAAAGAGGAAGAATCAAACCGTCAATATTAAAGAAAGAATGATGGAACGAGATGATCCTGGTATTTTTGGATTAGGAACAAAAGCCTTAGGCGGAACTACCTACGAATTCGCAACCTCTAATGTTTTATGGAGAGCTAGTTTGCAAAGCTTACAGGATGTACCTATTGCATCAGCAAATTATTCAGGGGGCATTCTAATTTCAGACTGGGTTGATTCTAACGAGACAGGCACTTCTTATAAAATTCAAGTAAACTTTAAGTCCAATGAATTGGCCGTAACATCTTTGGATGTCAAAACATTTTTAAAAAAATGTACTGCAAACTATAGTTCCTGCAAACTATCTAATGGATCTGCAAAAACTAACTCTGAGATAAAAAATAAAATCTTAAATATTGCTAGAAGTCTAAAGATTGAAGACGATAAGAAAAAGAAAAGCAAAAACAAAAAATAATTTTTTAATTTTGGCGGGAGTGACGAGACTCGAACTCGCGACCTCTAGCGTGACAGGCCAGCGCTCTAACCAACTGAGCTACACCCCCGAATGTTGGTGGGCGATGAGAGACTCGAACTCCCGACCCTCTCGGTGTAAACGAGATGCTCTACCAACTGAGCTAATCGCCCTTTTTAAATTCAGAAAAATCTTATAGCAGGAAATCTAACAGTCACAAAGCATTATAATTAATGCTTGCTCTCTTGGGAAGTTCCCTTGTTATTATTGGAGGGAATTTGCTCTATTTCTACCCACTCGACTGGCTTAAGGCTTTTGGTAAGTGCGATTTTTAAAACTTCCTCGACATGTTTAACCGGAATAATTTTTAGGCCTTGCTTAACATTGTCAGGAATTTCTTTTAAATCTTTTTCATTTTCTGCAGGAATAATTGCTGTTTTAATACCACCACGAAGTGCTGCTAACAATTTTTCTTTTAAACCACCGATGGGCAATACTCTTCCACTCAATGTAACTTCACCGGTCATAGCCACATCTTTTTTAACTGGTGTATTGGTCAGTGCGGAAACAATAGCTGTCACCATTCCAATTCCAGCAGAAGGTCCATCTTTGGGTGTAGCACCTTCCGGAACATGAATATGAATATCTTTTTTTTCAAACACTGGAGGTATAATTCCAAATTCTAAACATCTTGATCTCACAAAGGATTTCGCAGCATGCATAGATTCTTTCATGACATCTCCTAGTTTTCCTGTTAGTTCTAATTTTCCCTTTCCAGGCATCACTAAAGTTTCAATGGACAAGATTTCTCCACCGACTTCTGTCCAAGCAAGTCCAGTAACAGTACCTACCTTGTCATCTTGTTCAATCTCTCCATATTTAAACTTTTTAACACCAAGGTAATTTTCTACCTGATCCTCTTTCAGATCAATCGTAGTAGATTTGCTAGTAACAATTTCTTTAACCGCTTTTCTGGTTAGCTTAGAAATTTCTCTTTCCAAACCTCTCACTCCTGACTCTCTCGTGTAATGTCGAATGATGCTTTTGATAGACTCGTCATCAATTTTCCATTCCCCTTCTTTCAAGCCACTGTCTTTAATTTGTTTGGGAATTAAATATTTTTTAGCAATTTCTGATTTTTCATCTTCCGTGTAACCAGATATTCTAATAATTTCCATTCTATCTAATAATGGTCCAGGGATATTAAGGGTATTTGCAGTAGTAACAAACATAACGTTGGAAAGATCATAATCCACTTCTAAATAATGATCGTTAAAAGTATTGTTTTGTTCTGGATCTAAAGCCTCCAGTAATGCGGATGAAGGGTCTCCTCTATAATCATTTCCTACCTTGTCAATTTCATCCAATAAAAAAAGGGGATTTTTGGTTCCCGTTTTTTTCATCATCTGAATAATTTTACCTGGAAGACTGCCTATATAAGTTCTTCTGTGACCTCTAATTTCTGCTTCATCGCGAACACCACCTAAAGACATTCTAACAAATTCTCTTCCAGTCGCTTTGGCAATTGATTTACCCAAAGATGTTTTTCCTACTCCTGGAGGTCCTACCAAACATAGAATAGGTCCTTTAATTTTTTGTATTCTAGACTGGACTGCAAGAAACTCTAAAATTCTATCTTTTACTTTTTCAAGACCATAATGGTCTTTGTCTAAAACTTTTTGAGCTACATTAATATCCGTGTTCACTTTAGAAGACTTATGCCACGGCAAAGCAACCATCCACTCTAAGTAATTTCTTACTACCGTAGATTCTGCAGACATGGGACTCATCATTCGTAATTTTTTTAATTCTGCAAAACATTTTTCTTCTGCCTCTTTGGACATTTTTGCTTTTTTAATAGAATCTTCTAGAACTTTGGTTTCATCTTTTCCTTCCTCAATTTCACCAAGCTCTTTTTGGATCGCCTTTAATTGCTCATTGAGATAATACTCCCTCTGAGTTTTTTCCATTTGATTTTTAACCCTACCTCTAATTCTTTTTTCCACAGACAAGACATCAATTTCATTATCTAAATAACCTAAAATTAATTCTAATTTTTTTTGAATATCGACACTTTCTAAAATCTTTTGCTTTTCAAAAAGATCGATACTTAAATTTGAAGCAATCTTATTGGATATAACTACCGGATCTGTTTCGTTTTTAAAATTGATGTTATTTTCATCATTAAATTTTTTTGAAATTTTCGAAAGCTTTTCGTATTTTCCAATAATAGCCTTGGATAAAGAAATTGCTTCAGGCTTTTTAGAATCGAGTTTAACTTCCTCACAATCTGCTAATAAGAAATCTTCATTTTTTTTAAATTCTTTAATTTTAACTATAGATTTTCCTTCAACTAAAATTTTTACAGTGCCGTCCGGTAATTTAAGCAATTGGAGTATTTCTCCTAAAGTTCCGTAAGCATAAACATCTTTGTCCTTAGGATCGTCTGTTTCCGAATCTTTTTGAGCTACTAAAATAATTTTTTTATACTTTGAGGCTACAGCCTCTAAGGCCTTAATAGATTTTTCTCTACCGACAAATAAGGGGATGGCTGCATTCGGAAATACTACAATATCCCTAAGTGGTAGGATTGGGTATTCATTTAAATTGACTTTTGTAACATCTGTCATAACCACTCTATTAAATAAGTATTAATTTAACGAATACAAGTATGATTTGTGAGGTGCTGTTAATAAGCTAATTAGCTATTTTTTCTTCTTTGGAGGATTTCTTGGAATAAATCAGTAGTGGCTTAGATTTTCCAAGGATTACTTCCTTGTTCACTACTACTTCTTCTACGTTCTCTATAGAAGGAAGGTCAAACATAGTTTCCAATAATACTTCTTCAATAATAGATCTTAATCCTCTAGCTCCCGTTTTTCTCAGAATAGCTTTTCCAGCAATAGCCTTGAGTGCATCTTTTGAAAAATTTAATTTAACCCCTTCAATTTCAAAGAGTTTAGCATATTGCTTAGTTAATGAATTTTTAGGCTCTTCTAAAATTTTAACCAAAGAATCTTCATCTAAATCTTCCAAAGTAGAAATAATAGGAAGTCTGCCAATAAATTCTGGAATCAAACCAAATTTTAACAAATCTTCAGGTTCAATACTTTTTAATAATTCACCAACTTTTTTTTCTGCCTTGGTGTTTAATTTGGAACCAAATCCAATGGAAGATCCCTTGTCTCTTGATGAGATAATTTTATCAATGCCTGCAAAAGCACCGCCACAAATAAAAAGTATATTTGTAGTATCTACTTGTAAAAATTCTTGTTGAGGATGCTTTCTACCTCCTTGGGGAGGAACACTAGCAACCGTACCTTCCATAATTTTTAATAAAGCTTGCTGAACTCCTTCACCAGATACATCTCTAGTAATAGATGGATTTTCTGTTTTTCTACTAATCTTATCCACTTCATCAATATAAACAATACCACGTTGAGCTTTTTCAACATTGTAGTCTGCAGCTTGAAGAAGTTTTAAAATAATATTTTCCACATCTTCACCAACATACCCTGCTTCGGTTAGGGTAGTAGCATCCGCCATAGTAAATGGAACATCTAGTATTCTTGCTAAAGTCTGAGCTAACAAAGTTTTTCCACAACCAGTTGGGCCCATTAATAAAATATTTGATTTTGCAAGCTCTACATCGCCTTTATTATTTTTTCCTTCATAGTTTAGTCTTTTGTAATGATTGTGAACTGCTACCGATAAAATTTGCTTGGCTGTCTTTTGACCGATGACGTATTCATCTAGTGTGGAAAAAATTTCTTTTGGAGAAGGAACTCCTTCTTCATTTTTAGAAAAATTACTTTTGCTCTCCTCTTTAATGATGTCCATACAAAGCTCAACACACTCATCACAAATAAAAACCGTAGGACCGGCAATTAGTTTTCTGACCTCGTGTTGACTCTTTCCACAAAAAGAGCAGTACAATGTATTTTTAGTTTCTTTTGTCATAATCGAATCAATGAACAGACAATAATATGCTGGCCACACTAATATCAAGCATTAGTTGTATCTGTAGATACAATTAGGAAGAATATTGAGGTTTTGAGTGGTTAAGAAGATCTTTTTTCAACAACTTTATCTATTAAACCAAATGCCTTTGCCTCTTCAGCGCTCATGAACTTATCTCGCTCTAAAGCTTCTTTAATTTTTTCTACACTCTGACCAGTGTGTTTGGAATAAATTTCATTTAACTTTTTTTTAGTTTGCATAATTTCATTGGCATGAATTTCAATATCTGTTGCTTGACCTTGAAAGCCTGCAGAAGGTTGGTGTACCATAACTCTGGAGTTGGGTAGTGACATACGCTGACCTTTTTCACCAGCAGCTAAAAGAAAAGAACCCATAGAGCAAGCCTGTCCAATACAAAGTGTTGCAACAGCAGGCTTGATGTATTGCATGGTATCATAGATAGCCAGACCATCTGTAACAATGCCACCAGGACTATTAATGTACATAAAAATTTCTTTGGAATTATTTTCCGATTCTAAAAAAAGAAGTTGTGCAGAAATTAAACTAGAAACCTGAGAGTTGATGGGACCAACTAAAAAAATAATTCTTTCCTTTAAAAGTCTAGAATAAATATCATAAGCCCTTTCACCCCTTGGAGTTTGCTCAACAACCATGGGCACTAAGGTATTCATGTAAACATCAAATGGATCTTTCATACGAATCAGAATTTACTCTGTTTAACTATTTTTTACTAGTTTTTTTAGGAGTGGCTTTTTTTACAGTTTTGTCAGGTGTTGCTTTTTCCTTTGTTTTACTAGGGGAAGTCTTTTTTTTCTTATCTTCTTCACCAATACTATTAAACAGCTTCAACAACTCTTCTTTGGACATAACCTTGGTCACTATTTTACCCTTGCTTTTAATAAGCTCAACAACCTTGTCTTCAAAAACAGGTCCTTTTAGCTTAGTTAATTCAGCAGGATTTTTTTGGTAAAAGTCTCTAATGTTTTTTTCTTGTCCCGGATAATTTCTTAACTGTTTTTCTAATTCCATCTTTAGTTCTTCTGGAGTAACTTTGATATTATTTTCTTCACCAGTTTTATTTAACAATAAAGCAAGCTTGACTCTTCTTTTTGCAATCTTTAGAGCAGTTTGTTTATCACTATCGGATAATTTAATTTTATCATGATCGTGCTCATGCTTAAATTTTTCTCCTTTAGCTTTTAGTTCATTCATTTTTTCATGAACTAAAGAATGCTCTACATTTTGCACTTCATCCTCCAACAATCCTTTGGGTAAATCAAAAGTAAATTTCTTATCTAAATCATCTAAAATTTCTTTTTTCAAAAGCTGGTCTGTTACGCTCTCGTATTCTTTGGAAATTTGATTGCCAATCATACTCTCTAAATCCTTAAGATCTTTGGCGCCAAAATTTTTAGCAAAAGCATCATCAATTTTCTGGTCTTCTGGTTTTTTTACTTCTACAATTTTACATTTAAACTCTGCTGGTTTGCCTGCCAATTCTTTATTCGGATAGTTTTCTGGCAACATAACTTTTGCAACTTTTTCATCTCCCTGCTTGGAACCGATCATTTGTTCATCAAAACCTGGAATAAAAAGATCTTTACCTAAAACAATTTGAAGCTTTTCACCTTTATTTCCCTCAAATGGCTTTCCCTCGACTGTAGCTTCAAAATTAAAGACCACCATATCGTCATTTGCAGCTTTGTCCTTTTTATCAACGTATTTTTTATTACTTTCTGCAATGCCTTTTAATCTCTGCTCAATTTCTTTCTTATCTGATTTTACCTCATATTTATTTAACGTAATTTTTTCAAAATCTATTTTCTTTATTTCTGGTACCTGTTCTACGGCAACAGTGAATTCTAAATTTTTATCTTCACCTGAAGTTTGAACATCAATTTTTGGCTGGCTTGCTGGTGTGATATTTTTTTCTTTAAGTGCTTGGAAGGTAGATTCTTGAAGCAATTTTTCTGCCACTTCCCCATAAACTGAAGAGCCAAATTGTTTTTTTAACAACGCCATGGGAGCTTTGCCCGGTCGAAATCCTTTTAAATTAATTGTATTTTTTAATTCAGATAGTCTTACTTCTATTTTTGTGTCTATTTCTTTTTTTTCAACCACGATTTTTAAAGTTGATTGAAGGTTTTTAGACGATGTTACAGTAACTTTCATAATTCCTCATTTGGTGCGGAAGAAAGGACTTGAACCTTCACGAGTTGCCTCACTGGTTTCTAAGACCAGCGCGTCTACCATTCCGCCACTTCCGCGATTAATTTCTGGCTATTTATAGTGCTTTTTAAATATTAATCAATTGAAGATAATAATGATATTTGTAAGCGCTATTTATTGTGCTGTCCAAGCTCCATCTAGGGATAAGTTAGATCCCGTAATTTGATCTGCCTCTTTGCTGCATAAAAAAAATATCATGGTGGCGATATCTTCTTTTTTAACAAATTTTAAAGATGGCTGTTTTTCTCTCAACATCTCAACACCGGCTCTGTTAATTGGAATATTTTTTTTCTTTGCAACCACCTCTATTTGATCTTGGATTAGTTCGGTAAGCACAAAGCCTGGACATAAAGAGTTGCATGTAATTGGATCTTCTGCAGTTTCTAGAGCTGTTACTTTTGTCAATCCAACCAACCCATGCTTAGAAGCTGTGTAGGCAGATTTATTTACTGAACCAATTAGGCCGTGGGTAGAAGCTATATTAACAATTCTGCCCCATTTATTTTTTCTCATAATGGGTAAGAGTTCCTTTGTGAACAAAAAAGGAGTTGTGAGGTTAATATCCATCATCTTTCTCCAAACCTTTTCTGGATATTTTTCAAGAGGCATCACAAATTGAATTCCAGCACAATTAATCAGCACATCAATTTTTTTAAATTTTTTAAGAGAACTCGTTATTACTTTTCTAACATTCTTAGAGCTTGTGAGCTCTGTATTGATAGTTAAAGATCTCTTGGAACTAAATTTTTTTTTAAATATTTTTGTATTATTAGCTTTACTAATTCCAGCGGCAATAACATTGAATCCCTTTTTGTAAAAAAGCTCTATTATAGAAAGTCCTATAACTCCAGTACCACCAGTAACTAATATAGTTTTTTTCATTAAGATTTGTTTTATATGCTTTTATGCAGATATTTGCATTACTTAAGCATATTCAATCAAAAGTTGTTTGTTAGTATGAAATTTTATTATCAACAATATGCATATCAGGCATGGTATAAAAGCATTCATAAATATTCTTAAATAGTATTAATTATCCATTTGTAACTTAAGAAATAACAGGAGCTAACAAAAATGACTGCAGAAAACATTTTAAAAACAATTAAGGATAAAGAGATTGAATTTGTAGACTTGAGGTTTACGGACCCTAGGGGGAAACTTCAGCACTTAACTCAAGATATTAGTACGATTGATGCTGATTTTTTAAATGATGGAACGTTTTTTGATGGTTCATCGATTGCTGGGTGGAAGGCTATTAATGAATCAGATATGATTTTAAAACCAGACTTAACGAGATCTTTTGTCGATCCTTTTACCTCTCATAACACACTGGTCATTTTTTGTGACATTATGGATCCGATTAAAAAAGATTACTACGAAAGAGATCCAAGATCGATTGCAAAAAAAGCAGAGGCGTATTTAAAAACAACAGGCATTGGTGACACTATTTATTTTGGACCTGAGCCTGAATATTTTGTTTTTGATGATGTAAAAATTTCTAACTCCATGAATAAAGTTTCTTTTGAAATTGACAGTTCAGAAGGTCCTTATAATTCAGATAAAAAATATGAAAATGGTAACATGGGTCACAGACCTGGAGTAAAAGGTGGATATTTTCCAGTGCCACCAGTTGATAGCTGCCAAGATCTAAGAGCAGAAACGTTAAAAGCAATGAAAGACATGGGTGTGAAAGTAGAAAAACATCACCATGAGGTTGCTCCTTCTCAGCATGAACTAGGAACCATGTTTGATACAATGGTTACTAATGCAGATAACATGCAAATTTATAAATATGCAGCTCACATGGTTGCCCACTCATTTGGCAAAACCGCAACGTTTATGCCAAAGCCAGTTAAAGGGGATAATGGTTCGGGAATGCACTGTCACCAATCGATTTGGAAAGATGGCAAGCCAACATTTGCTGGAGATAAGTATGCAGGTCTATCACAAGAGTGTCTTTACTACATTGGTGGAATCATCAAGCATGCTAAAGCTCTTAATGCATTTACTAATGCTACGACAAACAGTTACAAAAGATTAATTCCTGGATTTGAAGCTCCAGTTATTCTTGCCTATTCCTCAAGAAATAGATCTGCGAGTTGTAGAATACCGTTTAGCACTAGCCCTAAAGGTAAAAGAGTTGAAGTAAGATTTCCAGATGCCGCTGGCAACCCTTATTTAACTTTTGCATCAATGTTAATGGCAGGACTTGATGGAATTAAAAATAAAATTGATCCAGGCCAACCTTTTGATAAAGATTTATACTCTTTAAGTTCCGAAGAGCTTGAGGGTGTACCACAAGTTTGTGGTTCTCTACGAGAAGCGCTAGAAAGCCTTGATAAAGACAGATCTTTTTTAACAGCAGGTAACGTATTTACTGATGATCAAATATCAGCATATATTGATCTTAAGATGGAAGAAGTTTACAATTTAGAACATTCTCCTCATCCAGCAGAATATCAAATGTACTACAGCTGTTAAGCTGCGTTTTTTTAAAAAATTAAAACCCCGCATGAAAATGTGGGGTTTTTTTTTATTCAAAATCAAATAAAAATTAATCTGTATATTTTTTTAAATTAATCTAATGATCTTAACGTGGTAACAAAAAAAAATAACTATTCAGCAAAAGATATTGAAGTTTTAGAGGGCCTCAGTCCGGTAAGAAAAAGGCCAGGCATGTATATTGGTGGTACCGATGAAACTGCCTATCACCACTTAGCAAATGAAATTATAGACAACTGTATGGATGAAGTCGTTGCGGGGGAGGCTTCCGAAATAACAATAATATTAAATAAAAATGGCTCCTTAACTGTCATGGATAATGGACGCGGAATTCCAATTGACAAACATCCTAAAAAAAACAAAAGCGCTTTAGAGGTGGTAATGACCACCCTTCACTCTGGGGGAAAATTTAAAGAAGATGGAGTATACACAACGTCGGCTGGACTGCATGGGGTTGGCTTGTCGGTAGTCAACGCGCTATCTTCTAAAATGAAAGTGGAAGTTTTTAAAAAGAAAAAAATACACTTTCAGGAATACTCTAGAGGCAAACCTTTAAATAAACTTGTCCAAAAAGGAACCTACCCTTCTCCACACGGTACTAGAGTTACTTTTTTACCTGATGATCAAATATTTGGAAAAGATTTAAAATTTCTTCCCATAAAAATTTATGAAACTTGTAGGAATAAAGCTTTTTTATTTAAGGGCGTAAAAATTCACTGGGAATGTGACAAAAGCCTATTAAGTAGAAAAGAAAATATTCCAAACAAAGATACCTTATTTTATCCGGAAGGATTGGAGCAATATTTAAAATCTGAATTATCCAATGCTAAGAAGGTCCACGATAAAATTTGCTCCCTTAAAGGAGATTTTCAAGACAAAAAAGGGAAAGTAGAACTGGTTATTCAATGGCATGATAATAAAAATAATTTTACCAAGTCTTTTGCAAATACAGTTCCGACTTCGAATGGTGGAACTCATGAAAGTGGCTTTAGAGGCGGTGTTGCAAAAGCAATCCGAAAATATGCTAAATTAAAAAACAACAAAACAGTAATTAAAGCATCTCAAGAAGATATTTTTAGCCATGCTAGTTATATAGTTTCTGTTTTTATAGGTAATCCAGAATTTGAAGGACAAACTAAAAACAAGTTATCCTCTTTCTTTGTGCTTAAATACTGCGATCAGTCAGTGTCCATTCTATTTGAAGACTGGCTTAACAGAAATTCAAAAGCTGCAAAATCAATTTTAACTTTTATTGAAGAGAAAATTAGAGAGAGAAATCTTTATGAATTAAATGACAATGTTGAAAGACAAACTTCTTTCAGAAAAATTCGACTACCAGGAAAATTGGCAGATTGTGCTAGCGATAAGACTGAGGGAACAGAGCTTTTCATTGTTGAGGGTGATTCTGCAGGTGGGTCTGCAAAACAAGCAAGGGACCGCTATACTCAAGCTATACTGCCTCTAAGAGGAAAAATTTTAAATGTAAAAAATTCTAATACTGCAAAAATTCTTGCAAATAATGAAATTGGAAATCTACTTCAAGCATTAGGCTGTCAAAGAGGAAATAAATATACAAGAAAAGATTTGCGTTATGAAAAAATTATCATCATGACGGATGCCGATGTAGATGGAGATCATATCTCTACATTGTTATTAACTTTCTTTTTTATTGAAATGCCTGAATTAATTAAAGACGGCAGATTATTTATGGCTGTTCCGCCTTTGTACAAAATTAGCTCTGGAGCTCAAACTTTTTATGTAAGAGATGACAAGGCAAAAGATAAGATTGTTAAAAGTTTTAAAAAAAATGCTAAAGTTGAAATAGGTAGATTTAAAGGTTTAGGAGAAATGATGCCTGCTCAGTTAAAAGAAACTACGATGAATAAAGAGACTAGAAATTTAATTAAAGTATCTGTGCCAACAGATAAGACTAAATATAAAGTAACTAGTAAATTAATAAATGATCTCATGGGAAAAGACGCGGATTTAAGACTTAAATTTATATCTGAAAATGCTGGTAAAATTTTAAATTTAGATATTTAAGAACTTATTCTTCCAAAATAATTTACCAGAATTACACCTACGATAATAAATAATAAACCTATAATTCCATAAACATTTGGAACTTGATTATATTTAAACATTCCAAACAAAGTTACAGCTGTAATTGTAAGACCTCCATAAGTAGCGTAGGTAAATCCAGCTGGAATAACAGTCATCGCTTTAGAGAGGCAGTAAATTGCTAGAATAATAAACACAGAGCAGAAGATAGATAGCAAAGGCTTTGTGAAACCTTCCGTTAATTTAAGCAGACTGTTAGCAGTGCTACCTAGAACAATTCCCGAAAATAGAAAAAAATAAGCTACTATAAGTTTCATAATTAAAGAATACTATCTCCAATAAAGACTGAAATAAATAGATAAGATTATGGTGCCCTCGGCCGGAATTCGAACTGGCACTCACCGAAGTGCAAGGATTTTAAGTCCTTTGTGTCTACCAATTTCACTGTGAGGGCTAGAATTTGTTTAATTCTTAATTATAATTTTGTTTATAACTCATTATTATTCCTCAAATCAAATGTTTTGATCAAAGTGTTTTTAATTTTTAATTATTAGACGACAAGTTTCATCTATAAAATGAACAAAGGGCATTTTTTTACTAAAGTAGTCATCTACAGCTTTTCTCGCACCTTTCCAATGACCATAATCATCAATAATTAAAAATCCACCTTTGATCAGTTTTGGAAATAAGACTTCCAACTCAATTTTTGTACTCTCATAAAAATCTGTATCTAGTCTTAATAAAGATATTTTTTCAGGTAAATTATCCTTGATTAACAATGTTTCTTCGACGGGTCCTTTTATAAGTTTAATGTTATTATTTGGTACTTTTTCTTTTATGTTTTGCTTAACTTCCTCCATACTACTATATGCCCAAATATTTTTTCCTTTATTAATATACTTATCGGTTGCTTTCATCCACTCTGATGCAAGTATTTTTCTTAGTTTCGGACTAAAATTATTTTTACTATCAGGTTTAGTTTGAACTATTTGAACATCATAATCTGATGGTTCGGTCATGCCATCAAATGTATCATAACCAATTATATTCTTTTTAAAGTTTAAATGATTTAAATATAATTGAGCACATATTAAATTACCGCCCCTCCAGACCCCACATTCAACGATATCACCCTCAGCATTTTGTTTATTTAAGTATTCAATAATCTTTGTCAAAAGAGACATTCTTATTCTTCCGGTCATAGAATATATTTCACTATCCACTATAATTTTTTTTTGCACTTCGTTCATTTCAATTGGAAAAAATTTATTAGGGAACTGAAAAACCCTATCAGGATAATTTCTTTTTATTGTGTATCCAAAAAATTCAAATATTTTTTTAAATAAATTTTTTAAACTACATTTCATGAATGGTGCCCTCGGCCAGACTCGAACTGGCACTCACCGAAGTGCAAGGATTTTAAGTCTACTTCCACAGTAATTACACCAGTCATTTCAAGCACTTTAATTTTTTGTTTTTTTTCAATGCACACTAGTGCACAATTTATGCACATTCTTTTTAAAAAAATAAATGAATTTTTAACATATTTGTAAGTAGACCATAAGTCCCTAACATCTTCCAGTCTCATAATCATCTTTTTATAGAAAAAATTTTACCCTCATAATAATTAAATACATCTGGGTTTTGTTTTTTTGCGAGCTCACAGGCTTTTACTGTTAGGTATTCCTCCATACCCTTCAATTTCATTCCATCTTTTACACAATTTTTAATGTATTTTTCTTCTTTAGAAATTTCTGAACAGGAAGAAGCAAATATTATAATAAAAAATATTAAAATAATTTTATTCACTTTAAGTGGTGCCCTCGGCCGGACTTGAACCGGCACTCACCGAAGTGCAAGGATTTTAAGTCCTTTGTGTCTACCATTCCACCACGAGGGCATGTTATATTTATTATTTGATTTAAAAACCAAATACAACTTTATTAATAAATTATTATTTAATCCTTCAAAAGATACCCTGCGCATATTTGTGATGATGGGTAATATAATTCCTCAACAAAAACTTTTTTCCATTTATTCGGAATGTCATAATCTCCTTTAAAAAAATCATATTTTTCTGTTTTTTTAAAAAGAGTTCCTGAGTACCAATTTTTCATATTTTTAAAAACACTTAAATACAATTTTTTTGAGATAAAATTTATTATATTAAAATATTCTAAAACAGTTTTTTTGTTTACTTCCTGTAAAAAATTCACACAAATTGTACAGTCAATACTTTTTTTGCTCAACATACTTAGATGGTTTGGATAAATAAAAATAATGTCATTTTTATTTATTTTTTCTTTTATAACTTCCGGTTGCTTATCCTCACTATTTAAACAACAAATTTTTTTATATGGAAATGAAGCTTTAAGTCTTTTATAAGACAAATAATATGAAGGTACTATATCGCAAATAAGATACTTTGTATTTTTATTTAAAGTCAATATACAATCAGATAGTCTACCAGATCCTGCACCAATTTCTAAAATTATCTTGTCTTTTTTAAAATTAACAAGTCTCTCAATTTTAAAATAATCTAAAAGTGAAATCATCATGTCGCTTGACACTTTAAAGTTTTCTATTTTTAAAAAAGGAGTATCAAAATTTAAGTAAGATTTTTTTTGAAGTTTAGATAAAAATTTTAACTTTTTATTTTTTTTTATAAAATTAAAAAGTAGACAACATATATAATTATAATTTGCACTTTCAACTACAGTAAAGTTTTTATGTATTTTGCAAAATTCAACTTTTTTTAAATCTATTTTAAATTTAGAAAATACATTTAATAATTTTTCTAAAGAATTATCGATTAATAAAATTGTACTATACCATCTAGCAATTGAACTTCCATAACCTGATACACCCTTATCTTTCAAAATATAATTATAATGATTAATTGCTAAGATATTCCAATAGTTTGAAATAAATTTTTCTGATTTTGATTTTAAAAAATCATCAGTTATATTTTGTAATTCTTTATTAAAAGAAAATTTTATTCTATTTTTTTTCCAGTAATTTAAAAATTTTATTGGAAATATTCTTTTATAAAAACTTGTCATAAATTATACTGGCTATGTATGCTTTCCAAAAAAACATCACTTCTTTTATAATTTAGCTATTAAATGAGCAATGGTTTATTTTTGAAAGAAAAGCAAAATTAACTTTGTTTTGCATATCAAAAGTTCAAAATAGTAAGATAGGTTTTTTTCAGGTTCTTGCAATGGCTCTTTAAATACCTGCATAGATCTTAAATAATGTTTTTTAAAAAAAGACACACTCATTCCCCATTTTTTTAAAAATTGTCTTGTTCCATTATTGCTAATCAAGTCTTTTTTCTTTCGTATGCTAATAGAGCCAAAATGGTACACTTTAAAATCATTAATACCCTTAAAATACCTAACGTTTTCATTCCATAGTCTCATATTCAAATCAGGGTCAGATCCAATGCCAGGATCAAAAGCTTCATCAAAGCCAGAAATTTTATTCCAAAGATCTTTATGAAGTACATGTGGTGCCCAGTGAGTACCCTGATGATCATAAAGATTATAATTAGTATAATTCTTTAACAATTTTTCTTCATTAAAATTTTGGTAGGTATCTCCACAGTCAAAATCTATATGCTCTTTAGGACCCATCATAGTGCCTGATAAATAAAATAAATTGTTTTTTAATTTTGATATTTCGTTTTTTAAAACAAGATCCCATTTTGGCAAAAAATACATATCGTCATGCGCATAAACGATAAAATCTTTAGTTGCTTTTTTTGCTGCCAAATTTACTGAAGAGCATACTCCAAGTTTTTCTTTTGAAAAGGTATGTGAGTAATTGTTATTTTTTACATATTGGAGAGTTTCGTCGCCACCTTCATTCACATGAACAATTATTTCATTGTTAAGGATAGAGTTTTTTTTTAAGCTTTCTAAGCAAATTTTTAGATAATTAAAATTATTTAAAGTAGGAATGCAAATAGAAAACATTATTTTTGAACAAACTTGCTAAGCATTGTTTCAATTTCTTTTTTACATTTGTTTGCTCTGTCTTCATCTACAGACCTCATAACAAGTATTGTACCAAAACCACCTTCTTTTGAATACGGATAGCTACCTATGTCTATGTCTGGGTATTTGTCCTGTATGATTGAAAGCTCCACAGCAATACTACTTTCTCTTACTTTGGCATCGCAAGAAACAGAGATAATTTTTTTACCGCCAATCAATACCTCCTTTAATTGAGGTAGCATTAACTCTACATAGCTTGGAATTCCTGGCAACACAAAAACATTTTCTAAAAAAAAGGCTGGCGCAGATCCTTGCACATTGTATATTAAAGTTGCACCTTCTGGCATTTTCGCCATTTTTTTTCTTCCTTCATTGAATTCAGAATTAGCATAGTATTTTTCAAGAATCGCATAAGCCTCTTTATTGTATTCGTATTTTTTTCCAAAAGTTTTTGCTACCGACTCTGAAGTAATATCATCATGTGTAGGTCCTATACCTCCTGTAGTGAAGACATACTGATATTTTTTTCTCAATTCGTTTAAAGAAGCAATGATTACATCCTCTTTGTCTGGAATAATTTTTACTTCTTCTACGCTAATACCTAGATCACCTAACCATTTTGCTATAAAGCTTGTATTTTTATCAACAGTTCTGCCTGATAATATTTCGTTACCTATAATTAGTATGGCTGATGTAAATTCTTTGCTGAAAATCATTATGAAATTTAAAAATAAACTAATACCGTCAAAATTTCAAAAAAGATATAAAAGATTTTTTACGGATGTTGAAAGCAAGGGAAAAACTCTAATTTCTCACTGCGCAAATTCGGGGTCCATGCTAGGGCTTTTAGATAAAGACAACAAAGCTTGGATTTCACCTGCGGACAACCCTGATAGAAAATTAAAATACACCTTAGAAATCATTAATGACAAAAAATCTAACGTTGGAGTTAATACTCACTTAGCCAACCGAATAGTGGAAGAGGCAATTGTGCAAAGAACTATTAAAGAAATTAAAAGCTACTCTGAATACCAATGTGAAGTAAAGTTTGGTCTTCACTCTAGATTTGATTTTGAATTAAAAAATAAAACAAAAAAAGCTTTTTTAGAAGTTAAAAATGTAACCTTGTCTAGGCAAAGTGGAATTGCAGAATTTCCTGATGCGGTAACCTCTAGAGGACTGAAGCATTTAGAAGAATTGGAGAAGGCTATAAAAAAAGGATACGAATCTTTTTTAATTTACCTAGTGCAGCGTGAAGACTGTAAAGAATTTCGAATAGCTAAAGATATAGACCCCAAGTATTATGAGGGTTTTTTAAAAGCTAAAAAAAATGGAGTTAAATTTATAAGCTATTCGTGTAAAGTAAATGAGAAAGAAATTTACGTAAATCAACCAATAAAAATTATATTTAAATAAGTGTCTATTCAACAATACTCCCAAGAAGATTTTAAAAAATTAAAAAAAGCAGGCAACATAACCGCTCAGGCTTTAGATTTTTTAGACGATAAAATAAAACCAGGTATCACAACTAATTACATAGATAAAATTGTCTCAGAATTTCTTAAATCAAACAATGCCACTTCTGCTCCACTATTTTATAAAGGCTTTACCAAGTCTATATGCACTTCGGTAAACCATGTTGTTTGTCATGGCATACCTTCTGAAAAAATATTGGAAGATGGAGACATAGTTAACATTGACATCACTAGTTACATTGATGAGTTTCATGGTGATGCTTCTAGAATGTACTGTGTGGGCACCCCTTCGGTTAAAGCTAAAAAATTAGTCGATGTCACTTACGAATCTTTGGTTCGTGCAATTAAAATATTAAAACCAGGAGTTACCTTAGGAGATATTGGTTATGAAATTCAAAGTTTCGTAGAAAAGGAAGGATTTTCAGTTGTCAGAGATTTTTGCGGTCATGGAATAGGTAGATTGTTTCATGAAGAGCCGAGCGTTGTTCATTACGGTAAAAAAAATCAGGGCATGAAAATTAAAGAAGGAATGGTTTTTACCATTGAGCCTATGATTAATGCTGGAAATTTTCAAACAAAAGTATTAAATGATGGTTGGACAGCAGTTACCAAAGATAAGTCATTATCAGCTCAATTTGAACATACTGTTGGTATAACTAGTAATGGTTGTGAAGTTTTTACATTGTCCAACAAACACGATAAAGAATTAAATTAATGATATCAAGATACAGCAGAGACATCGTTACCAATATTTGGTCCCAAGAAAGTAAATATAAAATATGGTTAGATATTGAAATTTATGCGGCTGAAGCCATGGAAAAATACAAAATTATTCCAAAAGGAGTTGCTGCCAAGGTAAGAAAAAAATCAAAAATTAATGTGAAAAGAATTGATGACATTGAAAAAATTACCAAGCACGATGTAATTGCCTTCTTAACCTCCATTGCAGAAAAAGTTGGCCCGGAAGCAAAATTTCTTCATCAGGGCATGACCTCTTCTGACGTATTAGATACTTGCTTTAATATTCAACTTCAAAGATCAGGAAAAATATTACTAGATGATCTAGATCACCTTCTAAAGGCGCTAAAAAAAAGAGCGATACAACATAAAAAAACGATTTGCATGGGTCGTAGTCACGGAATTCATGCAGAACCAGTTACTTTTGGTTTAAAGTTAGCAACCTATTATGAAGAATTTAAAAGAAATAAAAAAAGATTAGAAAGTGCTGTTAAAGAGATATCTACCTGTGCCATTTCAGGAGCAGTGGGAACATTCGCTCATATCACTCCTAAAGTAGAGCAGTATGTTTCTAAAAAATTAAATTTAACTCCAGAACCTATTTCTACACAAATCATTCCAAGAGATAGACATGCTCAATTTTTTAGTGTGCTAGGAATTATTGCAAGTTCAGCAGAGCGCCTTGCGACAGAAATACGTCATTTACAACGAACTGAAGTTTTGGAAGCAGAAGAATATTTTTCATCTGGGCAAAAGGGATCTTCCGCCATGCCTCACAAAAGAAATCCAGTACTGACCGAAAATATTACTGGCTTGGCAAGAATGGTTAGAAGTTATGTGTTTCCCGCTATGGAAAATATTGTTCTTTGGCATGAAAGAGATATTAGTCATTCTAGCGTAGAAAGAAATATTGGCCCTGATGCAACCGTTACTTTAGATTTTTTACTAAATAGATTAACTGGGGTTGTTAAAAATTTAGTAGTCCACAAAGGAAACATGCTTTCTAATATGAATAAATTTAAAGGCCTAGTATTTTCTCAAGGCGTAATGCTTAAACTAACTCAAAAAGGTGTTAAAAGAGAAGATGCTTATAAAGTGGTGCAAAGCAATGCTATGAAAACATGGGATAAAAAAGAAGATTTTTATACTAATTTAAGCAAAGATAAGTTAATTAAAAAATATCTTTCAACTAAAGAACTTGAGCAACTGTTTGACCTCAACTATCATACTAAAAATGTTAATCATATTTTTTCAAGGGTATTTAAAAAATGAGTAGAGGAAAAAAAATTTACGAAGGTAAAGCAAAGATTTTATATGCAGGTCCTGAAAGGGGAACTTATATTCAGTACTTCAAGGATGATGCAACAGCATTCAATAATATTAAAAAAGCAGTTATTGATGGTAAAGGTGTTTTAAATAATAGAATTTCAGAGTTTTTATTAAATCAATTAAATGAAATGGGTATTGAAACCCATCTTATTAAAAGAGTTAATATGAGAGAGCAGCTGATCAAAGCTGTAGAGATTATTCCAATTGAATTTGTGGTTCGAAATATAGCTGCCGGCTCTCTTTCTAAGAGACTAGGAATTTCTGAAGGAACTCAATTAAAAAGGCCGATTGTTGAGTATTATTACAAAGACGACGCATTAGGAGACCCTTTGGTTACAGAAGAACATATCGACATAAATGACTGGGCTTCTATGGAAGAAATATCTATTGCAACAGACACCTCCCTTAGAATTAATGATTTTTTAATTGGATTGTTTCGTGCAGTCGGAATTAAACTAGTCGACTTCAAATTAGAATTTGGACGTATTTGGAAAGACGATGAGAAAAGAGTTATTTTAGCAGATGAAATTAGTCCAGACACATGTAGATTGTGGGATGTAAAAGATGAAAGAAAATTAGATAAAGATAGGTTTAGAAAAGACTTGGGTGGACTAATGGAGGCATATCAGGAAGTTGCCAAAAGGCTAGGAATCATGCCAGAAGGTACTAATATCAAAGAAATTAACACCAAGATTTCTAAAAACTTTAAAATTAAAAAATAAATTGAAATTTGAAATTTTTGTTACTCTTAAAAAAGAGGTTTTAGATCCTCAAGGAAAAGCCGTTGAAGGAGCTATTCAAAATTTAGGTTTATCCAATATTTCCAATATACGACAAGGTAAATATTTCACTTTAGAGGTAAACGATTCCAATGAAGAAAAGGCAACCCAACAAGCAGAAGAGGCTTGCAAAAAACTTCTGGCGAACCTCACCATTGAAGAATATTCAATTAAAAAGATAGGTTAATGAAAGCATCGGTCATCGTATTTCCAGGGTCGAATTGCGATAGAGACGTTCAAGTAGCTTTACAAAAATTTCAAATTGATACCACGATGGTCTGGCATCAGGAAACAAGCCTACCTAAGTCTGATCTTGTTGTTCTGCCTGGAGGATTTTCTTATGGTGATTATTTGAGATGTGGAAGCATGGCATCTAAATCAAAAGTTATGAATGAAGTTATTAAACATGCCAAAGATGGTGGTTATGTATTTGGAATATGTAATGGATTTCAAATTTTAACAGAAACGGGCTTGCTCCCAGGAGCCCTTTTAAGAAACAGTAAACTAAAATTTATATGTAAAAATGTTTTTATTAAAACTACTAATAACCAGACTGCCTTCACGAAAAAAATACCTGAAAATAAAATTTTATCTATACCCATTGCTCATAATGAAGGAAATTATTTTGCCAGCAAAGAAGAAATACAATCTTTAAAAGAGTATAACCAAATTGTATTCCAGTATTGTGATGAGGAAGGAAACATTTCAGGAGAATCTAATCCTAATGGTTCTTTTTTAAATATTGCAGGAATTTCCAATCAAACCAAAAATGTCTTAGGTATGATGCCCCACCCTGAACGATCTATTGATCAGCTGTTAGGTGGTGTAGACGGTCAAGGTATTTTTCAATCTTTATTATAAATGGAAACTGTGTCAGTCGATCAAGCTATTAAACTGGGATTAACTTCTTCAGAATTTGAAAAAATTAAAGAATTGATAGGAAGAGAACCTAATTTTACAGAGCTTGGTATTTTTTCTGCCATGTGGAATGAGCACTGTTCTTACAAATCTTCTAGAGTTTGGTTGTCTCAACTTCCCACTAAAAATAAATATGTAATTCAAGGACCGGGTGAAAACGCAGGGGTAATTGATATTGGTGGTGAGGATGTGGCTATCTTTAAGATAGAAAGTCATAACCATCCTTCGTACATAGAGCCTTATCAAGGAGCTGCTACGGGAGTTGGTGGAATCTTGCGAGACGTATTTACCATGGGGGCTAGACCTGTGGCTAATTTAAATTCCATTCGATTTGGAAGACCAGAACATGCAAAAACGAAATACTTATTAAATGGGGTTGTTTCTGGAATAGCTGGCTATGGAAACTGTATGGGAATACCAACGGTTGGTGGCGAGGTAGAGTTTGATGAATGTTACGATGGAAATATTCTAGTTAATGCCATGAATATAGGTATAGCTAAAAAAGATAAGGTATTTCTATCGATTGCAAGTGGTATAGGAAATCCTGTTATTTATGTAGGCTCTAAAACAGGTAGGGATGGCATTCATGGTGCCTCCATGGCGTCTCAAGAATTTGACGATAATTCTGAAGCTAAAAAACCAACTGTTCAAGTAGGAGATCCTTTTGCAGAGAAACTTCTATTAGAGGCATGTTTAGAACTAATGAAGACAGACACTATTGTTTCTATTCAAGACATGGGAGCTGCCGGATTAACCTCATCCTCTGTAGAAATGGCATCTAAAGGAAAGTTAGGAATAGAAATTGATTTAAATAAAGTTCCTTGCCGAGAAGAAAACATGCAACCCTTTGAGCTTATGCTTTCTGAAAGCCAAGAGCGAATGCTCATTGTTTTAAAGGAAGGAAAAGAGAAAGAGGCAGAAAAGATATTTAAAAAATGGGATTTAGATTTTTCTGTAATTGGAAAAATGACCGATAGCAAAAATTTAGTTCTTCATTTCAAAGATGAGATAGTTTGTGATATTCCCATTACTTCTCTTGCTGATGAGGCTCCAAAATATAATCGAAAATGGGAATCGACTCCCCTTCCCCAAGAAATTGACATGGACCAAAAATTAAAAGATTTAGATATTAAAACTTGTTTAAAGCAACTATTAAGCCACGAAAACCAAGCTAACAAAACGTGGGTCTGGGAACAATACGACCATATGGTTATGGGTGACACTATTCAAAAACCAGGCGGAGATGCAGCTGTAGTCAGGGTTCATGGAACCAACAAGGCATTAGCAGCTAGTGTAGATTGTACACCAAGATATTGCTTGGCTCATCCATTTACGGGAGGTATGCAAGCTGTATGTGAAACCTATAGAAATTTATCTGCTGTAGGTGCTGAGCCTAGAGCCATTACCAATTGTTTAAATTTTGGAAACCCTGAAAAAAAAGAAATTATGGGACAATTTGTAGATGTTATCAAAGGCATTAAAGAAGCCTGCACTGAATTAGATTATCCAGTGATTTCAGGAAATGTATCTTTGTACAATGAGACTAATGGAGTTGGAATTAAACCCACCCCTACTATTGGAGGTGTTGGACTAATTCAGGATGTGAATAATACTATGACTTATGGATTAAAATCATCTGATAGTCTTCTAATCGTTGTGGGCGAAACTAAAGGTCATATACACCAGAGCGCTCTATGTCATGACATTCTCTATTTAAAAAAAGGACCTCCTCCTACTATGAATCTACAAGAAGAAAAAAAGAATAGCTTCTTTATAAGAGATCTTATTGAAAAAAAATTAACTCAATCTGTGCATGATGTTTCTGATGGAGGAATTGCTTTAGCAATTGCAGAAATGTGTATGGCTGGAACAATAGGTGCTAAAATCAGCACTAATTTAACAGGACCTGAAAGAATAAAATATTTATTCGGTGAAGATCAAGCTAGATATATAATCGAGATCAAGAAAGAAGATTTGAATAATTTAGTTCAAATGGCAAAAGAACAGGAGATAAGCATGACTCAACTAGGTTCTACTAATCTAGAGCAATTTGCTATAGATGAAATCAAGATATCGGTTGATGAAATGATTAAATTAAATAATAATTGGTTTTACAATTACAATTCAAATTAAATGGCAATTAAACAAGAAGAAATAGAACAATTATTAAAAGAAGGTTTTCCTGATGCAGATATTCAAATTCAAGATCTTGCTGGAGATGATAATCATTTTTCTGCAAAAATAGTTTCTTCTGCCTTCAAAGGAAAAAGTAGAGTTCAGCAACACCAAATGGTATACAGCTCTCTCAAAGGAAAGATGGGCACCGACTTGCATGCTTTAGCACTAACAACAGAGGAAAAATAATGAATATAAACGAAAAAATACAAGAAACAATTTCCAAGAATGACGTAGTACTATTTTTAAAAGGGACTCCAGATGTGCCTCAGTGCGGTTTTTCAATGGCTGTTTGCAATGTCTTAAAACATTTAGAAGTACCATTTGATGGAATTAATGTTTTAGAAGATGAAGAACTAAGAAATGGAATTAAAACATTTAGTGACTGGCCTACTATTCCTCAACTTTATATTAAAGGTGAGTTTGTTGGAGGTTGTGACATTATAAAAGAAATGTTTGAAAAAAAAGAACTTCAAAAACTATTGGAAGATAAAAAAATTACTTTTAAAAAGTAAATTATCGAGAGTAGTATTCTACTACTAGATTTGGTTCCATAATTGCAGGGTAAGGAATTTCTTCCATTTTAGGAACTCTTGTATATTTTGCTGTTAGTTGTTTGTGATCTACCACAACATATTCTGGAACTTCTCTTTCCTTGTTTGCTACTGAGCTCAAAATGGTTGCTAATTGTTTAGAAGATTCTCTAACTTCAATTTCATCATTTTCTTTTAATGAATAACTTCCCACATTAACCTTTTTTCCATTTACTTTAATGTGTCCATGATTAATGATCTGTCTTGCTTGAAATACAGTTAAAGCAAATTTAGCTCTATACACCACTGCATCCAATCTAGATTCTAAAATTCCTACTAAATTTTCTCCAGTATTACCTCTAACTCTTTCAGCTTCTTGAAATACATTTCTAAACTGACGTTCGTTTAGATTACCGTAATAACCTTTTAATTTTTGTTTTGCTTGTAATTGAATTTTGTAATCTGAAGGTTTTCCTCTGGCTCTTGTTTGTCCGTGTTGACCAGGACCAAATGCTCTTGTGTTAAATGGACTTTTGGGACGGCCCCAGAGATTAACTCCTAGTCGTCTGTCTACTTTATGTTTTGCTTGTATACGTTTTGTCATTATTTAAGATAGGCACTTATAAACAACAAAGGTTTTTTGTCAATAAGGCTTTAAAATCAATACTTCTTAAGAGAACTGAAAATACCCATTAAAGTCTTCAGTTCTCGCTTAGTTAAGGGCTGTTGAGAGAATATGTTCTTAATGCTTTTGACCATGAACTCTTTTTTCTCTATTGGCCTAAAAAAACGAGTTTTTTCCAGATTTCCGATAAGAAAATCATAAAATTTAAAGAGATCTTTTTTACCAGCAATTTCACTCTTGTCTGTATTGGTATAAACAACTTTTTTTTGCTTAGATGTGTACAAGTTATAAGCAACTACCGACACGGCATGCGATAAGTTTAAAGATTCGTATTTAGAATCAGATGGTATTTTCAATAAATAATTAGCGCTAATTAAATCTTCATTGCTTAGACCTGCATTTTCAGGACCGAATAAAATAGATATTTTTTTTTTACTTTTTTTTATAATTTTTACAGCTTCATCTAAAGAATATATTTTCTTATTCATGTTTCTAATTCTTGCAGTAGTAGCAAAAACAATGTCACTTTTTTGCAATGCCTCTGATGTAGATTTGAATACTTTTGCTTTGTGAATAATATCAACAGCTTTAACCGAAGTATACACCGCTTTAGTATTTGGCCATTTTTCTTTTGGATTAACTATAACTAATTTATTTAAGCCAAAATTTTTCATGGCTCTTGCAGTAGCCCCAATATTTTCTCCTATCTGTGGTTTGATTAAAACAATAGAAATATTTTTCAAACTCATTTTGAATTTGCAGGAGCTTGTGACTTGTAAAGCTTGTAATCAATACTATCAATTAAAGCGCGAAAAGATGCTTCAATGATGTTTGGGGAGACCCCTATCGTAAACCAATTCTCATTACTTTTGTCTGAACTTTCAATTAAAACTCTAGTCATTGCATTTGTTCCAGTATTCAAAATTCTTACTTTGTAATCAATTAATTTTAAGTCTTTTAAGTATTCGGAATATTTTCCAATATTTTCTAAATTATTTCGAATAGCTTGGTCCAATGCATTTACAGGACCATTTCCTATTCCTTCACAAACAATCTTTTTATCATCTACAATTAAAGTCACCTTTGCTTTAGAATTTAAATCGGTAGAAGTTCCTTCTTTTTTTACAACACTTACTTCATAATTTTTAATTTGAATGTAATTAGGGACCTCTCCTAACAATCTTCTAGTTAGTAATTCGAATGATGCATCAGCACCATCATAAGAATAACCTGAAAATTCTCTATCTTTTACCTCATCTAAAATTTTTTGAATTTTAGGATCTTTTGGATCTACAGTAATTTTTAATTTCTCTAATCTTGAAATAATATTAGATCTACCTGCTTGATCAGAAATAACGACCGTTCTATTATTTCCAACTAAGATAGGGTCTATATGCTCATAGGTCTTTGGGTCCTTCTGAACAGCGGAAACATGCAGTCCACCCTTGTGAGCAAACGCTGAGGAGCCAACATAGGCGGCTCTATTGTTGGGTTTTCTGTTCAAAATTTCATCTAATAATCTTGAGCAGTTGGTTAAATAAGATATTTTTTCTTCATTTACAGACGTTGTGAAGCGATCGTTAAAATATTTTTTAAAAAGCAATGTTGGAATAATTGATACTAAATTAGCATTGCCACATCGTTCTCCTAAACCATTTAATGTTCCTTGCACATGCCTAACACCAGCAATAACAGCAGCCAAAGAATTTGCTACAGCATTTTCTGTATCATTATGAGTATGAATACCAAGGTTAGTACCAGGTATAATTTTGCTAACTTCGGAAACTATATCACTTACCTCATAAGGCAGTGTTCCACCATTGGTATCGCACATTACAACCCATCTCGCTCCTTGATCGTAAGCAGTTTTAATACAACTTAAAGCGTACTCTTTGTTATTTTTATATCCATCAAAGAAATGTTCAGCATCAAATATAAATTCTTTATCATTTTTAACAAAGTGCTTGGCAGTCTCTTTAATATTTTCTAAATTTTCCTCATTAGTAATGTTTAAAGCAATATCTACATGATAGTCCCAGGTCTTTCCGACAACACAAACTGAACGAGTATTGGCATTTAACAAAGAAGATAATCCAGGATCATTTTCTGCACTTCGTCCACTTTTTTTAGTCATACCAAAAGCTACGAAAGTAGAATCTTGAACATCTGGTTGGTCGTTAAAAAAACTAGTATCCAATGGGTTGGCTCCTGGCCATCCAGCCTCAATATAATCCAAGCCCAACATGGCTAAAGCTTTAGAAATTTTTATTTTATCTTGTAAGCTAAAATCTACCCCTTGGGTTTGTGCACCATCTCTCAGAGTTGTGTCAAAAAGATAAATTTTTTCTTTGCTCATTATTTGTACTTCCAAGTAGTTATATTTTCTTTATCTTCTATTAAAATACCTTTGTCATTTAATAAATCTCTTATTTCATCTGAACGTTTAAAATTTTTGTTATCTCTAGCAAGATTTCTCTCTTCAACTAATATATTGACCTCATCCTCAGACAGTGATTTTATGCTTTTTTGATTTTTCCATACTTCTGCATTAACATTAAATAGACCTATAAATTTACAAGCTGTAGATAGTTTCTTTCCTGATTTAATATTTCCATCCATTGCCTCTTGATGTAATTTATGCAACTGAGAAATAAATAAGGGAGTATTCAAATCATCTTTTAGGGAATCTAGCAAACTAGGATCGATTGTTTCATTTTCATCTGAATAAAAATCATACCATTTATTTAATGACTTATAAGAGTTCTCTAAAATTTGATTATTCCAATCAAAGGGCTGCGTATAATGAGTACTTAACATAGCCAGTCTGATGACCTGTCCATCAAATTTATCTTTGAGCTCATGGATGGTAATAAAATTTCCATCCGATTTGGACATTTTTTCTTTATTAACAGTTACATATCCATTATGCATCCAAAATTTTGCAAGAAGATCGGTCTCATTGGCGCAAGTAGATTGGGCTATTTCATTTTCGTGATGTGGAAAAATTAAATCCAACCCTCCTCCGTGAATATCAAACTCCTTACCCAAATACTTTTCGGACATGGCAGAACATTCCAAGTGCCACCCAGGTCTACCTTTGCCCCAAGGAGAATCCCATCCTGGCTCATCTTCAAGAGATGGTTTCCACAAAACAAAGTCCACTGGACTTTTTTTAGATTTCGAAATTTCTACCCTAGATCCAGAAATCAATTCATCAATTTTTTTATTAGAAAGACTGCCGTAATCTTTATATTTTGATACCTCAAAATAAACATGTTCCTTTTCGATATAAGCAAATTTTTTCTCAATTAACTTTGTCGTTAACTCAATCATTTCCTGTATGTGATCTGTAGCCTTAGGTTCTTTCGTCGGAGTTAGACAATTTAAGTAGCTACAATCATCGTGAAAATCTTTAATAACTTTTTTTGTAAGATCTTGAATAGAAATATTTTGACTTTTTGCGGACTCTAAAATTTTATCATCCACATCAGTAATGTTTCTGACGTATTGAACTTTTTCTTTTTCAAAAATTTGGTTTAACAATCTAAATAGCAAATCAAATATAATTAAAGGTCTAGCATTACCAACGTGAGGATTGTCATACACAGTAGGTCCACAAACATACACACGAACGTTATTTACATCTAAAGGTACAAATGTCTGTTTGGATCTATTAAGAGTATTATATAGCTTTAATTTACTACTCATCAAATTTACAAACTGGTATGGGATTCATTTTGTGTAAATTCATTTCTCTAATTTTTAAATATTTAGATCGATTAGCTGAATTGGGATTACTCATGGCTTCTTCTAACTCTTGATAGCTCATACCCAATTGCTGCTCATCGTTTCTTCCGTCAGACCAAAGTCCGTCTGTGGGAGCTGCATCAATAATGGATGGATTGATACCAAGTTCTTTACCCATGTCCCATACCTGCGTTTTGGTACAATCCGCAATAGGAGAAATATCAACTCCTCCATCTCCATATTTAGTATAAAAACCTACACCAAAGTCTTCTACTTTATTTCCCGTTCCAACTACTATTCCATTGTTAGACCCTGCCACTTGATACAGTGTACTCATTCTTAATCTAGCTCTGGTATTTGCAAAAGCATGTTCATTGTTATTCTTACCTAAAGTTTTTTCAAATTCTCTAAAGGTTGAATCTAGATTTATATTTAAAACTTCCACATTTTTAAAATTATCAAAAAGCCAATCGCAATGAACTTTGCTTAAATCATCTTGCTCTTTTATTTGCTTGATAGGCATAGACAACGCAAAAGTTTTAAATCCAGAAGCAGCACAGATAGTACTAACTACAGCTGAATCAATTCCACCTGACACCCCCACCACCAAACTATCTGGTTTTTTTGGCATTTTAGAGCAATAATCTAAAATCCAGCCAGTGATAAATAAAATTCGTTCTTTAGGTTCCATGGTATTTTTTAACTTAAATATCTTAAAAAATCTAAGATAATTATGACGCTGCTTTAATGGAAGATTTGGAAAAGTTAGAGTTTTTTTTAATTTCTCCTGAAATTAAGAATGCTAGCTCTAATGCCTGACTTGCATTTAGTCTAGGATCACAATGAGTATGGTATCTATCGGACAAATCTTTATCGGTAATATTTTGGGCTCCTCCAATACATTCAGTTACATCCTGACCTGTCATTTCAATATGCAAACCTCCCGCAAAAGTTCCTTCAGATTGATGGACTTCAAAAAAACTTTTAGTTTCAGAAATTACATTTTCAAAAGGTCTAGTCTTAAATCCTGTGGATGCTTTTACTGTGTTTCCATGCATAGGGTCACATGACCAAATTACGTTTCTACCAGCTTTTTTAATAGCCTGTATTAGTTTTGGTAAAAATTTTTGAACTTTATCGTGACCAAATCTTGCAATTAAAGTAATTCTTCCCGCTTCATTATCAGGGTTTAAAACTTCTGTTAATTTTACAATTTCTTCTGGGTCAGAAGTAGGACCACATTTAATCCCCAGCGGATTTTTAATTCCTTTGCAAAATTCAACATGTCCACCATCTAATTGTCTAGTTCTATCACCAATCCATAAAAAATGTGCCGACGTATCATGATATTCGCCTGTAGTAGAATCTACTCTTGTCATAGCCTCTTCAACGGGAAGTAATAATGCTTCGTGACTAGTAAAAAGATTAACAGTACGAAGTCTTCGATTGTTTTCTGAAGTAATTCCGCAAGCGTTCATAAAGTCTAGAGCGTCAGAAACCTTTTGTTCAATTTCATTGTACTTTTCTTTAGCCTTGTCTTTAACAAAAGACATATTCCACAAATGAACTTTATTTAAATCTGCAAATCCTCCTTGGGAAAAAGCTCTTAATAAATTTAATGTAGAAGCTGACTGAGAATATGCTTTTAATAGTCGTTCTGGATCTGGTTCTCTTCCCTTGGCATCAAAAGCCATAGAATTAATATTATCTCCTAGGTAGCTAGGTAACTCCAACCCATCTTTGGTTTCTGTAGGAGCGCTTCTTGGTTTAGAGAATTGGCCTGCAATTCTTCCTAATTTTACAATAGGCAAACCAGAAGATACCGTTAAAACTAACGACATCTGTAAAAAAAGTTTAAAAAAATCTCTTATATTGTTTGGATGAAACTCTGCAAAACTTTCGGCACAATCTCCCCCTTGTAATAAAAAGGCCTTACCTTGACTAACCTTTGCTAAATGATCTTTTAAAGATCTAGATTCACCTGCAAACACTAATGGTGGAAAATTAGATATTTCTTTTAGGACATTATTAAGCTTATCCTGGTCCTTGTATTCAGGTAGGTGTTTAGACGGTTTGTTTTTCCAGCTATTTGGCTTCCAGGTGCTCATACAACTAGAAGTATATAAACCGAGTTTGCTATCTCAACAAGTCCTTTATTTAAATATTAGACATACCTACTGCAAAGACCCTTCTAATATATACTTTAATATACGGAATGCTTGATTTTGGTCTTTTGCAACAGCTGCTGCAGATGCATCTACTTCTTTCAGGGCATGCTGATGCTCATCATTATGAATAACAATAATTGATTTGTTTAATGCTGCAGCATAACCAGCATCAAAAGCTGCATTCCATTGTTTATATTTTTCTCCAAATTTGACAATCACAACATCGCAATCTTTAATAGATTTTTTAGTTTTTATAGAATTGATATTGGCACCTTTGCTATCTTTCCAGAAATTCTTTTCCTCTGCCCCCAATATCTCAATACCACAATTATCTGAGGCTTCATGATTTGTTACAGGTGAAGAAAAAACAATATTCAGTTTTTCTTTTTTGCACAGTTGAATAATTTCCTCTCTCCAATTACTATGAATTTCTCCAGCCAAATATACATTTAACATTTAGTACTCCTTTTTTTAATTAAAGCATAATTTTTACAGCCAATATACCAACTAGTTCTCTAAAAAAAAGATCAAAAGAAGATAGGTTTGCTTTAAAATTTATATGTTGATAAAAATTAACTAAACTAAAAGAATTATTTTTTTTAGAAGTGATAGGAAGAAAGCCTACAAATTTGAGATCAAATTTTCTGGCGATTATTAAAGACCTCTTCATGTGATAGGTGCTTGTCACTAACAAAACTTTTTTATTACTTTCTTTTGCTAAAAAAAGTTTGAGTTGTTTAAAATTTTCAATGGTATTTCTGGCATTTGGCAAAAGGACAATGTCTTCTTTATCTATATTTGAATTTTGTATAATTATTTGAGTAAATGAGGTTTCTGAATCTTGTCCACTTTTTGGATCTAAATATATATTTCCACTAGAGTAAATAATCTTTACTTTTTCTGGTAAGTAATAATTTTTAATCTTAACAGCATAAATTATTCTTTTTACATCTCCGCTAGGAACAAAAATATAATCGATATTTTTAGGAAGTTTATTATTTTTATAATTTTTTGCTAAGACATGATAAATTAATTTATTTCCCATTGGTAATAAAGATATCATTGAAAAAATTATAAAAAATATAGAAAATATTTTTTTAAAATTGTCTTTATTCTTCCAAACACCTAGATAAAAAAAAATAATTAGAGCAAGAATAAGAAAGTTGCTAGGAAGTATTAATGGACCTAAAATTTTAGAAGCATAAAAATACAAGTTCATTTAAGCTTATTCAACTGTAACTGATTTTGCTAGATTTCTAGGCTTGTCAATATCGTACCCTTTGGTCTTGGCACAATGAAAGGCAAGAATTTGCAAAGGGATTGTTAGTAAGAAAGGTAATAGCTCGTCCGATGTTTTTTCTACTTCGATTGTCTTCCAGACATTTTCACTAGAAATTTCATCTTTACTTTTGTTGCTTATTAACAAAACTTTTGCACCTCTAGATATAACTTCCTGCATATTGGATAGGGTTTTTTCATAATATTTATCTCTTGGTGCCAAAACCACCACTGGAATTCCCTCTTCTATAAGCGCCAAGGGGCCATGTTTCATTTCACCGGCTGGGTAACCTTCAGCATGTACGTAACATAGTTCTTTTAATTTGAGGGCTCCTTCCATGGCAATCGGATAAGCAAATCCTCTTCCAAGAAACATCGAGCCCTTTGCATTTGCAAAAGTATTACTAATATTTTCAATATCCGATTCTACAGATAAAGTTGCCTTGATCAATTTAGGAAGTTTTTTTAATTCTTTAATTTTTTGCTCGAATAATTTTTTATTAATATTTTTTTTTAAAAAAGAGATTTTTAAAGTAAGAATATATAAAACTAGCATTTGGCCAGTAAAAGCTTTCGTAGAAGCTACCCCAATCTCTGCACCACAATGAATGGGCAGTACAAAATCAGAATTTCTTGCAATAGAGCTTTCCACTACATTGACAATACTCAATGTTTTCATTTTATTTTTTTTACAAAGCTCTAGAGCAGCAAACGTATCTGCTGTTTCTCCTGATTGAGAAACAAAAATATATAAGTTATTTTTTTTAAATCTATTAGTTTTATAACGAAATTCAGAAGCTATATCGATTGCCACATCTAAAGAAGTTAGTTCCTCTAACCAATATTTAGCAATCATACAGGCATGGTATGCAGTACCGCAGCCAATTAACGTAATTGTATCTATTTCTTGAATATCCCAAGGAAGATTGTAGATATTAATATCATCTCGCAAATGATCTACGTATTCATTAATACAAGATTTGGCTGTGTCGGGTTGTTCAAAAATTTCTTTTTGCATGAACGTCTTAAAGTCACCTTTTTCATAACTTTCTGAATCTTCTGATAGAGTTAATATTTTTTTATTAATTTTTTTTCCTTTGGAATTGTAAAATTCAGCATTGTCTTTTGTTAACAAGCAAATTTCACCGTCCTCTAAGTAAGAAATTTTATTAGTCATCGATTTTAAAGCGTAAGAATCCGAACCTAAATAGTTTTCATTGTGCCCATAACCCACCGCCAAAGGCGAGCCTCTTCTAGCTCCTACAATTAAATTGGGATTATCTTTAAATAAAATCCCCAAAGCGTAGCTTCCATGCAACTTTTCTAATGTTTTTTGAATAGCTACAAGAGGTGTGTTTTTTTTTAAATTTTCTGAAAGTAAAGCGGTAATAACTTCGGTGTCTGTTTGTGATTTAAATTTGTAACCTTTTTTTTCTAATAATTTTTTTAAAATAGTTGAATTTTCAATAATACCATTGTGAACTACCGAGACGCTTTCGTTAGAATGTGGGTGAGCATTAATCTCATTCGGAACGCCATGAGTAGCCCATCGAACATGGCCAATGCCGACTATTCCAGCAAACGTTTTTTTAGAACAGATTTTTTCTAACTTATCCACTCTTCCTTCACATTTAATTTCATCAATAAAATTATTTGAAAATGTGGCAATGCCTGCTGAATCGTAACCTCTATACTCTAATTTTTTTAGCGAGCTTATAATATTGCTTACAACAGGCTTTGAACTAGCAATTCCTATAATTCCACACATCTATTTTTTTTTCTTATTTAGTTTTACTTTTTTCTGCTTAGCCCTGGTAAGTGCCAAGGTATTGTCTGGAACATCCTTCGTAATGACCGACCCTGCTCCAATAATAGAATTTTTACCTACAGTTACAGGGGCCACCAAAGAGCTATTGGATCCTATAAAAGATCCTTTTTTAATCAACGTTTTGTTTTTTTTAACTCCGTCATAATTGCAAGTGATAGTGCCGGCACCAATATTAACATCCTCTTCGATCGTAGTGTCTCCAACATAGGATAGATGATTAATTTTAGAATTTTTATTGATTATAGAGTTTTTAGTTTCTACAAAATTACCAATCTTTGAATTATTTTCTAGTACAGTTCCAGGTCTAATTCTGGCGTAAGGTCCTATGGAAACTTTATTTTTAATGATAGCGCCTTCAATGTGAGAAAAGGAATGAATAACAACATCATTTCCAATTTTGACTTTAGATGCAATTACAACATATGGTTCAATTTTAACATTTTTTCCGAAAATTGTATCCTTAGATAAAAAAACAGTTTCAGGAGCAATCATTTGAACTCCACCCTTCATAGCTTTTTTGCGTAATTGATTTTGCATAATTGTTTCTGCTACTCCAAGCTCATACATGTCATTAATTCCCAATGCAGTTTTGACATCTTTTGCATTAATAAGCTTTATTTTATGATTATACTTTTTTGATAGTTTTACAATATCGGTCAAATAAAACTCTTTTTTAGCGTTATTATTTTTAATTTGACTGACTAATTTCAGGGCTTTTGAGCTGAACGCCATGATTCCAGAGTTGCAAGTTTTAATTTTTTTCTGAATTGCAGATGCATCTTTGAACTCAACAATCTTTAAAACTTTTCCTTTGTTCTCCACTACAATTCCATAGCCGGTATTAATTTTTGGTTGAAAGCCCATTATCACAACGTCATTTTTAAATAACTGCTCATTCATATTTTTTAGATCATGCAAATCAATTAAAGGATTGTCTCCATACAAAACTATTAGCTTGCTATTATTGTCGAGTTTATTTTTTTTTTGAAATATTTGTACTGCGTGGCCCGTTCCTAGTTGTGGCTCCTGCAGAAGCATTTGTACATCAGGATACTTTTTTTTTAATCCTGATAAACTCTTATTAATCATAATAGAAATCTGAAAGGGCCTTAGTAGTTTTGCTTTGGCAATAACATGATCAATCATAGGAATGCCTGCCAAAGTATGCATAACTTTGGGAGTATCGGAGCTCATTCTAGTTCCCTTGCCTGCGGCTAATATAAGAATATGTAGATTGTTTGCCATTTTTACTTGCTTCATATAATAATGAAAAAAGTATCTTAACTCACTAATTATTGCCTACTAAAACTTTAATAAATGATAAATAAAGCCATTCTTTTTGATCTCGACGGAACGTTAGTTGAAACTGCTCCAGATTTAATGTCAGCCCACAATCATGTTATGGAAAAATACGGATTTGAAAAAAAACCATTGAGTGACATTAGGTATTTAGCAGGAAGAGGTGCTGCAACTATGCTTATGCGCTCGGCTAACTCTCGTAATACAAAGACGGAAAATAAAATTAATGAGAAGACTCACAAAGAAATGACTACTGAGTTTATAGACTTTTATAGCAAAAATATTTGCAAAGGTTCTGTTATAAATCCTGGCGTAATAGATTATTTAAAGTGGTGCAAAGATCAAAAAATTCATTTGGCAGTATGTACTAATAAAATGGAACACCTAACCATCAAACTTTTAAAAGAAATTAAACTTTATGATTATTTTGATTTTATAGCTGGAGCCGATACCTTTAATTATAGAAAGCCTAACCCACAACATATAACTTCAATTTTAGAAATCTTAAATATACCAATTGAAAACTCTATTATGATAGGAGATAGCGAAACGGACGCTGAAGCTTCCAAGGCTGCCAAGGTTAAGTTTATTTTGGTAAAGGGTGGCTATACAGAAAAAAACTATAATCAGATTTTTCATGATCATTTAGTGGATAGTTTTAAAGAAATAAAAGACTTATCTAAAAAAATACTCAATATTTAAAAAAGTTTTTGGGAATCGTAAAAAAAACCTCTATAAGTAGGTTCTATGCATTTTATTAAAAAAGACCCCAAGCAAAAAAAACAAGATCTAGTTGCAAAATTAAAAACTGGAAATTTACTAAGATTTCCTGGTGCTTATAACGCTTTAGTTGCAAAACTGATTGAAGAAATTGGCTATGATGGAGTTTACGTATCGGGTGGAGTTATGGCTAATGACCTTGGAATGCCAGATATTGGGCTTACTACTTTGCATGATGTCTCTACTAAATCTCATCAGATTGCTAGAGTAACTAATCTTCCAACCATTATAGATATTGATACAGGGTTTGGTGAGGCTATGAATGTTTCAAGAACTATTGAAACTATAGAAGGACTAGGAGTATCTGGCTGTCACATAGAAGACCAAATGAATCCTAAACGATGCGGTCATCTTGATAATAAAGATCTGGTTCCGACAGAAGAAATGGTAAAAAAAATTAAAGCTGCGGTAAAAGCAAAAAAAGATAGTAACTTTCAGGTAATTGCAAGAACAGATGCCAATGCTGTTGAAGGATTGGAAAAGACTATTGCAAGAGCTCAGGCATACGTGGATGCTGGTGCTGACATTATTTTTCCTGAAGCTTTAAAGGATGAAAAAGAATTTGAAGAATTTAGAAAAAAAATAAAAGTTTATTTACTCTCAAACATGACTGAATTTGGAAAGTCCAAACTACTAACTAAAGAGCAGCTAGAAAATTTAGGGTATAATATAGTTATTTATCCAGTAACCACACAACGATTAGCACTCAAGAATGTTGAAGACGGTTTAAAACAAATCTTTGAAGAAGGTCATCAAAATAATGTTATTGATAAAATGCAAACTAGAAAAAGACTATATGAACTAGTTAATTATGAAAAGTATGGTGAGTTTGACCAATCGGTTTTTAATTTTGGTACTAAAGGACACGAATAAATGAGTGATGAAATTAAAAAAGGTTTAGTAGGAGTTATTTCTGATGAAACTAAAGTTTCTGAGGTTATGCCTGAAATAAACTCTCTTACCTATAGAGGTTATGCTGTCCAAGAATTGTGTGCAAAATGTAATTTTGAACAAGTGGCATATCTGCTTCTTCATGGTGAATTACCAAATCCAGATGAATTAAAAGCTTTTGAAGAGTACGAAAGAACTAATAGAAATATTAGCGATACTCTAAAAAATATTATAAAAAATTACCCCAAAAATGCCCATCCCATGGATACAACCAGGACTACAGTGAGTCACATGGGATTAGAAGATCCTGATACTGAAGATAATTCTCCAGAATCTAATATGAGGAAATCTATGAGATTATTAGCTCAAATTTCAACTGCGGTAGCAGCAAATTTTAGAATTAGAAAGGGTCAAGAAATAATTAACCCAGATCTCAGTTTGAGTTTTAGCGAAAACTTCTTTCATATGTCCTTTGGAAAAGTTCCAAGCCCAGAAGTGGTAAAAGCTTTTGATGTTTCAATGATTCTTTATGCAGAACATAGCTTTAATGCATCTACATTTACATCCCGCGTTATCACCAGCAGTCTTTCCGATATGCATGGAGCAGTAGTGGGTGGAATTGCTAGTTTGAAAGGTCCACTGCACGGTGGTGCCAATGAAGCGGTGGCCCATATGTTGAATGAAGTTGGCTCTGCAGATAAAGCTGAAGAATTCATTTTAAATAAAATCAAAAATAAAGAATTAATTATGGGGTTTGGTCACAGAGTTTATAGAGATGGTGACTCTAGAGTTCCCACTATGACTGAGTATTATTACAAAACTGCTGAGTTTTATCAAAATAAAGAGTTACCAAAAATTTCAAAAATTTTAGAAGATACAATGTTAAGAGAAAAAAATATTAAACCTAATTTAGATTTTCCAGCAGGACCTGCCTATCAATTAATGGGATTTGATATAGATTTTTTCACTCCAATTTTTGTTGTTTCAAGAATAACTGGATGGTGTGCCCATATCATGGAGCAATTATCTAGTAACAAGCTGATAAGACCCCTTTCTAAATATGCTGGAAGTCCGCACAGAAAAATTAACTGATAATATTTTGGATTTAAGTCAACTTCTATGGAAAAAAAGAATTCTTCTTATAGAGGAGAGTACCTTCAATGCGGTTCAAACAAAGTCTATTTTAGAAAAATCAAGAATAGAAATTAAAAAGAATAAAATAGAAGTTGTTTGTTTTAATTCTCTCAATAAACCAAAGGAAATTCCAACTGCAAATGTTGTTTTGATTGGATTAGATGGATTAATCAAACTCAAATCTCAAGAACTTGATTTAAAAAAAATCTTTACACTAATTTCAAGCATGCATATGGCTAATTTTTAGCGTAAAATCTTGAAACTAAAAACAATCCCAAAGCAACCGCCGGTCCAATTCCAAAGGCAAACAAAAGAGTACCCTCACCTAAAGTTCCACCCAAATACCAACCAACAGTAGCTACTGTTATTTCAATAAAGGCTCTTACTGCAGCAATCGGTAGGTTAGTTTTTTTTTGAAGGCCGGTCATTAATCCGTCTCTTGGACCAGGCCCTAAGTTAGCAATTAAATACAAACCGCTTCCAAATCCGACAAGTAACACTCCACAAACTAACATAATAAATTTAGACATATAAACTTCTGGTGTGGGTATTAAAGCAATAGAAAGATCAATCATTGCTGCAATAATAATAGCATTTAAAAAAGTTCCCATGCCAGGTTTTTGTCCTAAAAATATCCAAAGAGATAATACGGAAATACTTATTAGAAAGGTTATAAACCCTATGGAAAAATTAGCGTGCAAAGCAATACCCTGGGCTAATACTTGCCAGGGTGAATTTCCTATATAAGAAATCATTATCAATCCCTCCCCCAAACCAAAAATAGAAAGTCCAATACACAAAAATAAAAATGTAGAAATTTTAGGCTTAAAATTTAATGGATTATTAGAACTCCAAGATACTTTAGGAATGCTCCGGATAGATAAAAACATTTTATGATAAAAATTTACTTTGATTATTTCTTAACGGAACGATTTGTGCAAAAATAACTGCTATTAAAATTACTAATATTCCAAGAATTTTTACTTCATTTAAAAATTGATCTAGCAGTATCCAACCAAAAATAGCTGCAATGGCGCCTTCTAAAGAAAGAATAATCGCAACTGGGGCTGGACTTAAATTTTGTTGCGCGTAAATTTGAAGTAAAAAAGCTATTCCACTAGACAAAACCCCCACATACAATAGCTCCTGATATTCTAATAAAATATTTGAAAAGACTATTTCTTCAAAAACATAAGCTGGAACAAGGGCCACTACTGCACCAACCAAACATTGGAACGTAGCAATGGTAACTGGGTAATTAAATATTCTTAAAAACTTTGAAATAAAAACAATATGGAATGCCCAAAAGAAAGCATTGATTACAGACAGTGTGTCTCCTGCTCTAATCGTAACATCATCAAATTCGGTTAGTAAAAAACCACCTAATAAACACATTAAAACAGAAGGCCATATCGACCAATGTATGTTTTTAGAAAAAAGAAAATAAGCCACAAAGGGAACTAGTACCACATATAGAATAGTAAAAACGGCAGTGTTAGCAACATCGGTGCGCAACAATGCAAACTGTTGAAGAGACATTCCCACTGACAGTAAAAAACCTAATAAACATATATACAAAAAAATAATGTTAAAATTAATTTTATTTTTTTTAATCTTTTTAAATTCGTAAATAAAAAAAAATGGCAAAAGAGAAATAAAAGCAATCACCATTCTTACTCCGGTAAAAGTAAAAGGGCCAATATAATCCATCCCCATATCTTGGGCTACAAAAGCACTTCCCCATATAAAAGAGCAAGAGAAAGCACAAATAAATGAAAATAGTTTTTTATTCATTAAAAATATCTTATATTGATTTAATACAACTTAACTTAAAAATTAATTATGAAAAATAAAAGACTAACTGCTAAAGATTTTGATCCTAAAATTCTTGAACTATATGATCATTACGCTCATGGAAAAATGACTAAAAGGGAGCTTTTAAAAAATATTGGAAAGTACACGGCAGCTGGCGTTACTGCGTTAAGTGTTTTTAATAATTTAATGCCTAATTACGCACTAGCTGAACAGGTAAATTTTAATGATCCAGAAATAAAAGCAAATTACATCACTTACAATAGTAAAAATGGCAATGGTAAGATCAATGCTTATTACGTTAAGCCTTCAAAAATAACAGAAAAAACATCTGCTGTTTTAGTCATTCATGAAAACAGAGGATTAAATCCTTATATTAAGGATGTGGCAAGAAGAGTTGCTAAAGCAGGGTTTATTGCCCTAGCGCCAGATGGATTAAGTAGCTTAGGCGGGTATCCTGGTAATGACGCAGAAGGAAAAATATTACAAAAAAAAATTGATCGTGAAAAACTATTAAATGATTTTTTTAACGCTTTTGAATTTTTATATAGTCATCAAGATACTAATAAAAAAATTGGTGCAGTTGGCTTTTGTTATGGCGGAGGAGTTTGCAATGCACTAGCAGTCGCATATCCAGAGTTGTCAGCTTCTGTGCCTTTTTATGGTAGTCAAGCAAGATCAGAAGACGTTAAAAAAATCAAAACTCCTTTAATGCTTCATTATGCAGAGTTTGATGAGAGAATAAATAAAGGATGGCCAGAATATGAAGCTGCTTTAAAATCCAACAAAAAAAAATACCAAGCTTATATTTATAAAGGTTGTAATCATGGCTTTCATAACGATTCAACACCGAGATATGATGAGAAAAATGCCAATCTTGCTTGGAAAAGAACGGTTAATTTTTTTAGAGAAAATTTAGTCTAAGTTTCTTATAAGATAGGTTTATTCATGGATTGGGATTTTTTAACATAAGCTATGAAAATTTTTTAAATATATTTATCTTTTATATTTATTAAAAAAAGTAATGGTTCTAGCCATGGCATCTTCGTAAATTTCCCTATTATACCCGACACCTTTTTTGTATTTTTTATTATGCCATGCATGCCCACCCTTTTCATAATAATGAACTTCTACTTTCAAACTTTTTTTAGCAACTTTGCTTATATAAGATTTAACCCGTCCATACTTTTGTACTTGGTCTTTCTTTGGATGAAGTATCAATAAAGGTCTTGTGTCTTTTTTAATATATTTGGCAGGATATCCTTTTAAATCAGCTGTTTGGCTCGGACCAAATTGCCATACACCATAGTGACTTGAGGATGCATTCACTTGTTTAGAACCAGCCATGAAAGTTGCCCAAAAACCACCATTGGAAAATCCTACTGCAAATATATTTTTCGAATCTACTTTTGGATCTTTTTTCATAATCTCGACTATTTCTGTGAGATCTTTTTCAATAGGTTTTCTAAATTTTGTAAAAGTTAATTTTCTAGTTTTGGGTGTTATTCCATGGCGTTCAAAAAAATTTGGAGCATAAATGGCATAACCTTCCTTTAAAAAAAAAGATGACCAGCTTTCAATTTCATTAGCTCTGAAACCTCCGCTAGTGTGCAATATTAAAACAGTTGGAAATGGACCCTGTCCATCAGGGTATTTTTTTTCATGATAAATAGGTTCCGCAAATACTGTCGTGGATATAAAGATGAATAGAAAGACTATTTTATACATATAATATAATTTTAATGTTCTTTTCTGTATTTACTGTGGCAAGATTTGCAGCTTCCCCACATATTTTGTTTGAGGGCTACCTCAATATCAGAGCTCTTATCAATAGTTTTTGTTAATTCGACCATTCGATCAGACGATTGTTGCATGAGTGCATCAAATGATTTTTTATCCTCCCAAACAGAAGGTAAAGCCTCCGTTCCAAAGCCTTCTTTGCTGTTTTCAGGAAACAGAGTTAGTAATTTTTTAAAATTTTTACTCATTTCCATCATTAATCTTTTAGCTTCATCTAATTTTCCTTTACTCGATAAAGATTGAACACGTTTTGCCGTATTGTAATTTTTACTAAACAACGCTTGTCTTTCTTTGATAATATTTTCAGCTGATTGTTCTGCGTAGGCTGCAGGAATAGCGCCTATAATAAAAAATAATAATAAATTTATTTTAATATTATTTCTAATATAACTAATTAAATTATGCATATAAAAAATACTATAACAAACTACGGGTTGGTATCCAAATTATTTCATTGGATAAGCGCTACCCTTCTAGTTGTTCAAATACCACTTGGTTTTTATTTAGTTGATTTAGATTTCGGTAAAGAACGTATAAGTTTTGAGAATATTCATATAATAGTTGGCTTATCCATTTTTTATTTAACTATTTTTAGACTTGTAAATAATATAATTAATCCACCACCAAAAATTACCACTAATCTTTTCTTAGGACAAAAATATTTAGCAAAAATAAATCATCTGTTATTATATATATCCATTCTATCAATCACCGTTTCTGGTATTTTCAAAAAATTACTAAGTGGAGAAACTTTAGTAATTTTTTTTAAGGAAATAAGCATGAGGGAAGATTTTAAACTAGCTGAACAATTCTATGATATTCATACGCTATCTAGCTACTTAATTATCACCTTAGTAAGCATTCATATAGGAGCTGTTCTAGTTCACAAAATATTCTTTAATGAAAACTTGCTTAAAAAAATTTCCTAAGCTTAAGACGGTTAGTATATAAAAAAATTAATAGAAAAATAATTATATCTAAAAAGAAATCTGAGCAAACCTGCCTGAAAAAATATTAAGTTTTAATTTTTTTTCAGATACAATTTGATCAACCGCTTTTTTGACACCTGAGGCTACTTGATGATCGTAATCATCTACTAATACTAAACAATCTTTTTTACATTTGCTAATAATAAGCTGCAATTCAAAATTAACAGTCTCAAAGCTATGGCCTCCATCTACAAAAATCATATCGTATTTTTCAATTTCTATTTCTGGCAATGTTTTTTTAGAATCTCCCTTAACAAGTTCTACCTGGTTCTTAAATTTTTTTAAAAATTTAGTAACACTATTAAAAGAATTTAACTGTTCTTTTAAAATCAAATTATAGACAATATGCTTTAGTGGATTAGAAAATTTTTGCTGATTTCCCCTGATCATATTAGGTGCGATTTCGTGGTCATGCTCGGGCACATAATCTTCGAACAAATCTAGCCCTGTGTATTGAAAATCTTTTCCATGAATATCGTTTAATAACTCACATGTATTTCTTGCTGTTACGCCAGTAAAAACTCCAATTTCTAAAAAATGTTTTGGTTTTTTCTCACTTACAATCTTTAAGAAAGCATGACCATGGTTGTATTTCATACCCCATTTTCGCCAGTACTTTTTATATTGGTGCATGGCCAAAATGGGCTATGTGAATCTTGTAGTTATGATTATTTGGTAAAATCAAAAGCTTCAACCCAAGAACCTTTAGTAGAAGCTTTAGAATATTCTGTAGCTCTACCTTCAAAGAAGTTCATGTGTTCTACTCCATTCAACATGTCATCTAACCAAGTTAATGGATTTTCCTTTACTTCATAAAGATCATTCAACCTAAGTTGCGCTAATCTTCTGTTGGCTATCCATCTTATATATTTTTTAACCTCTTCAGCTTTAAGACCTTCAATGTCTCCCATTTCAAAAGCCAAATCAATAAAAGCATCTTCATGCTCCACAATAGTAGAACATGCATCGTAGATTTCTTTTTTCAAACTGTCATCCAACAATCCAGGATTTTCATCACAGAACGTGTTGAAAATTTTGATCATAGAATTACAATGAAGTGTTTCATCTCTAACTGACCAAGTAACAATTTGGCCCATTCCCTTCATTTTGTTAAATCTTGGGAAGTTAAGCAGAATAGCAAAACTAGCAAATAACTGAAGTCCTTCAGTGAATGCACTGAATACAGCAACGGTTTTGGCAATTTCTCTTTTATCACCCATGTTAAAGTTTTGCATGTAGTCATACTTATCTTTCATTTCTTTGTACTTTAAGAATGCGGAATATTCTGTCTCTGGCATTCCGATCGTATCAAGTAAGTGAGAGTATGCAGCAACATGAACTGTTTCCATAGAAGCAAATGCTGTCATCATCATTAGAACTTCTGTTGGTTTAAATACAGTTGTGTAATGTCTTAAGTAACAATTATTTACTTCCACATCAGCTTGAGTGAAAAATCTAAAAATTTGAGTAAGAAGATTTTTTTCATGTGGTAATAATTTTTTTTGCCAATCTCTAACATCCTCTGCTAAAGGAACTTCTTCTGGCAACCAATGAATTCTTTGTTGAGTTAACCATGCGTCGTAACACCAAGGATATCTAAATGGTTTGTAAACAATCTTTTCTTTTAACAATCCTTCTTCTTCGCAATAGTTTGCTCCGATAATTGCTGGCGTCTCTGGTATTTTTGGGGCTACTGACATGATAAACATTCCTCGTAATTTGCTGCCTCACCATTGGTGGTTTCAGCTGGTTGATTTTTAGCGGCATTTGCCACGGTTTGGTTGATTACTTCTGCACGTTGAATAGATTTAGATCTACAATAATACATGCTTTTCAAACCCTTTTTCCAAGCTTGAAAATGGATTTGGTGAAGATCTTTCTTATGAACATCTGCTGGCAAAAACACATTTAAGGATTGTGCTTGAGATACATAAGGAGTTCTGTCTGCTGAATGGTCGATCAACCAACGTTGATCAATTTCAAAAGCAGTTTTAAACACATCTTTTTCTAAATCAGATAAGAAATCTAAATGTGAAATAGAACCCTGGTTCGTTGTAATAGAAGACCATACTTCATCTGTATCTTTTTCATACTTTGCAAGAATTTGTTTTAAATACTTGTTTCGTACGTTGAATGATCCAGAAAGAGTTTTGTGCGTATAGCTGTTCGCAGCTACAGGCTCAATTCCAGGCGATGCTCCACCACAAATAATAGAAATAGAAGCTGTTGGGGCTATGGCTGTTTTATTAGAAAAACGCTCCATAATTCCATAATCCGCCGCGTCAGGACAAGGTCCTCTTTCTTCTGCAAGTTTCACAGAAGCAGCGTTCACTTCCTTATCAATTTGTTTGAACATTTTGTTGTTCCAAACTTTTGCCATCACCGATTCAATTGGAATAGAATTTTTTTGCAAGAAGGAATGAAAACCCATCACACCAAGACCGACACTTCGTTCTCTCATTGCTGCATACGTTGCATCAGAAAATGATTCTGGAGCTCTTGTAATAAAATCAGTCAATACATTGTCTAAAAATTTCATGATATCTTCGAGCATGATTTTTTCATCTTTCCACTCGTCATAAGTTTCCAGATTCAAAGAAGACAAACAACAAACTGCTGTTCGATCTCTACCCGATTTATCAATTCCTGTAGGAAGAGTAATTTCGCTGCATAGGTTTGAAGTTTTTACGGTAAGCCCTGCAAGCTTATGATGCTGAGGGATCATTCTATTCACGGTATCGATAAATACTATGTAAGGCTCTCCTGTTTCTACTCTTGCAGTAAGAAGTCTAATCCATAAATTTCTTGCAGATATGGAAGACTGAACAGTTCCATCATAAGGACTTTTTAAAGGCCACTGCTCATCAAGCTCCACTGCTCTCATGAAAGCATCAGTCACTAAAACTCCATGATGTAAATTTAAAGCTCTACGATTTGGATCTCCACCGGTTGGTCTTCTCATCTCAATAAATTCTTCGATCTCAGGATGATCAATAGGTAAATAGCAAGCAGCAGATCCTCTTCTTAATGATCCTTGACTGATCGCAAGAGTTAAAGAGTCCATCACTTTAATGAAAGGCATAATGCCGGAAGTTTTTCCCACTCTTCCAACTTGCTCACCAATCGAACGTAGGTTTCCCCAGTAACTTCCAATTCCACCACCTTTAGCAGCAAGCCACACATTCTCGCTCCAAAGATCTACGATTCCATTTAATGAATCAGATGCTTCGTTTAAAAAACAAGAAATAGGAAGGCCTCTTTCTGTTCCCGCATTAGAAAGAACAGGAGTAGATGGCATAAACCATAAGTTACTCATGTAATTATAAATTCTTTGTCCATGAAGATTGTCGTCTGCATAGGTACTTGCCACTCTTGCAAATAAATCTTGATAGGATTCTCCCTCGTTTAAATATCTATCTACTAAGGTAGCTTTGCCGAAATCAGTTAATTTCGAATCTTTACTTCTATCGATTCGAATGGTGATTCCTTTTTCATTTTGAAAAAGTTCTGTATCATTAGATAATGAGAATAAATCAGGTCTTTTTAGATCCTGAAGGTTCTCATTTGACTTCTTAATGATGTTTGAAGTATCGTTTTCAACAGCATTTTGTATTGCCAGAGCTAAATTTTCTTGCATAATCTCCCAATTATTACGTTTTTATTAAAAAACAACTATATGTTGTGGTTATAAATAACTGATATACCATTAGTTATAGCTGATCAAGAGAACATATAATGAACAAAACAAAAAATCTACAAGAAAATTACCCTACTTAAATAAATTACTATAAACATTGAAAATTATCTTATGAACAATTTCAATCTTATTGTGAATCAAAATGGCTTTCGAGAATATGATGCTAGATGGCTTTATCCAGATGATATCAATTTAGAGGGAATCAAACACCTTGGAATGGGTCTTGGAACTCAAATTGTAAGTCGAACCAAAAAAAATCCAAGAGTGGTCGTTGGTCATGACTACCGATCATACAGTGAGGACATTAAAAAATCTCTAATTGAAGGATTGATGCAAGTAGGATGCGCTGTAGAAGATGTAGGATTATCACTCTCCCCTATGGTTTATTTTGCACAGTTTGAATTAGATGCAGATGCAGTTGCGATGGTTACTGCAAGTCATAATGAAAATGGTTGGACTGGTGTTAAAATGGGAATTGAAAAAGCATTAACTCATGCACCAGAAGAGATGGCAGAATTAAAAGATATTGTTCTAACTCAAAAATTTAAATTAGATCAAGGAAGCTACAAAGAAATAAAAGGGTTCAAGCAAATTTATACCAATGATTTAGTTTCTAAAAATAAAATTAAAAAAAAGATTAAAGCAGTAGTTGCTTGTGGAAATGGGACCGCAGGAATATTTGCACCGGATATTTTAAGAGGTATTGGTTGTGAAGTAGTAGAGCTGGATTGTAACTTAGATTTTACTTTTCCAAAATACAACCCTAACCCAGAAGATTTAGAAATGCTGCATGCGATAGCAAAAGCGGTGAAAGAAAATAATGCAGACGTAGGATTTGGTTTTGATGGCGATGGAGACCGTGTGGGTGTTATTGATAATTTAGGTGAAGAGATATTCTCAGATAAAATTGGGCTTCTGATTGCAAGAAACCTCGCTCCTAAACATAAAGGATCGAAATTTGTGGTCGATGTTAAATCAACGGGATTATTTGCTCATGACAAAGTATTACAAGAGCATAATTGTGAAACCATTTATTGGAAAACTGGGCACTCTCATATTAAAAGAAAAGTGAATAAAGAAAAAGCATTAGCGGGCTTTGAAAAAAGCGGTCACTTCTTTTTTAATCAGCCGTTAGGTTTTGGTTATGATGATGGAATTAATTCTGCGATTCAAGTTTGTCACTTGCTGGATCATCAAGATAAAAAGATGAACGATCTTATTAATGAATTGCCAAAAACCTATCAAACTCCAACCATGGCGCCTTTTTGCAAAGATGAAGAAAAATATAAAGTGGTTGAAGACTTGGTAAAACAAGTAGAGGAATTAAAAAAAACTACTAAGATAGATGGTCAAACTATCACGGATGTATTAACAGTTAATGGTGTTAGATTTTCACTAGAAGATGGTTCTTGGGGACTTATTAGAGCCTCATCCAACAAGCCCTCCTTAGTAGTGGTAACGGAAAGCCCAACCTCAGATGAAAGAAAGAAAAAGATCTTTGATTTTATCGATGATCTATTGCAAAAGACCGGTAAAATTGGTGAATACGACCAAAAAATATAGATGATTAATTAATTGTTATTAGGACGTCTGGAGCTGCTCCATACATTAAACAATTAGTTCCTCCTGCAGACAACGCACCAACAGCTTCTTCTGTTGAAAATGCAATTTGGACGTTAGGGTTTCTAATTCCATCGTAAATAAAAGGTGATGTTAAAGCTACTCTCCATTGAAAGAATTCCTCCTCATCAATGCTTCCATTGGCTGTGCCACTTACAGAGGTAATAGTTGCTACTGGACTAAAAGCATTTGATCCGGTCACGGCACCGTCTACTCCTGCAAATAAGGCTTGCTCTCCCGCGTCTCCACTGGTAGATCCAACCGCCTCTGAAGTTTTAGTACCTGCGGTACCACCAGAATTAGTTTTACAAGCATTACTACCATCAGAAATTGTCTCAGCTGTACCAGCTGCGATTGTCATTCCTCTATTCATTACAATTTGCATATGAGTATAAGCAGTTCCAATAGTAGCTGCTGTAGCAGATCCAAGATTAGCAGCTGCTGCTCCTGCAGTAGTAGCTGCAATATCAATATCTGTAGAATTTCCTGTGAATATAACTACTGGATTAAGACAATTTGAAAGTGTGCTACCAGTTTCGCACATTGCTATTTGTCGGATTGTGATTTTATATACATCAGCCCTTCCCGTACCAGCAAAAGAATTTTGGGTAAACAAAAGTATTGCCAAAAAAATAAAAAAAAGTTTTCTCATAATTATTGACTAGTTATTATTATTGCTCCTTGTGTCTCCACAACGATGTTATTATTTCTTCTTACTTTTTGAGTTAAAGTGGAAGTCATATCTTTTTTATAAAAAGCTTCATTGCTTGAAAATCCATCAGCTAAAGTTGCCTGATTAGTTTTGGGTGGGTAGCTAAAGGTAAGTTTGGCAGAAGAGGTGTCGTCTCCTCCAGTATTTCTACTATCATCATAGCCGGCCTCAAAAGTAAGAGAGGGAGTTAAAGCCATCTCTAAAGCATAAATATTTCCTTTGGTATCTACTGCAGCCAAATCTTTTTCGTGCTCATAACCGGTAAAATTAAATTTAGCCCAAGGTAGGTAAGGCACTTGTGAAGAAACTATATAATCAACCCCGCCTAAAACTTGCTCTTTATTTCCATCAACTATTTTTTGAAGACTGATGTCTTCATATTTATTTAAATTAAATTCTAAAATTCCAGCTTTGGCTTCTAAACCAATGCTACCTCTTTCATGTTTTTCGCCAAGGTCTCTGTCATAAAATATATTCCCCCCAAACATAAAAGATTGATCATCGCTTAAAAAACGATACCCCAAACCAAGATTGGCAATGTACCTAAGATCTGCAGTTCCCACATCCTGCGTATGCAGGCTGAACTGTGTGAACAAGTTAGAATCTTGTTGTTTGTTTAAATTTCTGAGTAACAAGAGATTAAATCTAGGGTCATTGTTGTCCTGATCAGATAGCTCAATATCAAATTCAGTCACTCCTTCCCCAGGAATAACGCTTAAAACTTTTTCTGAAATTTTTTCTGAAACCTTCGATAAAGCTTTGCTCGTAACGTCGGCTAAAGAATAATTAGAAAGCAGAAAAAAGAATGCTAGAAATTTTAAGATTTTACTCATAGTTAATTATATAAAAAAAAATAAAAATGTCAAGATATCCAAAATTTTATAAATTATGAAATCTGTCCTTGGGTCCAATATCCATAAACACAACGAGTTCCATTCCTCGAGCAATCGTAAGTATCATGGAGTACTCCATCTTTAACAACTGTAATATGCTTCGAGCATGAAACAATCAAAGTTCCCATGGGAAGCTCTTCTTTTTTAAGATGAACTTTGCAACCTTGGCCAATAAACATGGTGGGAGTCCAGTTCCAACCCAATTTTTGTAAATATTTTTTTAATACTACTCTATGTGTTCCCGATCTAGGGCTATCATTTTTTTGTTTTAGACTTTTGGCAAGTTTAGTTCTAGAGGTGTTTCGAAACTCTTCATTTTCTTTATACAGATCTTCATAGACTTCGGAGTAAGCAATACCAGTTGCAATGGCAATGGATCTAACCACGCAGTCTCCTGCTTTTCCTTTGTATCCTGCCGCAGCTCTGCCACCATCATTTACTTGAAGTTCTAAATTACTACTAGAAAACAATCGTTTAAAAAACATTATAATTTATTTTGGCTGCTTGAATGGGATCTTTAAGAATTTCTAACAAAATATCAAGTCCATTTGAAACGTCTCTTTTCATGTTGATTGGAGCGTTAATAATAAAAAAACCTGTGCCCTGCATACGTAAAAAAGAATTATTCAATTCAATATGAATATGAGTGGTGTTGTTAATCTTTGCATCCAAAAGTTGATTAACAAAACGATCTGTCTTCTCCGATTCTAACACTGGATACCAAACCATATAACAGACATCCGGAAACTGTTTAGAATTATGTCTAATTAATTTGGCTACTTTTTCATATTCATTTTTAACTTCATAGGAAGGATCTATGAGGACTAATCTAGTTCCTTGATAAGAAGTAATCATTTGATCTAATGATGCATAAGCATCTTTCTTTTCAATAGTTACTCTTTGATCTTGATTAAAATTGTTCTTTAAAATCTCAAATTCATTATTGTGTAGTTCTGATAGATAAATTTTATCTTCACTATCCAAGGCCAAGAGGGACAAAAAACACGATCCTGGATAAATGGATAGCTTATTTCCATGCTTATTTGGGTTCGTTTGACTCACGAGGTCTAAGTAATCCTGAATGAAGGGGTCGTTAATTTTAAAAGACAGCACTTTAGAAATTCCATTTAAATATTCTTTATTTTTTTCCATAAATGGATCTTTTAGGTCATATTTTCCTGCTGCTGCAAAAGGATCAATAAAAGAAAAAGGCTTATTCTGTTTTAGTTGTTTTAAAAGATAGGTCAGAAGAAAATGCTTAAACACATCTGCAAAGTTTCCAGCATGAAAGCCGTGCCTATAACTAAGCATTTAAATAATTTTTTTTAACTTATCTAGCATGCTAGCTAGAGCTACTTTGGTATAAGGTTTCCCTTTAATAACCCAAATAGACAAAGGCCAGGTAGGATCTTTTTTATGTCTTGGCACAATGTGAATGTGTAATTGAGGTACGATGTTACCAACTTTTTCTACATTTAGATTGGCACATTTGAAATTCTTTTTCATAATCTTGCTACAATATTGAATTTCATCCATCAATTGAATTTGATCTTTTCTATTTAAATCTAAAATCTGCCCTACCCCTTTTCTTTTGGGTATCAGCATAATCCAGGGGAACTTTCTATTGTCTTGAAGTCTTACTTGGCACAATTTTAGATCAGTAATGTAATGAGTGGTCTTCTCGAATTTTTTATGTATTTTAAACATCTAAGTTAAAATAAATAACTATTTTATTATGGATTTAAAGAAAATTAATCAAAAGATTAAAAGCTTCGTGAAAGCTAGGGATTGGGAACAATTTCACTCTCCCAAAAACTTATCTATGGCTTTATCGGTTGAAGCTTCTGAGTTAGTCGAAATTTTTCAGTGGTTAAAAGAAAGTGATTTGAAAAAAGTAGATAAGGAAAAAGTAGCAGATGAGATTGCTGATATCTTTTTCTATTTAATTAGAATTTCTCAAAAAATGAACATTGATATTGAAAAAAGTTTTCATAAAAAAATGATCAAAAATATTAAAAAATATCCTGTAAAACTGTCTAAAGGAAAATCGGATAAAAGATATTAACTAACAACCCCTTGTTTCATCAAAGAATCTATCTCTTCACTTTTAAAACCAAAGTCTAGCAATATTTGTTTGGTGTGCTGGCCAAACGTTGGGGACTCTTTGGAATCTTCTACTTTCGTCTCTGAAAATTTAATAGGCATTCCAATTGCCTTAAAGGATCCTGCTTTTGTATTTTTAACATCCACAATCATCTTTCTTTCTATCGTTTGAGGGTCTTCAAACATTTCTGTGACAGTATTAATCGGTCCACAAGGCAAACCTTTTTCATCAAATAACTTTAACCATTCTTCAGCTGTTTTTTTTACCAGTTCTTTTTTTAATAATTCTGTTAGCTCTGTAAGATTTTTCATTCTGTTGGCATTGCTATTAAATTTTTCATTTTCTTGAAGTTCCTTTGCTCCTAATGCATCAATCAGCTTTAACCATGTATTTTGATTAGACGCTCCCACCGTAATCCATTTATCTTTGGTTTGAAAAGCTTGGTATGGCGCAGTTAAAGGATGTGCAGATCCTAGTGGTCCTGGTGCCACTCCTGTAGCTGAAGCAATTGCAGATTGCCAGTACGTATGAACAATTCCCGCTTCATATAAAGAGGTATCGACTCGCTGTCCTACTCCTGTGTTTGCTCTTGATACCAGTGCTGCTAACACTCCTGTGGCTGCTAAAATCCCTGCTGTGATATCAGTAACCGGAGCGCCCACTTTCATGGGAGGCTTTCCTTTGCTCTCCCCAGTAATACTCATTAAACCACTCATACCTTGAGCAATTAAGTCAAAACCACCTTTATCTGCGTAAGGTCCTGTTCTTCCATAGCCTGATATTTCACAAAGTATAATTTTTGGATTTATTTTTTTTAATTCCTCGTACCCTACTCCCAATTTTTCTAGCGTTCCTTTTCTAAAATTTTCAACGACTACATCTGCTTGTTTCACCATTCGTTTAAAAACTTCAACCCCTTCTTTTGTTTTTAAATCTAAAGCCATGCCTCTTTTGTTACGATTCATCATCATAAAAGCGGCAGCCTCTCCATTTACATCGGGGGGTAAAAATCTTCTCGTATCATCTCCTCCTGGAATTTTTTCTATTTTAATAACCTCCGCACCAAGATCAGCTAGCATCAATCCGCAAGTTGGACCTGCCATAATTTGTGCAAGTTCCAATACTTTCACTCCATGTATTGGGCCTGGCATTTTATTTATTTTTAAATTTGGGTTTAGTTTTGGTTAAGAAGGACTTGTAACCAATTTGAAAGTCTTTGGTGTCATAACATTTATAACCAAGATCATTTAATTTATTAGATATTTTTCCTTTGTATAACAATTCCTCAGCGAAAGCCTTGTGCCATCTAGCAACCATAGGTGCACCATCACAAATTCTTTCTGCTGTTGCGTAAGCTTCTTTTTCTACATCTTGATCTGGTACTACTCTATTGACCATTCCTTTTTCATACGCCTCATTGGAATTAAAGATTTTACCTTCTAACAATATCTCCATGGTAACGGATCTTCCTACTAATTGAAGAAGTGCTTGAATTTCTCTTGGAGCCATCGTCAGTCCTAATCGTTTAATAGGAACTCCAAAACGAGAAGAGGTTCCACAAATTCTCAAATCACAACAAGCTGCGATTTCAAAACCTCCACCCACACAAATTCCTTCAATCAAAGCAACGGTGGGAATAGGACAGTCCTGGATAGCAGCTAAAGTGCCATGTAGATGCTTTCCATACTCTTTTGCAAGTTTGCTGTTTGATCTGGTCTTGGCAAACTCGCCAATATCATTTCCTGGAGAAAAAGACTTTCCACCCTTTCCTCTAATCACCACGCATCGAATATCTTTATTTTTTTTCTTTGCCAAATCTCTAAAGATAGAACCGAGCTTTTTCCACATAGGCTTGGTTAATGCGTTTAGCTTTTCAGGTCTATTTAATGCAACTTCAAGAATGTATTCGTTTATTTGTTTCGTCTGAACTAAGTCAGTCATGACTACCTATAAAAATGTTCTACTAATCCCATCGGGACAAATGGAACGTAGGTCACTAAAAGCAATACAGCAAATAATACAGCAACAAACATAATGTTAATTTTAGAAACTTCCCAAATGTCTGCTTTTGCTACTGAACAGGCGGTAACCAATACGCTGGCTACAGGTGGGGTTTGCTGACCTATAGCTAAGTTTAATGTTACAATAATTCCAAAATGAACTGGATCAATTCCAGCTGATGCGACTAAAGGCATAACAATGGGAACAACTACAATAATAGCTGCTGCTGAGTGAAGAAAAAGTCCAATAATTAATAAGAAAACATTTAAAATTGCCAAAATAACAAATTTGTTGTCTGTAAATCCTGTAATGGAAGTTGCTACTGTTTGAGGTACTTGTTCAATAGTTAAAAACTCTCCGATTAAAACAGATGCCGCAACTAATAACATCACAATTGCTGTTGATGAGGCTCCCTCAATTGTTGCATCAAAAAATTGCTTGAAATTGAGCTCTCTATAAACGGCTCCAATGATACAAGCAGCAACAACCGCTAATCCGGCTCCTTCTGTTGCAGTCACAAAGCCTCCAAAAATACCTCCCAATATAATTAGAGGAAGGACAAATGCCAAAGATGCTTCTTTTCCAGTTCTTCTTAAATTTGATAAATTAAAAGTCTCCTCAATTGGAAGTTTTTTTCTTATTGCATAAATATAAGAAACAAACATTAATCCAAAACCACCAATGATACCTGGAATTATACCAGCGACAAATAATTGAACTACAGATGTTTGTGCCATTACAGCATATAAAATCATTGGAATCGAAGGCGGTATAATAACCGCTAAGGAAGCGGATGAGGAAGTAACAGCAGCCGCAAATGCTCCTGTGTAACCCTTTTTCTTCATAGCAGGAATTAAAATAGATCCAAGTGCAGCTACATCAGCAACTGCAGAGCCAGAAATTTCAGCAAAAAACATCGAAGTTGCAATATTAACCATGCTCAATCCACCTCTGACAAACCCAACTAAAGCAGAAGCAAAATTAATTAAACGTCTAGAAATTCCTGAGGTATTCATAATTGCACCTGCCAAAATAAATAAAGGAATAGCAATTAATGGGAAATTCATAGACCCATCAAACATAACAATGGCTGCATCAATTAAAAAACTAGTACCATTGGCCGAGACCATGGCAATGATCGTGGTAACCGCAAGAGCTATCGCAATAGGAACGTTAATTGCTAATAGCATTAAGAGCACTGCAAACATAAGCAAAACAACCATATTAGTTTTGCTCCTCTACTATAATTGCTTCCGGGTCTCTTTTTTTGCCAGACATTACATCTTCATAATCTTCTCTTAGTCTTAAAGTTTCGGAGAGCATAAAGAGCAAAGATCCGATTGGTATTACCGATTGCACAAGTATTTGTGGAACCCATTCTAAGGTTACTAATGTTTCTCCTCGAATGAGCGTTAATACTTTAAAGCCGTAATAAGCTAATAAAATGAAAAATCCGTAAATAATAATTTTGGAAACAACCCATAAAATTTTTCTAAGACCCAAAGGAAATGATTTAATTATATTAGGAACTCCAATATGAGCACCTTTTAAAGCCGCATAAGCAGATCCATAATAAGTAAGCCATGCAAGTTGTACCGATGCCACCTCATCATACCAGACTAAAGCGTGGCCAGACCAGCGAAAAATGACCCCAACAACGACCGTAACAGCCATGGCTATCATCATCACAAACATGACGTACTGTAAAAATTTATCGTAAGAATGTTTGAAGTTAGATGAGTTCATATTTCTGATTAAAAATTTTTTTGAAATCTATAGAATAGTTTTGTTCTTTTTAATAGTTTTTAATTGAAAAATTGGCCCTTAATTTCTTAAGGGCCAAGATTTATAATTAATTTATTTTGCTAAAGATGAAACTGCTTTAATTAAAGCTCCACCAGAAGGAACGTCTTTTGTAAACTCTTCATAGATACCTTTACTACCTTTGATAAATGCATCTTTGTTTGCAGTGTTTACTTTTACGCCAGCTTTTTTGATATCGCCTAACATAGACTTTTCATATGAAGCAGCCGTTTTATAAACGAACGCTTGGTTTTCTTTGGCAGCAGATTCCAAAATCTTTCTTACATCTCCAGGTAGCTTGTTGTAGCTGTCTTTGTGAACTGCTACGTACGCTGGTGTGTATACGTGACCTGTGATTGAAAGATATTTTTGAACTTCCTGAAATTTAGCACTAGTAATTTGTGCGTAAGGATTTTCTTGTCCATCCATAGTTCCAGTTTGTAATGCTGTAAACACTTCAGAAAAAGACATTGGAGTAGGGTTTGCTCCGTACGATTGGAACATTTTTACTCTCCACTTAGACTTAGGAGTTCTCAATTTAATTCCTTTAAGATCTGCAGGAACGTTGATTGCTCTTACATTGTTCGTAATGTGTCTAAAACCATTTTCCCAAACACCGATAATTTTATAACCAGTCTTTGCTTCTAGGTTTTTAAAGATACCAGGCAAAACATTTTTCTCTACTTTTGCCATATGCTTTCTATCTTTAATGATGAAAGGCATATCGAATACACCAAACTCATCATGGATAGAAGCCATCACAGAAGAAGGCAACCACATGTCAACTGTTCCCAGTTTAAGTTTTTGCATACCTTGTTTATCTTTTCCCAGTTGTGAAGATCCAAAGACAGTTACTTTGCCTTTGCTACCTAATTTCTTGTTAGCTATTTTTGCAAAATTCTCAACTGATGCAGCAAATAAAGAACCTGGTTTTCCTACGTGACCAAACTTTAACTCTACTGAATGTGCAGCTGAAGAAATAAAAATAACTGATGTAATTAAAGCGATTAGTTTGCTTAAATTTTTCATTATATTCTCCCCTATTAGTTATTAAAGAAAACAACTTAATAAAAAATTTAATAAGAAGCGAGTCTTTAAACCTTTATTTTAAAGGAGAAAATGTGAGTAAATCTATTTTATTTAGCTAAAAAATCTAATGCAGCCATGATTCCACCTGCTTTATATGGAATTCCAGCTTTCTTTAAACCCATCTCTACACCAGAAAGAGTTCCTGCTAACATTAGATCATTAAAATCACCTAAGTGACCAATTCTAAAAACTTTTCCTTTAACTTTGTTCAATCCCATACCAAGAGACATGTCAAAATCTTCTAAAACTATTTTTCTAAAGTTATCTGCGTCATGCCCATCTGGTAAAAGTACAGCTGTTAACGAGTTTGAATACTCGTCTTCATTTTTACATAAGATTTCCAATCCCCATGCCTTCACAGCAATTCTGGTAGCTTCGGCATGTCTTGTATGTCTTGTAAAAACATTTTCCAAACCCTCTTCAAGCAGCATGTTAATTGCTTCATCTAATCCGTAGACTAAATTAGTTGCAGGAGTAAAAGGAAAAAAACCATTCTTATTATTTTCGATCATCGGTAACCAATCCCAATAATGTTTTGGCATAGTTGCTTGCTTATGCGCCTCAAGAGCTTTTGGACTTAATGCATTAAAAGAAAGTCCGGGTGGTAATAACAAACCTTTTTGAGATCCACCTACTGTTACATCTACTTTCCATTCGTCATGCTTATAATCAATGGAACCAAGAGAAGAAATAGTATCCACCATAAATAGAGCTGGATGATTAACACTATCCATAGCTTTTCTAATTTCACCAATTTTACTTGCTACCCCAGTAGATGTTTCGTTATGAACTACAAACACTGCTTTAATTTTATGATCTTTATCGTCTCCTAGTTTTTGAGCAACTACTTTGGGATCAACCCCTGTCCTCCAATCTCCAGAAACAAAATCCACTTCTATGTTAAATTTTTCTGCAATTTCCCACCACAAAGATGAAAACTGTCCTGTTTCGAACATTAACACTTTATCACCAGGATTTAATGTATTTACAATTGCTGCTTCCCAAGCACCCGTTCCAGACCCTGGATACATAATGACGGGGTTTTTTGTTTTGAAAATTTGTTTAACTCTATCTAAAACTCTTTTTGCTATTTCGGAAAATTCAGGTCCTCTATGATCAATAATTGCCCTGTCCATCGCTCGTAACACACGATCAGGTAAATTAGTAGGTCCTGGAATTTGTAAAAAATGTCTTCCTGCTTTGAAGGAATTTGATTTTGCCATACGGGTATATATGATGTTTTGAATATTTAATCAAATCGAAATATAACAAACAATCTATGGATTTAATTGATCATATTGAAATTTATAGCCTGCAAGGCCCTGAGCAAAAAAAACCTTTTTGGGTCAGTCACTTTATTGTTCCTAATGCCAATGAGCTTTTAATTAAGATAAAAACAAAAGATGGAGTTGAAGGATTTGGTATGGCAACCAGCTATACAGATATCACTCCTATATTAAAACCATTTACTAATGGTCTTACTGATCACATTATGGGAATGAATCCTTATCAGCCTGAAGAAATTTATAATAAACTTTTTAATTTAACTGACACGAGAATTTCCAACGAAAAAAAATGGAGTAGAGAAGCTTTAATTAGAATTTCTTCTGCAGTGGATATTGCGTGCTGGGATATTATTGGAAAGAAAGCAGGTCTTCCCCTGTATCAAATTTTTGGTGGCTTTAGAGATAAAGTGCCTTGTTATGTTACTTGTGCCTACTATCAGGATGGAAAAGATAATGTTCAGCTTAAAGATGAAATTCAAAAATTGGTTGCTGAGGGCCATCAAGGATTTAAGGGTAAGGTCGGAGGATTGTCTTTGGAAGAAGATATAAAGAGAATGCAAATTATTAGAGATGTAATTGGTCCAGATAAAGACCTTATGATTGATGTTAACCGTGCATGGGATTTAAAAACAGCTATTCAAGCTTGCAAACTGTTAGAGTCATTAAACCCTACCTGGTTAGAGGAGCCTCTAAGATGGGCAGATGACAGAAGGCAAACTACCCTACTAGCTAAACAAACATCTATACCTATCTCAGGAGGAGAAAGTGAAATCACTAGTTATGGTTGCCGTTCTTTTATTGAAGAGGGTGCTATCCAAATCTTACAATTTGATGTGACCATGTTTGGTGGTTTTACTCATGGAAAAAAATTAACAGCGCTTTGTGAATTAAACCATGTAGATGTAGCTCCTCATCATGACTGTTATATTCATGCGCAATTAGTAGCCTCCTCTCCTGCTGGAAGAATTGTAGAATCTTTTCCAGATCCTGAAAGAGATCCTCTTCAAGCAGAGTTGTTTTCTAATCCCCCTGAAATTAAGAATGGATGGCTTACCTTGAATAAAGAGCCTGGATTAGGTCTAACTTTATCTCCAAGTGCGATGAAAAAGTTCGGGACTTTAATTTATCAAAGTAAAAAATAGTGCTACTAGTCTAAGATATTTACTATGAATCAGAATCAAATAGAAAAAATTGCAAAAGAAATTCAAGGTCAGGTTAAAGGCAAAGTATTGTTTGATGAGTTTTCTAGAGGACGGTACAGCACCGATGCTTCTCTTTATCAAATCAAGCCTTTAGGTGCCGTATTGCCCAAAGACAAGAACGATGTTCTCAAAATTATGGAATATTCACAAAAACAAGGAATATCCTTACTTGCAAGAGGTGGTGGAAGCTCTCAATCAGGTCAAACGGTGGGTGAATCCATTGTCCTAGATTACTCCAGACATCAAAACAAAATTTTAGATTTTAACAAGGAAGAAAAAACAGTTTGGGTAGAACCAGGAATTGTTCTGGATCAATTGAATGCTTATTTAAAACCTTATGGCCTTTGGTATCCTGTCGATGTTTCGACTAGTAGTAGAGCTACCATTGGTGGAATGACTGCCAATAATAGTTGTGGGTCTAGGTCTCTTCATTATGGCAACATGGTAAATAATGTTTTAGCTGTTGAAGCAATCTTGGATGACGGAACTGTACACACCTTCGATGACATTGATAAAAATTATTTAGAAGTCACTAATGAAAGAAATAGAAAATACGAAATTATTAAAAAATTTTTAGATGTTAAAAATAACACTAAGGAAGAAATTGATTTACACTTTCCCGTAACTCAGAGAAGAGTTGGCGGATATAATATTGATCTTATTAATCCTAATGGTTTTAATACATCCAACATACTAGTTGGATCGGAAGGAACCTTATCTTTATTTAATAAAATTAAATTAAAATTATGGGAGATCCCTACCAGAAAAGTGTTGGGAGTTTGTTACTTTGCTAATTTCAGAGAAGCGATGAACTTAACTCAAGAAATCGTAAAATTAAAACCCACCACCGTTGAACTATTAGATCATAACTTAATCAGCTTAGCAAAAGACATTCCTCTTTATGCAGGAGAGATTAAAAAATATATCAAAGGAAACCCTGAGGCCGTTTTAATGGTTGAATTTATTGATGATGATTTGGATGTTGCGAGAAAAAAATTAAAAGATTTAGAGTCATTAATAAAATTGGATAATCAAAACAATGATTTTACTGCTTATGAAAATCTAAATGATCAAAAGGCAGTATTTGAAATAAGAAAAGCTGGTCTAAATATTTTAATGTCCATGAAAGGTGACAAAAAAGGAGTAGCCTTCATTGAAGATTGTGCTGTCACATTGGAAAATTTAGCAGACTATACGGAACGATTGAGAGATGTGTTTAGAAAATATAACACCGAAGGATTATTTTATGCCCATGCATCAGTTGGAACCCTTCATGTAAGACCTATCCTCAATGCAAAATCTGAACAAGATATCAAAAATATGAAAGCTATTGCCAAGGAAGCTTTTGCCATGGTGAAAGAATATAAAGGCTCTCACTCAGGTGAGCATGGAGATGGGATTGTAAGATCTGAGTTTCATGAGATGATGTTTGGTAAGAAAATTGTGGGTGCTTTTGAGGAAATTAAAGACACCTTTGATCCAAAAGGCCTTTTAAATCCAGGAAAAATTGTACGGGCATTCAAATCAGATGACCGAACATTAATGCGTTACAAGCCTGGTTATAAGGCTGAAAATATTTCTACTCATTATGATTGGTCTGCTTGGGGTCAGCTCTCAGATGCAGTGGAGATGTGTAATAATAATGGAGCTTGTAGAAAACTAGATTCAGGAGTGATGTGCCCTTCGTACCGTGTGACGATGGAAGAAAAAGATTTAGTTAGAGGAAGAGCGAACACTTTGCGACTAGCCCTTTCTAATCAATTACCAAAAGGATCGTTTGCATCAAAAGAAATGTTTGAGACTATGGAACTTTGTGTCAGTTGCAAAGCTTGTCAGCGTGAATGTCCGATGAGTGTAGATATGGCAAAGATGAAAAGTGAATTTTTATCTCATTACTATAAAAAATTTACCATGGGTATCAAAGATAGAATTATATCTGATATGCCAAGGCTTATCTGGTTAATTAAAATAACCGCTCCTATATTTAACAAAGTAAAAAACATTCCTCTCTTAGATAAAGTTATTGAAGCATTTGGCTTTTCTACCAAAAGAGAAATGCCAGAAGTGCAAAATATTACTCCTTTAAAAGAAATTTACAAAACTCAGCCAACATTTGAAAAGAAGGTCATTTTACTTGCGGACACATTTAATATTAATTTTGAAGTTAAGAATATTATGTACGCTATCAAAGTGTTAAACAAATTTGGCTTTCAAGCAATTATTCCAAGCTTTGATGATAACAATTTATCGAGACCCCTTTGCTGTGGAAGAACATACATTTCGTATGGTCAAATGGATAAAGCAAAATTTGAAATGAATAGAGTTACTAATTATCTCTATAATAATGGATATGCAGAAATGCCTGTGGTTGGAATTGAACCCTCATGTCTTCTTACTTTTAATGATGAATTTAAGGCGCTTAAAGGAATTGAAAATAGAGATAAATTAAAGAATAAATTTTATTTGATTGAAGAGTTTATTTTAGAACAAATTAAAGAAGGAAATAAAGTAAATGCACATGCTTATAATAAGAATGTTTTAGTTCATGGTCATTGTCATCAAAAATCCCAAGATCGTTTTAAAGGTTTGTTGGAATTGTTAAAAACGTTAGAGATCAAGCATAAGCCCATTGATAGTAGCTGTTGTGGTATGGCAGGCTCATTTGGATATAGCTCTAAAAATTATGAAATTTCAAAAAAAATGGCTAATCTTTCTTTAATACCAACTATTAATGACAGTCCTGAGGATGTGGTCATTGCCAATGGAACTAGCTGTAGGCAACAAATATTTGATTTTTCTAAAAGAGATGCCAAGCACGTTTCGGAACTATTATTTAATATTTTTGAAAGAGTTAATTAATAGTTTTGTTTATTAAAAACATTAAATGCTTCCAATAGTTAATCATCCTGATTATGTAGCCCAAATTGGTGATGATCATCGCTTTCCCATAAAAAAGTTTGGTGCATTATTTGATCTTTTGCAAAAAGATAATATTTTAAATAAAGAAAATTTGCATATTCCAGAACCAGCTCAATATCTCGACCTAACCCAAGCACACCATCCAGAATACATTCAAAAAATTGATAACCTCTCTTTATCCAAAGAGGAAGAAAGAAAACTTGGCTTTCCAATGGTCCCGAGTGTCAAAAGAAGATCTTATATGGCAACTGGAGGAACTGTTTTATCTGCGGAATTAGCTTTGAGCTATAAGTTAGCTTGCAATACTGCGGGAGGATCTCATCATGCATTTTCCGATTCAGGTAATGGCTATTGTGTCTTTAATGATGTGGCTGTGGCTGCTTACAATTTGTTAAACAAGCATTCAGTTAAAAAAATTCTTATTTATGATCTAGATGTGCATCAAGGTGATGGCACTGCGAAAATTTTTGAAAATAATGATCAGGTGTATACTTTCAGTGCTCATTCTAAAAAAAACTATCCTCTGGTAAGGCAGCAAAGCAATAAAGATATAGAATTAGAAGATGATATTACGGATGAAGAATATTTAAATATGGTATCCAAAAGTTTAGAGTTGGTTAATAAAATGAATTTTGATTTTGTGTTTTATGTAGCAGGGGTAGATATCCATAAAGATGATAAGCTAGGGAAATTAAATATTTCGACAGAAGGAATTAAAAAAAGAGAAAAAATGGTCATTAGCAATTTTTATAAAAACCAAATTCCTTTGTGCGGGGTTTTGGGAGGAGGATATAATATAGATTTTGATCATCTTGTGTATTTGCATTCTATTCTTCATCGAACTTGTCACAACATATTAAGCAATGAACATTAGAGATGAAGCATTAAACAGGCTAGAAGATTTTTCTAATAACAACTTAGGAAAATATGCAGCGGATCGAAATTTTGATCCTGGCCCAGAAAACAGAAACAATACCAGCTTATTATCACAATATATTAGTCACCGCATTATAGATGAGCAGGAAACTATCCGGGCTGCTTACCAAAAATTTCCCTTTAAAAAAATTGAAAAATTTGTCCAAGAAGTTTTTTGGAGAACTTACTGGAAGGGCTGGCTGGAAATGAGACCTCAGGTCTGGGATGATTACAACCAGGACTTAAACAATTTACAAAATGAATTGAATAGCTCTAATTATAAAGAGGCCATTGAAGGAAACACTAAAATACCATGCTTTAACGATTGGGTTTTAGAATTAAAAGAATTTGGCTATTTGCATAACCATGCACGTATGTGGTTTGCTAGTATTTGGATTTTTACACTAGGATTACCTTGGCAGCTTGGAGCTGATTTTTTTCTTAAACATTTGTTGGATGGAGATCCAGCATCAAACACTCTAGGCTGGAGATGGGTGGCAGGTCTTCATACCAAGGGGAAGCATTATCTAGCTTCCGAATGGAATATTAATAAATTCTCCGCTAAAAAGTATGAGCATTTAAATTTAAATGAACAAGCACAAGCTAAGCATGAAGATAGAAGCTACGACATTCAGCCCATCTTATTTGATGAGATCAATAGCGAACATTCATTATTTGTTTTTCACAATCTAGACTGCTCTCTTCATCTTGTGGAAAAAGAAATGAATTATAACCATTACGCACTTATAGACTTCACCTCCCTATTAAAGAAAGAAAACTATTCACCAAAAGTGTTAGACTTTAAGATTAGATCTAATCAGTATTTAACAACCACTCTAAAAGAACAGTTTAACTCCCAAACGATTATTCAAAACAAAGATGATTTGCAAACCATAATAAAAGAAAAAAATATTAAAAATATCATTTTTCCTTATCTTGCTGTTGGATATGAAAATGATTTTATAAAAGAGATTAAGAAAGAGTTTGATATTTATTATCTAGCCAGAGATTATGACAAATATTGCTGGCAATTTTCTACGAAAGGTTTTTTTAAGTTTAAGGAACAAATACCTAAAATTATAACAAAATTTTTATAATAAAAATTTTAAATTTTTTCAGTTAGTTTGCGATCTTAGTTAATAAGACTTTGTACGATTTGCTTTTAAAGTTTTGTAAATATGCCAAATTACAATCAGTACAGTTACAGTTAATATGCTTGCTGTTAGCGGTCTGTCCCATAAAAACTCCCAAGATCCATTACTTAATAATAAAGATCTTCTCAAGTTTTCTTCCATTAAACCTCCGAGCACAAAGGCTAAAATTAATGGCGGCATCGGAAAATCATATAATCGCATAAAAGTTGCAATCACTGCTATTCCAATCATTAAATAAATATCAAAATTATTAAAGGACATGACATAAATACCTGTAATTGAAAAAAATAAAATTAAAGGTATTAAAAAATTTTTAGGAACGGCAAGAATTCTTGCTATATAAGGAATTAAAGGCAAATTTAAAATAAGCAATATTACCATTCCAATATACATAGACATTATTACAGACCAAAAAATTTCTGGGTTGGTAATATATAATCTTGGTCCTGGCTGAATTCCAAAACCCAAAAGAGCTCCAAGCATTACAGCCGTAGTTCCACTTCCAGGTATTCCCAAGGTTAACAAAGGAACAAAGGCGCCCGAGCATGCTGCGTTATTTGCTGTCTCTGGAGCTGCCAAACCATGAACGCTTCCTTTGCCAAATTTTTCTTTTTCTTTATCGCTAACAAAGTTTCTCTCCATTCCATATGCTAAAAATGATGCAATGGTGGCACCGGCGCCTGGCAAAACACCAATTATAAAACCTATAATAGAGTTACGAGGAATGGTTTTTAACATTTGACCTGTTTCTTCTTTATTTATTTTAATTGAACCAAGCTCTGTTAGTGAAACTTGCTTTGCTACTGCTGATGGATCGTTTCTTTTTAAAATAATAGTTAAGGCTTCGCTCATTGCAAAGGTGGCCATTACAACTAAAACAAAACTTATTCCGTCAGTTAAATTCATGTTGTTAAAGGTAAATCTTGTAATGTCAGACAGTGAATCTTGTCCAACCGATGCTAACATTAGGCCTAGAACGACCATCATCATTGCTTTTAAAAACTGTCCTTTGGATGAAAAAGCTGCAATAGCAGTTAGGCCTAACAGCATCAAAGCAAAATAATCTGGAGATCTAAAAGACAAGCTAACTTTAGATAAGCTTGGGGCAAGAAATAATAAGTAAAAGGTAGCAAGTGTTCCTCCTGCAAATGAACTCCAAGCAGCTATGGCTAAAGCTTTACCTGCTTTTCCTTGTTGAGCCATTGGATATCCGTCAAATGAAGTTGCGACCGTACCTGGAACACCTGGTGCATTTAATAATATTGAAGAAGTAGATCCGCCAAACACAGCTCCATAGTAAACTCCTGCCATTAAAATTAATCCTGTCGCTGGTTCAAAGCCATATGTAATAGGTATCATTAATGCTATTGCGGTCATCGGTCCCAGACCTGGCAGCATGCCTATTATGGTTCCAAAAAAACACCCTACCATAACCATTAAAATGTTTTGAAATGTAAGAGCAGTTTTTAATCCTATTAAAATTCCTTCCGTCATCCCATAACTCCAATTGTTTTTAAAAATGGATCTCTTAAGTAAATTTCAAGTACTCCGTGAAGTAGGTACATAAAAGCACCTACAAAAGGAAAAGAAAGCGCAAAAATCAAATACCACCTTCTCTCTCCTAACGCATAGTAAGAAAAAGCCAAAAATAAAGACGTAGTTAAAAAATATCCAACCTTAAGTATAGTCGCTCCATAAATAAGCGCGATAATGACAAGTATAGCTGTTTTTTTATATTCTAAATACTTATGATTAATTTTAATAGTATTTGGTTCTGGTAAAATAATTTTCAAACCTGAAAAAAACATGCCTGCGTATCCCAAATAAATAGGAAAAGTTTTTGCATTAAAAGGTGCATTTTCATCAAATGAAAAAACTTGGATATTATAAGCTGTGTATAAATAAAATGCCGAAAAAACAAAAAAGAGCAGTGATATAACTTTAGTAGTATTTATATTCACTGCTCTAATTTTAACTAATCTTAAAGGATTAGATAACTCCTAGTTTTTTCATAAGAGTTGTCATTTCTTTAGTTTGTTTTTCTAAAAATTTAACAAAGTCTTCGTCTGAGTTGTAAATATTAACCCAAGCATTTCTTTTTCTAACAGACTCCCATTCAGGAGTTTTCATTACTTTGCCCAACATATTAGATATAGCTTTTTTATCTTTATTGCTCATATTTGGAGGACCAAAAAAACCTCTCCAATTAACGAACTGAACATCGTAACCTTGTTCTTTTAAAGTTGGTGCGTTTGGAGCATCAGCTATTCTCTTAGGAGCAGTAATTCCTATAATTCTTACCTGATCTCTAGCACCCATAAGCTCACCTAAGCCTGTAGAAATAATTTGAGTTTCACCAGATAGAAGTCCAGCTAAAGCTTTTCCTCCAGCATCATAAGGAATATAAGCTACCTTATTTGGGTTTGCTCCAGCAGCTTGAAAAGCTAATGCACCAATTAAATGGTCCATGCTACCTCTTACTGAGCCACCAGCCATTTTGATAGAGTTTGCATCTTTTTTATATGCATTAACCACATCTTTAAAGTTTTTGTATGGTGAGTTTTTTGCTACCGCTATTGCACCGTAGTCACCGATAACTCCAGCGATTGGCGTAACATCTTTATAAGAAAGAACTCCAGATCCTTTAACATAACCTTTGTGTCTTGTGATTGATCTTAGAACTAATGGAGTTGACTGTACTAAAATAGTATTTTCAGGTTTAGTATTAATCATAAAAGCTAATGCTTTACCTCCACCACCACCTGACATGTTTTCAAATGATGCGCTTTTTAACATTCCTGATTTAGTTAATGCTTCTCCAGTTCCCCTAGCAGTTCCATCCCAACCACCACCAGCACCACCACCAATTACAAAGTGCAATTTGTCAATTGCAAATGAACTAGTTGTTGTTACTGAAAATAGTAAGATTGCTGAGAATAATATTGAAACTATTTTTTTAATATTTTTCATTATTTTTTTCCCTTTCTTCTATTAGTTTAATTAATTTAATATTAATGTAATATAAAAAACAACCTTAAATAGATAACTGATACAACTTTTAATTGTAATTTATTTTATAATTTTTTTTTAAAATCCTCTAAAGTATCCAGGTCTTTAATAAAAGC
>VTPO01000004.1 GCA_008638205.1 Pelagibacteraceae bacterium | reverse complement strand
AATAACCTACCTCCAAATAAGCGGCTGAATTAACATTTTGCAAAAAAAAAGTCCACCGTTATATTACTATTTATATGGAATATTTTATCCCAAGCCCAAAAAAAGGATCGGAAAGCAAGGCTAAGGTTATATCCAGAAGGGCATTTGCATTAACTTCGTTTAAATTTGTTTTCATGGCGATGGTTGTGTCCCGCCTATTCTATCTTCAGATTATTAAGCGAGATGAATTTATTATCAAAGCAGACAAAAATAGATTTAGGAAATGGAAGTTGGCTCCTTCACGAGGATTAATTCTTGATAAAAATGACAATATTATTGCAGATAATTTTCAAGTTTTTAAAATTGCTTTAATTCCAAATGAAATTAGATCAATAGATAATTTTTTATCATCTTTTTCTAAAATATTACCAATTACTAACAATGAAATTTCTTATTATAAAAAAAAATACAAAGTTCACAATAAAAATTTACCTTTTGTTTTAGATAAAAATTTAAATTGGAATGAGTTTTCAAGATTAAATTATGTTATTCATAATATACAAGGTGCACAACCCTTCATGTCATATGAAAGAACTTACATGCACCCAAATGAATTTGCTCATATTTTAGGATATGTCAGCACACCTAACCAAAAAGATCTAAATCAGATAGATACAAATTATGCAGGTGTTCCTAATTTAAAAGTTGGAAAAATTGGATTAGAAAAAAATTCTAATAAAAGTCTTTTGGGTACCCCTGGATCTGCTATTTATGAAGTAAATGCATTTGGCAAAAGAGTAAAAAATGTAGAAAAGATAGATGGAATTAATGGAAGTAGAATAAAAACTTCTATCGACAAAGACATTCAAATTTATGCGTACCAACAGCTAAAAGAAAAATCAGGGTCTGTCGTTGTGATGAATATGTATGGAAGAGTTTTATGTTGCGTCTCTAGCCCATCTTACGATCCAAATAAATTTACATATGGAATAAGTTATAAAGATTACGATGTATTAAAAAAAAATGAAAAGAAACCACTGATTAACAAAGCTATGACAACCACCTATCCTCCAGCATCTACATTTAAAATGATAGTAGCTTTATCAGCTCTAGAGAATAAAATTATTACAAAAAATTTTAGACATACCTGCAAAGGAAAGGTAGATCTTTATGAGCAGAGATATCATTGTTGGAAAGAAAAAGGCCATGGACGTGTAAATTTAAAAAGAGCAATTAAAGAATCGTGTGATATTTATTTTTATGAAGTTGCAAGATTATTAGGAATTGACCGCTTGCAAAAAACAGCCTTTAGATTTGGATTGGGTGATTACGTATTCCAGGATTTTTTTGAAGAAGCAAAAGGTCTAGTTCCATCTACATCATGGAAGAGAGAGGCTTTGGGTAAATCTTGGTATTTAGGAGAAACTATGATTTCTGGGATAGGACAGGGTTATATTAAAACTACCAATGTTCAGCTTTGTAAAATGATCACTCAATTTGCCAATGGTGGATATCAAATTAATGCAAGTTTTTTTGATTCAAGCGATCTAGCTTTGGGAAAAAAGATTATTGAGGATGATGAGCATATTGAGCTTATTTTAAAGAGTTTATTTGAAGCAACTAACCATCCAGGCGGAACGTCTTATCGCTCGAGAATCGCTGGAGCAATGAAGCTTGCAGGAAAAACTGGAACTGCGCAGGTCAGAAAAATATCAGAATCTCAAAGAGAACAAGATTTAAAAAACAAAGACTTGCCCTGGAAATTTAGGGATCATTCATTGTTTACTGGATATGGTCCAGCGGACAATCCTAAGTATGCTATTTCAGTTATTATTGAGCATGGAGGATCAGGGTCTGCAGTTGCCGCACCTATTGCAAGGAATATAATGGCAAAGATTTTTGAAAAAGAAAGAAAATTAAACAATGTATAGATCTATTCAAAAAAATATTTTTGAACAAGCTTGGGAAAAAATTATTCAGTTCGACTGGTTTTTTTTCTCTCTTATCTGTATTCTAGTTTGCATTGGTTTGTTAACCATTCACACGGTAGACAATTCTAATAGTAATTATTTATTTAAGCATTTTGTAAGAATTTCTATTTCTATTACTTTGTTTTTGTTTGTTGCATTTATTAATATTAAGTTTTGGTATCGGTTTGCATATGTTTTTTATATTGGGATTGTTGGGCTACTTATCTTCGTAGAGTTTTTTGGTTTGTCTGCGCTTGGAGCAAAGAGATGGATCAATCTTTATTTTTTTAATATTCAGCCTTCTGAATTAATGAAAATAGGAGTAATTTTGGCACTAGCAAGATATTATCAATATATTAAGCTAGAAGAAATTGATAATTTTTCTAAATTAATTATTCCAGTTTTTATTATTTTTATCCCATTTTTTTTAGTAAGTAGTCAGCCAGATTTAGGAACAGGACTATTTATTTTAATAGTATGCCTAGGAATGCTTTGGCTAGCAGGACTTAGTTTAAAAATTTTTATAACTGGTTTCTTTTCTTTATTAATATTAATGCCTTTTTCTATTGCTTTTTTAAAACCTTATCAGAAGGAAAGAATATTAACCTTTTTAAATCCGGAAAACGATCTTCTTGGGTCGGGCTATCATATTGTTCAATCTAAAATTGCAATTGGATCAGGAGGCTTTTGGGGAAAAGGATTTAAGCAAGGAACGCAAAGTAATTTGGAGTTTTTGCCAGAAAAACATACAGACTTTATATTTACCGTCTTTTCAGAGCAATTTGGATTCTTTGGATCTGTCTTATTGATACTGCTCTTTTTTGCTATTATTTTAAAAATTTTAAACATCTCTTTAAAATCCCAAAATAATTTTTCTAGATTGGTATGTTTTGGGGTAGGATTTAATATATTTGTTTATCTTGCAGTTAATCTCGGAATGGTCACAGGGTTACTTCCAGTAGTTGGGGTTCCATTGCCCATCATTTCTTACGGTGGTACCGCTATGCTTACTACCATGTTTGCATTAGGGCTGGTTATGAGCGCTAAAATTCACAAAGATCACAATCTTTAAAATCTTATGAATAACAAGAATGAAATAAAGGCCTATATTATGTTGATTCTTGCCACTTTTTTTTGGGCAGGCAATTTCATTGTTGGGAAAGTTGCAACTCTTTTTGAAATACCTCCCATCTCTTTAAATTTTTATAGATGGTTTTTTGCCTGGATTATGTTGGCACCATTTACTATGAGGCAAGTGATTTTAAGCAAATCAATCATTAAAAAAAACATTTTTTCTATATTGATAATGTCTTTTACTAGTATATCTGTTTTTAATTCAGCGGTTTATTATGGACTAAACTACACGCAGGTGCTTAACGGAGTATTGCTAATATCCACTATACCTATTTTGATTATTGTAATTTCGTCTATTTTTAAAACAGAGAAAATAAATATCCTTCAAATACTTGGAGTCTTGGTGTCCTTGTCAGGAGTGATAATAATAATTACTAAAATGCAACTTCAGAAGCTTTTGCATTTTCAACTTAACAAGGGAGATCTTTGGATTTTAGTAGCGATGCTATCATGGTCTATTTATTCCATTATTATAAAAGAAAAAAAAATTAATCTTAAGCCATTTGTTTTATTGCAAACTTTAATAACATTTGGTGTTATTATGTTAACTCCTTTTTATTTATTAGAAATTTCATCTGGAAAACACATTCCTCTTAATATTCCAGTTTTTTTGACAATAGCATACGTTGTTTTATTTGCGGGAATTGGGGCATATATTTTTTGGAACAAGGCAGTGATGACCATCGGGCCAAATAGATCAGGGGTTTTTTTGCATTTAATGCCAGTATTTAGTTCTATAATGGCAATTGGATTGTTGGGAGAGTCTTTTGCTAAATTTCATTTTGTTGGGGCTCTTTTTATAGTGACTGGAATATTTTTATCTTCTAGAAAAAAAGCCTAATGAAAAAATTATTTATCATATTTATCTGTCTGTGCTTTTCCACAAATTCTTTTTCTAAGAATTTAAAGAAAGCGTATTTTGCAGGTGGATGTTTTTGGTGTATGGAAGAATACTTTGATGGAGTTAATGGAGTGAAAGTAACAACCTCAGGATATTCTGGAGGTCATGTGAAAAACCCAACTTACAAACAGGTAGTTCAAGAAAATACCGGGCATCTAGAATCGGTAGAGGTAGTTTATGATTCTAATATAATAACGTACGCAATATTAGTAGATGCCTATTTTAAAAGCATAGATCCTTTTGATTCTGAAGGACAGTTTTGCGATAAGGGTTACAGCTATCGTTCAGGTATTCTTTATCAAGATTTAAACCAAAAAAAAATCATCGATAGAAAAATTCTAGAAATTGAAACTAAATTCAAAAGAAAAACTTTTATTATTTTAAAAAGATTTAATGAATTTTACAAAGCTGAAAATTATCACCAAGATTTTTATGAGAAAAATTTTTTTCGGTATTTGGCTTATAAAAAAGCGTGCAAAAGAGAGGAACGATTAAATGAGCTATGGAATAATTAATTTATACTATTTAATTTTATCCATTCATCAGCAAGAGATAAAAATAGTTTAATCTAGTGAAAAAATTACAGATTTTAAAAAAAGGTTTTTTAGACGTAATGCCCCTTACCATTCCAGTAATACCTTTTGGAATTATTTATGGAGTGATAGCCATTGAAATCGGCCTAAGCCCCATAGTGGCATTTTGTATGTCATTTATTATCTTCGCTGGATCTTCCCAAATTGCATTTGCGCAACTTTTTTCTGCTGGAGCTTCTCCCTTAGTTATGATTAGCTCTGTTGCAGTTATTAATTCAAGACACTTTCTTTATGGGGCAGTTCTTTCTCAGTATTTAAATAAATTAAATTATTTTTGGAAGATTCTTTTGGGTTATTTAATGACCGACCAAGCTTTTAGCGTTTCTCTTTCCTATTTTAAAAAGAATTATAAGAAAAAAAATGCTCATTTTCATATGCTTGGGTCTGGCTTTACCCTTTGGTTTTTATGGCAGTTATCGACTTTGGCTGGAATTATTTTAGGAAATATAGTTCCTGAACAGCTAGGCTTAACATTTGCAATACCTTTAACTTTTTTATCATTGATTATTTCTGAATTAAGAAAAAAAGATCATTTAATTGTCATTGCAGTATCAGGCCTAGCTTCTCTTGCCCTTTATGATTTTCCTTTTAAAATTTATATTATTGTTTCTGCCTTTTTAGCTTTGGGAGTTTCTTATATTTTAATTAGTAAATTTAAAAAATTTTAATATGATTTGGTTTTGGGTTTTAATAGCTGGAGTGGTTACTTTTTTAACAAGATACTCCATGATAACTTTCATAAATCCAAAAACATTAAGCAAGACATCTAAAGAAGTATTAAAGTATGTTCCTTCTGCTGTATTTCCAGCTATAATTTTTCCTGCAATTTTTTTAGATCAAGAAGGTTATTTTCTAAATAGCAATAGCCCACAAATTTGGGGATTTTTGATTGCTGCAATATTTGGGTATTTTTTTAATAATATTATTTTAACTATAGTTTCGGGTTTAGTTAGTTTCTGGATTTTTACTTTTTTATTTTGATCAGCCTAATTTTCCAAGAAATGGTAAAGCTTCTAGCAAATAAAAGCCAATAGACTGAAGTTTAGAAGTCAGGATTAAAATACCAGTAACTATTAAAATCAACCCAGAAATCTTTTGAATCTTAGAAATAAATTTTCTAGCTTTTTTAGAAAATATGAGAAAGTTTCCCATATAATATCCAGCAAGAACAAAAGGAATTCCCAGTCCAATGGAATAAGTGATTAAAAGAAATATTCCTTGAATTAAAGTATTTTCCAAAGAAGCCAAAGCTAAAATAGACCCTAGAATAGGTCCAATACACGGGGTCCACCCAAAAGCAAATCCCATTCCTACGATGAGAGGAAAGAAAAAGCTATTTGAATATTTCGATATATAAAATTTAAATTCATTATTTAAAAAATTAAATTTTACAATACCAAGCAGATACAAACCAAAAAAAATAATGATAATTGCAATTACATTAGAAAATATATGTGATTTATTTAAAAGGAAAGATCCAAAAAAAGTAGAAGATGCACCTAAAAAAATAAAAATAATAGAAAAGCCAAGTACAAAAAGTAAAGATTTTTCTAATATAAAATATTTTGATTTTTTTTGAAGATTTTCTAAGTCAGTTCCGCAAATAAAAGATAAATACCCTGGTATTAATGGAAGCACGCAGGGAGATAAAAAACTAACAATACCTGCAACAAAACTTAAAAACAGAAGAGACATTGTTTATATTCCAAGTAATTTATTCAATTGATTTTCTGAATCTAATTGGTAAATTTTATCGCAGTCACCAATATAATTATCACCTGAAAATATTTGGGGAACAGTTCTTGCCCCATTAGATTTTTCTAACATCTCATTAAATTTATCTGGGTTTTGATTAAGATTAATTTCTACAAACTGAATTTTTTTTAATGTAAGTAAGGATTTGGCTTTTGTGCAAAATGGGCAATAGTCTTTCGTATAAATAGTGATTTTGTTCATTTGCTTTATTTATCAAATGCACATCTAAAGCCAACATAAATTGCATAAAATTTGGAGGGCTTGTATTGAGCGCCTGTTACTTTTGTCATGCTTGCTCCATACCACCAAGATGCACCTGCAGTTAAGGATTTGTCTCCTTTAGCATCAGCAACCCATTCCCAAACATTACCTCCCATAGCCACTAGTTCATTAATTCCTTCTGGCAAAGTAGTTACATCAACATGCTTGTTGTAACCAAGCACACCCTGAGAATTCATATTCTTAGGCTCATCACCGCTCGGATATTTATAGGTTTTGTTTATTTCAAATAGCTTAGAGGATAAAATTTGTTTGTAGGCAGATATCTTCCACTCTTTAAAAGTTGGCAATCTTCCATTGATTGACTGGCAATATTTTTCAGCTTCAAATCTATTAATGTGAACAGCGGGTTCTAATAAGCTTTTAGGTGTACTTCCGTAGGGACTTTTGTAGTTCCAGCCATCTCTTTTTTCCCATCCAGCACCCCATTCATATCCACCACCATTTTTTTCTGCCAATGTTATATAATTATTTTTTTTAGCAAATTGTTCAAATTCTTTAATCGTAACCTCATACTTGTTAATAAAAAAATTTTCTATTTTAATTTTTGGATTTTCAAAAGAGTTTCCCTCTGTGGATAAAAAAACAATAAATAAAAAAATAAAAAAAATTTTCATATATATAATAATTATGAGTAATTTTAATAAAGTCAAAATATTTATGGAAACGTTTGGTCAAAAAGTAGAAACCAAACCTTCTTTTCCAGAGCCAAAAATACAAAATTTAAGATATGAACTTATTAGAGAAGAGCTAGAAGAGCTAAAGGTTGCCTTGGAAGAAAAGAATTTGAAAGAAGTTGCAGATGCCTTAACAGATATTCTTTATGTTACTTATGGAGCTGGACATGCATTTGGTATTAATTTGGACAAATGTTTTGAAGAGGTTCAGACATCAAATATGAGTAAATTAGGAGAAAATGGCAAGCCTATTTATAATGAAGCTGGAAAAGTAATGAAAGGTCCTAACTATTTTAAACCAAATCTTAAAAAGTTTATTGATTAAATAATTATAACATTTAGAAAGGCAAACTTATGAAAGAATATAAAATAGCATCTATTGCAGGAGATGGAATAGGAAAAGAAGTTACTCCTGAAGGAATTCGAATTTTAAAAAAAGTAGCTGAGCAACACCAGTTCAAAATTCACTTTGATGAATTTGATTTTGCTTCGTGTGATTATCATGAGAAGCATGGAAAAATGCTACCAGACAATTGGAAAGATCAGATTGGCAAACATGATGCTATATTTTTTGGAGCCGTGGGAATGCCAGATCAGCTACCAGACCACATTTCTTTATGGGGATCGTTGCTTCAGTTTAGAAGAGAATTTGATCAGTACATCAATTTAAGACCGGTAAAATTAATGCCGGGAGTACCTTGTCCACTAGCAAACAAAAAACCAGGGGATATTGATATGCTTATTGTTCGAGAAAATACAGAAGGTGAGTATTCTTCAGTAGGTGGTAGAATGTATAAAGGAACGGATAGAGAAATTGCCATTCAAGAAACTATTATGTCAGCACAAGGTGTTGATAGAGTTATGAAATATGCATTTGAACTTGCGAAAACTACTAAGAGAAAAAAACTTACAAGCGCAACTAAATCAAACGGTATTTCTATTACTATGCCTTTTTGGGATGAGAGATTTAAAGAAATGAAAAAAAAATATCCTGACATAAAAACGGATGAATTTCACATTGATATTTTAGCGGCTAGATTTGTATTAACCCCAGAGTGGTTTGATGTAGTAGTCGCTTCAAATTTATTTGGAGACATTCTTTCAGATCTTGGACCGGCTTGTACTGGAACCATAGGGATTGCAGCCTCTGCAAACATTAACCCAGAGAAAAAATTTCCATCCTTGTTTGAACCCGTTCATGGTTCAGCTCCTGATATTGCAGGAAAAGGAATTGCCAACCCAATAGGACAAATTTGGTCTGGTGCAATGATGCTAGATTATTTGGGTGAAAAGGAAGCTGCAGATAATATTGTTAAGGCAATAGAGAAAACTTTATCGAATGAGGAATCTCGAACCAAAGATCTCAAAGGAAATAGCAATACCACACAATGCACCGAAGCTGTTTTGTTGAATTTGTCATAAATTTATTAAAAATTTTGGGATAATATTTTCAATGAAAAATGAAAAAATAATTGTCAATATTTCTTTATATTTTTTATGCATACTCTCTTTATTTGTTGGTTTGCATTTTAGTGAAAATTCTTCAGGAGGAGCAAAGCACGATTACCTTTTTTTGGAAAAATATTATTATTTTTTCTCAGACAGCATCACGAAAGGTTTAGATTTATTTTTAATCGATGCTGGTAGCAAAATACACTCTCCTGTTTTTTATATATTGGGTGGATTAGTTTTAAAAATTGTTAATAATATTAATATAGTTAAAATTATTTATATTCTAATTTCTTCAGTCACTCCTTATATTTTTTACAAAATAATTGTATTACGAAATCAGGCTCGCAATGAGAATAATGATATATATTTTTTTATCTCATTATTAATTTTTTTTTCTCCATATTTTAGGAGTAGCGCAATTTGGCTCTTGGGTGACAACTTAAGTATACTTTTTTTCTCTTTATTTGTTTATTATGTTGTTAAAATTCAAATAAAAAAAAAAATCATAAAAAATTATTTTTTTTCATGTCTTTTTTTAATATTGTGTTGTTATATTAGGTATTATTACTGCTTGTATTTTTTTGTAATTATATATTTTGCGTTTAAAAATTTATCCATTAAACAAAATATTTATATTTTTTTATTTTCCTTGATTTTATCACTTCCGTTTTTAACATATCTAATATTTGTTATATTAAATAGTGACTTTCATGTGATTCTTAAGAATTTTTCTAATAATTCTGAAGGATTATTTTTATATAATTATATTAACAACATATTTCAAATATATTTAATAATTTTAATTTACATAATTCCTTTTGTCATCCCATGGTCAAAAAACTTAGTTCGGTACTATATTACAAACTACAAATTGTCATTTGCAATAATCTTGATGGTTATTTTATTGTTAATATTAAGCCATTACATCAGTGGCTCATTTTTTTTTGTACCAGAATTGGGCGGCGGCATTTTTTTTAAACTCTTATCTTTTAAAATTTTTCAAAATTTCACTTTATTTATTTTTATTTTATTATTATTTACTTCTATTTTTTTTTTAGACTTCTTCTTTAGAGAAAATAGGATTTTTAATTACTTTATTTTTCTTATTCTTATTTTGAGTCTTCCTATGACCATATTATATCAAAAATACCTTGATCCTTTGGTATATTTATTATTATTTGGATTAATCAATTCATCAATTTTAAGTGAAGTAAAAATAAATAAGTACTATTTTGTCACATATTTTATTGGAATTTTAATATTTGCAAATATTTATTATACAAATTTTAAATTATTTTAATTACTCTTTTATTATTTTTGTGTATTCGGTACCTGGATAGTACTAAAGTATATTTATAATGATTACACAAAAAGAAGAAAAATTTTTAGTAAGTTTAATAAATAAATACAACAACAATTGCAACCCACCAAGTAAAAATCAATATCCTTTGTTAGAAAATGGATTTGCTGCAGATGACATATTGAAAGGTATTGAAATTCTTCTAAGTGGAAAAATTACAATGTCATCAATAACAAAAAAATTTGAAAATGAATTTTCTAAATTTGTAGGATCGAAATATTCTCTTATGGTAAACTCAGGATCTTCTGCAAATCTTTTGGTGTCTTTTGCTCTTATTAATCCTCTAAAAAAAAATAAACTATTGAGAAATGATGAATTTATAATACCAGCTTTGTGCTGGTCTACATCTCTATGGCCCCTTATTCAAGCTGGTTTAAAACCCAAATTTATCGATGTTGATAAGAAAACTTTTTGTATCGATCCAAATTTATTAATGCAAAAAAAATATGAGAAATGCAAAGCAATAATGAATTTACATATTTTAGGAAATTGCTCAAATGTTAATAAAATTGTAAACTTTGCCAAAGATAAAAAAATGCACTTAATAGAAGATACTTGTGAGGCATTGGGATCCAAATACCTTGGAAAATCACTTGGTACATTTGGAGATTTTGGAACATTCTCTTTTTATTATTCACACCAAATTACTTCGGGAGAGGGAGGTATGATTATTTGCAAAAACAAAGAAGATTATAACTTACTACACACTCTCAGAGCGCACGGTTGGGACAGAGGCTTGTCTGGAAAAAATAAAAACACTTTTAATTTTATAAATTCTGGATTTAATTTGAGACCATTAGATTTGACAGCGGCGATAGGACTAAATCAATTAAAAAGACTTAATGATATGATGGCAACAAGAAAAGAAAATAAAGATTTGATTACAAAATCATTAAAAAATTCAAACAAGTGGAAAAATCAATTTCAATTTTTTGAACCTAATAAAAATCTGAATCCAAGCTGGTTTGGTTTTCCATTGTTAATTAACAAAGATTATTTAAATGATAAAAATAGTTTTATTAAAAATTTGAATTTTAAAAATATAGAAACAAGACCAATACTAAGTGGGAATTTTTTAAAACAACCAGCTTCAAAACTTTACGGACTAGATAGGAATAAAAGTGAATTGAGAAACACTGAAGAAATTGACAAAACAGGATTTTTTATAGGATTGCCTACAAAAAAAATTGAAAAAACGCAATTAAATTTTTTAATAGATAATTTGTTAAAAATTAAAAAAAATTAATGCTGATCTGTGGTATTACGGGCTACTCTGGAAACTTAGGAAGAAAATTTTTGCAAGTGGCAAATAATTTTAAATTTATAAAATTTAAAGGAGACGTTAGAAAAAAAGCTGATTTAGAAAAATGGTTAAAAAACAAAAAATTTGATCTTATTATACACTTTGCAGCAATCGTCCCAATTGCAAAAGTTGATAAAAATTATAAAAAAGCGGTAGATGTTAATGTAATCGGAACTAAAAATATAATTGAAATATTAAAAAAAAAAACTAGTGTAAAATGGTTCTTTTTTTCATCAACTTCTCATGTTTATCCATTCTCAAATAAAAAATTAAAAGAGACAACAAATCCATCTCCTATTACAAAATATGGAAAAACAAAATATTTGGCTGAAAAATTAATTCAAAAAGAGCTAAGAAATTCTAAAATTAAATTCTGTATAGGTAGAATTTTTAGCATAATAGATAATAAAAATAAATTTTTTTTTTTAAATAGCTTGAAAAACAAAATAAATACTACCAAAAAAATAATAAAATTGGATAATTTAAATCATACAAGAGATTTTTTATCTACTGAACAAATTTGTAGAGCTATCTTGGTGCTGTGGAACAATAAGCATCAGGGTATAGTTAATATAGGAGGGGGGGAAAAAACTAGTTTAAAAAAAATTGCTTTATTAATAGCAAAAAAATATAAAAAAAAGTTAGTTTTCACTAACAATTACAAAACTCAATTAGTAGCTGATATAGGCAAATTAAAACAATATGGATTTAAAATAAAAAAACTAAATTTTTTTAAATATTTTTAAGAAAAACAATTTCCATAGTCCCAAAAATGACTTAAGTATTAAATCTACATTTACAGTACTTTCCCCTCTTACTCTATTTTTAAAAATTGTATTAATTTCTAATATTTTATAATTCTTTCGATAAGTACGAAGTAAAATTTCTGATAAAATTATAAATCCATCAAGATTTTTGCATTCAGAGGCCACAACTTTAGCAGCTCTTTTTGAGTAGAATCTGAAACCATTAGTGTAATCTTTTACAGGGACTCCTAAAAAAATCCTTGCAAGCATATTTGAAAGTCTAGATAAAATTTTTCTAGATGTAGGCCAATTTATAATCTTGCTTTTTTTTAAATATCTGCTTGCTATTAGCAAATCTATTGAATGTTTGTAAAAAAATGAAATATTTCTTATTAATTCGTTTGGATTGTGAGAGAGATCTGCGTCCATTTCTATAAAGCAATTTATTTTTCTTTTAGATTTCAGAATTTTCTTAAATCCAAATACAATTGCAGAGCCTCTTCCAAGTTTTTTTTTTCTGTGGTAATATAATAAATTATTTATTTTTTCTTTAACTATTATATTTTTACTTTTACTATTTGCCGAGTCATCGACAATTATTATTAAAGCTTGCGTTTTATCTCGAATTAAATGAACTATTTTTTTTATGTTTTTTTCCTCGTTAAATGCAGGTATTATTATTGCTTCATTTTCCATTAATTTAAATTATATTATATATTTTTAAAAATAATCGTTGGATAATATAATGTTTTAATTAATAGTGGGGCGTTCTGTTGCAAGGTGCCCCGGACCCCTGCTTTTTAATTAACCGAAGTTAATTAAGCAGCAATAGCGTAACTTTCGTTAGCATTTAAAATGTAGCCCGTTACGGCGGAACAATACCGAACGAAAGAAAAACTTTTAGACATCTGTCGAGCCTATTTCACCCCCATGAGTTGTAAAATGGTGGAGGTGCAGGGTACCGCCCCCTGGTCCAAAATGTTTATTACGAATTTCGTTTATCGTTATAGTTGGAAAACCAACACCAATAATATAAAACTTTCTGAAACTGATTCAAAGACAATTCGTAAATGAAACTTACAGAGCAACAAAATCAAGAAATAGCTGATCAAAAAGCTCAAGAATATCCAACCAAAAGAGTCACCTCTCCAGAGTTAGAAAAAATCCTTTATGATGCGATTCCTATATTGGATCATGGTTTTGTAAGAGTGGTGGATTATATGGGTGATGATAGCTCTATCGTTCAGTCAGCTAGAGTTTCTTATGGAAAAGGAACTAAAAAAGTTTCGACTGATGAAGGGTTAATTAAATATTTAATGAGACATTGGCACAGCACACCTTTTGAGATGTGTGAAATTAAATATCATGTAAAACTTCCAATTTTTATAGCAAGACAGTGGATTAGACACAGAACTGCAAATGTTAATGAATATTCTGCAAGATATTCTATTCTAGATAAAGAGTTTTACATTCCTGAAAAAGAACAATTGTCTGCACAGGCCACTAACAACAGGCAAGGAAGAGGAGATTTGATCACAGGAGATCAGGCCAATGAAGTTCTTAAAATTTTAAAAGATGATTCCGTACGTACATACGATAACTATGAAAAAATGTTGAATGAAAGGTTTGACGGAACAATTATTGATGAAGGAAAATCTGGTTTAGCAAGAGAGCTTGCAAGAATGAACTTAACTTTGAATTCATATACTCAGTGGTACTGGAAAACAGACTTGTTAAATCTGTTAAATTTTTTATTTCTAAGAGCGGATAGTCATGCGCAATATGAAATTAGAGTATATGCAGAAGCTATGTTGGAGACAGTTAAAAAATGGGTTCCCATCACACACTCTGCATTTTTAGATTATAGAGTAGGAGCAGCACACGTTTCTTCGAAAGGATTAAAGATTGTAAAATCTATGATTAGTGGAAAACAAGTTTCTTACGAAGATTCTGGACTGGGTAAAAGAGAGTGGAATGAATTAATGGAAACTCTTGAGCTTAAAGATAAGATTATTTAATTTTTTCCGAAATCTTTTTAGCAATTTTAAGTATTTTGTTTGATGTTAGGCTGTCGTTAATAAACTCCATATAAGGCTCACCTTTATCAGCACCTTCTCTTAAGCCTATTTCAATAGGAATAGTTCCAAGCAAATCAATATTTAAATTTTTTGACATTTTTTGTGCTCCACTTTCACCAAAAATAAAATGTTCTTTTCCATCATCGGAAGTAAAGCTGCTCATATTTTCAATGATTCCTAAAATCTTAACGTTTGTTTTTTGAAACATTTTAATTCCACGGTTTGCATCTAATAGTGCAATTTCCTGAGGAGTAGAAATTACTACTGCACCATCAATTTGAATTTCTTGAGAAAAAGTTAACAAGGCATCCCCAGTTCCAGGAGGTAAATCAATAACTAAATAATCTAAATTATCCCAAAAAACATTAGTGGTGAAAGTTTTGATAGCACTGATGACCATGGGTCCTCTCCAAATCATAGCCGTATCTTGATTGACCATGAATCCAATAGACATGCATTGAAGTCCGTATTTAGAAATAGGAATTAAGTTTTTACCGTCTTCACTTTTTGGCTTATCAGAGACACCAAGCATTTGTGGAATAGAAGGGCCATAAATATCCGCATCTAATATTCCCACTTTGTAATTTAATTTTTTTAAAGCAATAGCTAAATTAACTGCGATGGTGGATTTTCCTACACCACCTTTAGCACTTGAAATTGCAATAATTTTTTTAACCCCGTTAATAGGTAGTTTTAGTTTTTTTGAACCAGGAGAAATTTTGTCTACAAACTCCTTGCTTAAATTTACTGATTTTGCGTCCATTTGCCCTTGTAATTTTGTTTTAAGTAACTAACTTCTACTATATTAGTTACATCAATAAATTTTAAATTTATCAATGATTAAAAATATTTTAAATATGGTTCAATCTCCTTGGGGCAATGGCGGAAATAATGACGGTCCCAGACAGGGTTCCGGAGGTGGTGGACAAAGACCGCCTAGTATTGATGATCTAGCTGGACAGTTTCAAGATTCGATTAAAAAAATATTCCCAGGAGGAGCGAATGTTCCCGGAGGAAAAAAGCCAATAGGATTATTTATTATTATTGCTTTAGCCTTGTGGCTTGGAAGTGGATTTTACAGAGTATTGCCTGATGAGCAGGGAGTAGTTTTAAGATTTGGAAAGTTTGTTAATTTAACTCAACCAGGTTTAAATTATCACTTACCTTTTCCAGTAGAAACAGCCCTAACTCCCAAAGTTACGAGAGTAAATAGAATTGATGTTGGTTATAGGTCAGCATCAGATACTGGAAGAGCTACTAGTATTTCAGATGTTCCAGAAGAAAGTTTAATGTTAACCGGAGATGAGAATATAGTTGATATAGATTACTCTGTTTTTTGGTTAATTAAAGATGGTGGAAAATTTCTTTTTAATATTCAAGATCCACAAGAAACAGTTAAGAGCGTTGCAGAGACTGCGATGAGAGAGGTGATTGCAAGAAACCCAATTCAAACAGTGCTGACTGGTGGAAGAGCTCAAATTGAAAATGATACGCAAAAAATTATGCAAGAAATTTTAGACTTTTATGAGTCTGGAATTCAAATTACACAAGTTCAAACACAAAAAGCAGATCCACCAAAAGAAGTGATAGATTCTTTTAGAGATGTTCAGGCCGCTAAAGCAGATAAAGAACGATTGCAAAATGAAGCAGATGCTTACGCAAATGATGTAATACCAAGAGCTCGAGGGGAAGCTGCGCAGGTTGTTCAGCAAGCCGAAGGTTATAAGCAACAAGTAGTTGCTTCTGCGGAAGGTGAAGCAAGTAGATTTCTTGCAATTTATGATGAATATAAAAATGCAAAAGCAGTAACTCAAGAACGTATGTACCTAGAGACTATGGAAAAAGTATTAGCGGGAATTGATAAAATTATTATAGACCAAAAATCAAGCGGTGGTGTAGTTCCTTACTTACCTTTGCCAGAACTTGGGAAAAAGAAAGCTGAAAAAAAATAATGAGTGAAAAAAAATTAAAAATATTATTACCTATTATTGGAGTGCTTGCTTTCATTAGTTATACGACTTTGTTTACGGTTAATGAAATTCAACAGGCCATTATCTTGCAATTCGGTGATCCAAAAAGAGTGATACAAAAAGCAGGGCTTAACTTTAAGATTCCTTTTATTCAAAACGTAGTATTGCTTGATAAGAGAATTTTAAATTTAGATGCTCCATCAGAAGAAATTATTGCGTCTGACCAAAAAAGATTGATAGTAGATGCGTTTGCAAGATTTAAGATTAAAGATCCTTTAAAATTTTATATTTCAGTTGGAAACGAAAGAGTAGCTAGATCAAGGTTGTCGACCATTATTAACTCTAGAATAAGAGGTGTTTTGGGTAAAGAAGAGCTTGCAACTTTAGTCTCTAAAGAGCGAGCAAGACTGATGGACAAAATTACAGAAGATGTAAATGCGGAAGCTTCTAAACTTGGTATAGAAATTATTGATGTAAGAATTAAAAGAGCAGATCTTCCCCAGGCAAATAGTGAAGCTGTTTATCGAAGAATGCAAACAGAACGTTTAAGGGAAGCAAAAGAATTTAGAGCAGAAGGAGCTGAGATTGCTCAAACCGTAAGATCTACTGCTGATAAAGAAGTTACTATTATTTTGGCAGAAGCTAATAAAAAATCTGAAATTTTAAAAGGAGAAGGTGACGGAAAAAGAAATAAAATTTTTGCAGATGCTTTCGGAAAAGATCCTAATTTTTTTAGTTTTTATCGTGCAATGCAGTCTTATGAGAAATCACTTATTGGAGGTGAAACCTCTTTAATATTATCTCCTGATAGCGAGTTCTTTAGATTTTTTGGAAAATCAGGATTAAGTCTTATCAAAAAATAATCTCCTAGTATGAAAGAGTTTGGCATAGCCATCGGTCTGCTTTTAGTGATTGAAGGATTGTTGTACGCCATGTTTCCAAGCGCAATGAAAAGCATGTTAAATACCATGAAGGATTTGCCTATTCCTAAACTTAGATCTGGTGGACTTATTTTTGCCTTATTAGGATTTATTATAGTCTGGTATATAAAAAGATAAATTATGATGAAAAATTATTTAATTAATAAAAAATTTACCTTTACTATTGTTTTTTTATTTTTATCAATTTTATTTTTTAGCAATCACTCTTTTGCCAAAGACGCTCCCTCTAGTTTTGCAAATTTAGCAGAAAAATTAATGCCCTCAGTTGTAAATATATCTGCAACAAGTGTAGTAGAAACAAGACCGCAACCACAACAACCATTTCCTTTTCAGTTTCCGCCCGGATCACCCTTTGAAGATTTTTTTAAAGAATTTAATCAACAGCAGCAAACACCCCAAAAAAGAAAATCGACAGCACTTGGATCTGGATTTGTAATCAGTGAAGATGGTATTGTGATTACTAACAATCATGTTATCCAAGGATCTGAGGGAATTATAGTCAGATTTACGAATAAAAAAGAATACAATGCAAAATTAATTGGAACAGATCCTGTAAGTGATATTGCTGTTTTGCAAATACAATCTAAAGAAAAATTTAAACCAGTACCGCTCGCAGACTCAAGCAAAGCAAGAGTAGGAGATTGGGTGCTTGCTATTGGAAATCCTTTTGGTCTTGGTGGAACAGTTACAGCAGGAATTATTTCTGCGATTAATAGAGACATCAACATAGGGAGATATGATAATTTTATTCAAACCGACGCCTCTATCAACCAAGGAAATTCCGGCGGACCTTTATTTAATATGGATGGAGAAGTAGTTGGAATTAATACAGCAATTTTCTCAACTTCAGGAGGCTCTGTTGGAATCGGATTTGCCATTCCATCTAGCTTTGCAAAAAATGTAGTGAAACAACTAAGGGAATACGGAGAAACAAGACGAGGTTGGCTAGGCGTTAGAATTCAAACAGTTACTAAAGAAATTGCTGACAGCTTAGGAATGAAAGAAGCAATAGGAGCCTTAGTTGCAGATGTAAATGAGGAAGGACCAGCTAAAAAAGCAGGAATTCAAAATGGAGATGTTATTATTGAATTCAATGGAATTAAAATAGATTCTATGAGAGTGCTTCCCAAGGTAGTAGGAGAAGCTCCAGTTGGTAAAGCAGCGACTTTAAAAATTTGGAGAAATGAGAAAATACTAACTAAAAAAATTGTACTTGGCAGACTAGAAGATACAGAGCAATTCAAGAAAAAACCTAAGATCAAAAAAAAAGAAAATAAGGAAGCGGATACTTTATTAAAAGCTTTAGGAGTTAAAGTTCGTGACGTAACCGATAAGGATGTTGCTAGTCGAAAATTGACCACAGGTATTAATGGAGTTGTTATTCTAGAAATTAAAACAGAGGGTGCTTTATCCGATTCACCCATCGAAGTAGGAAATATCATTATCGGTTTGCAAAATGAGATAGTAAAAAATGTATCGGATCTTGAAAGTAAACTAAAAAAATTGAAAAAATCTAAAAACACTTCTGTTTTATTAACAATTATAGATTCTCAGAATAGAAGTAGATTTGTTGGTGTGAAAATTAAATAATTCACACTTCATGCAACCTAAAATAATTTTAATCTCGGGTCCTACCGCCTCAGGAAAATCTAAGCTTGCGATTGATATTGCTAAAAAATTTAAAGGAGAGATCGTGAATGCGGATAGCATGCAAGTTTATAAAGAAATTAAAATTTTATCAGCTAGACCAACTGATACTAAAAAAATTAAACATCATTTATATGGATTTGTAAGTGTTAAAAAAAAATTTTCTACAGGTCATTGGTTAAAATTAGTTGATAAAAAAATTCAAGAAATTCTTAAAAAAAAGAAAACACCAATCATTGTGGGCGGAACTGGTCTTTACTTTAAATCATTGATTAATGGTATGGCAAAAATACCAATTATATCCAAAACTACTAGAAAGCAGGTTATGAAAATTCATTCCAAGCTTGGTAACCATTCTTTTTATAAAAAATTAATATCTTTAGACCCGGAATGTAAAAAAAATCTTAAATCTTCAGACCCTCAAAGAATGATCAGGGCTTATGAGGTTTTTTTAAAAACAAAGAAATCTTTTTATCAGTGGCAAAAAGAAACGAAATCCAACTATGCAAAAGAAACATTTATTAAAATAGCACTGAACCCAGATAGGCAGCATTTGCACAATGAGATTGTTAGACGCTCTAAACAAATAGTTAATCCGAAATCTATTCTAGAGGTGAAAAAATTTACCAAACTTAAGCTAAACAAAAAACTTCCAGCTAACTTTATTATTGGAATTAATGAAATAAATGACTATTTGCAAAATAAAATTACCAAAAAAATTCTTCATGAAAGAGTTATTATTCGCACCAGACAGTACGCTAAAAGACAATTTACATGGCAAAGAGGTCAAATGCAGGACTGGAATCGATTTGATGAAGTCAATTATTCTAAATTATTAAAAAAAGTTTCAATATTGCTATCTAAAACTTGACCAAAAGTTTTAGAAAGATAAATTCAACTTTTAGGAGATTTCTATGAGCACGGAATTGACCGGTGCGGAGATAGTTTTTAAAGCTCTGACCGATCATAAGGTTGAATATATTTTTGGTTATCCAGGAGGAGCGGTACTTCCTCTGTATGATCAGCTATCGAAACAAAAAAAAATAAAGCATATATTAGTTCGTCATGAACAAGGCGCAGGACACGCTGCAGAAGGGTATGCCAGGTCTACTGGAAAACCGGGAGTAGTTTTAGTTACTTCAGGACCAGGCGCTACCAATATGGTTACAGCATTAACCGATGCGTATATGGATTCTATTCCCTTAGTTTGTATTACGGGACAAGTTCCTACTCATTTAATTGGTACAGACGCATTCCAAGAATGTGACACCACTGGAATTACGAGACCTTGCACAAAACACAATTGGTTAGTTAAAGATGTAAATCAAATTGCAGAAACAATTCACAAAGCCTTTCGAATAGCAACAACAGGAAGGCCAGGACCAGTATTAATTGATATCCCGAAAGATATTCAGTTTAAAAAAGGAATTTATCAATCAGAAGAAAAAATTGAAATAGATAGCTATCGTCCAAATTACAAAGGAGATCCCGATCAAATTGAAAAAGCGGTAGAGATGATATCACAGGCAAAAAAACCTATTTTTTATACAGGAGGAGGAGTAATTAACGCTGGAGAAAAAGCATCTGAAATTCTTCGAGAGCTAGTTTCTATAACTGGATTTCCCATCACTTCTACTTTGCAAGGTTTGGGTTGTTATCCAGGAGAAGATTCTCAATTTTTAGGAATGTTAGGAATGCATGGAACTTTTGAAGCAAATAATGCCATGCATGATTGTGATCTAATGATTAACATTGGAGCAAGATTTGATGATCGTATTACTGGAATGGTTAGTAAGTTTTCTCCCAACTCAAAAAAAATTCATATCGATATAGATCCTTCTTCTATCAATAAAATTGTAAAGGTGGATGTTGCTATTGTTGGTGATGCTCAAAGCATAATGAGCACTATGCATGAAATTATTAAAAAAAAATATCCAGGATTTAAAAATTCTAATAAAGAAAAAATTAGTGACTGGTGGAAACAGATTGAAAAGTGGAGAGAAAAAAAATCTCTTTCTTTTAAAGAGGATAAAAAAACTATTTTACCTCAGTATGCAGTTCAAAGACTATATGAGTTGACTAAAAATCAAGATACTTTCATCACAACAGAGGTGGGCCAGCATCAAATGTGGGCAGCACAACATTATAAATTTAACAAACCTAACCGGTGGATGACGTCTGGTGGATTGGGTACTATGGGCTATGGTTTGCCAGCTGCAATTGGCGTTCAAGTAGCTCATCCAAAAAGACTAGTAATAGATATTGCAGGTGAGGCATCTATCTTAATGAACATTCAAGAACTTTCAACAGCTGTTCAATACCGACTTCCGGTAAAGATATTCATCTTAAACAATGAATACATGGGAATGGTGCGACAATGGCAAGAACTGCTGCATGATAAAAATTATTCAGAAAGTTATTCGGAAGCTCTGCCAGATTTTGTAAAGCTTGCAGAAGCGTATGGGGCAATTGGAATTCGCGCTAGTAAGCCAGATGAGTTAGATGAAAAAATTAAAGAAATGATTGATGTAGATAAGCCAGTTATCTTTGATTGTCGTGTTACGAAGGAAGAAAATTGCTTTCCAATGATACCTTCAGGAAAAGCTCATAATGAGATGATATTGGGACCAGATGATGATGATGTAATTACAGAAGAAGGAAAGGTGTTAGTTTAATGTCAAAATCAGCCTATCCAATCAAAACAGAAGAAGAACAATTTGAGAGAGTAGTTATTGTTGCTTGGGTAGATAATGAGGCAGGAGTCTTAGCTCGGGTTTCTGGTCTTTTTTCTGGAAGAGGCTACAATATTGAATCACTTGCAGTTGCCAAAGTAGATGAAGAAAGAAATATTTCTAGAATTACAATTGCTACTAATGGAACCAAGTCTGTTATTGAGCAAATCAAAGCGCAATTATTGAAGTTAGTACCTGTCCACAATGTGTCTGACTATAAAATTGATGATCAATCTATTTTTAGAGAATTGACACTCATAAAATTTACAGGAGACAAAGAGCTATTGAGCAAGGCTGAGAAAATTTGTGTTGACTTTAAAGGTGAGTTTTTAGATAAAACTCCACAGTCATTTATTGTTCAAATTGTAAACACAAGAAGAGAGATTGATGATTTTATTAAGAAAGCAAAACCATTTGGGTTAGCCAGTATTACTAGAAGTGGTCCTTTAGCCATGTCCAAAGGACCGATAACCACGAAAGATAACAAAGGAAAAGTTTTATGAAAATGTTTTACGAAAAAGATGCCGATGTAAATTTAATAAAATCAAAAAAAGTAGCTATCATCGGTTTTGGTAGTCAGGGACACGCCCATGCTCTTAACTTAAAAGACAGTGGAGTAACAGAAATTGTAGTGGCTCTTCGTGAAGGTTCTTCTAGTATTAAAAAAGCTGAACAAGCTGGCTTAAAAGTCATGAATATTTCTGATGCAGCGGAGTGGGCGGATGTAGTAATGATTTTAGCTCCAGATGAATTGCAATCAGGTATTTATAAAAATCATATTGAACAAAGAATGAAACAAGGATCCAGTTTAGCTTTTGCGCATGGTTTAAATATTCATTATGATTTAATTAAATCGAGAGATGACTTGGACGTGTTTATGGTTGCTCCTAAAGGACCAGGTCATTTGGTCAGAACAGAATTTCAAAAAGGGGGAGGAGTTCCTTGTTTAATGGCAGTTCATAAAGATAGTTCAGGCAAAGCCAGAGACCTAGCGCTTTCATACGCTTCTGCTATTGGAGGAGGAAAGTCGGGAGTTATCGAAACTACTTTTAAAGATGAATGTGAAACAGATCTGTTTGGTGAACAGGCAGTTTTGTGTGGAGGAGTGGTAGAATTAATTAAGAACGGATTCGAAACTCTTACAGAAGCAGGGTATCCACCTGAAATGGCTTACTTTGAATGTTTGCATGAAGTAAAGCTTATTGTGGATCTTATTTACGAAGGTGGAATTGCAAATATGAACTATTCAATTTCTAATACTGCAGAATATGGGGAGTATGTTTCGGGCAAAAAAATCATCGATAGTAAAACTAAAGAAAGAATGAAAGAAGTTCTAAATGATATTCAATCTGGCAAATTTACTAAAGATTGGATGAAGGAAAATGAGAACGGACAAAAAAACTTTCTTCAAATGAGAAAAGATCTTGCAGACCATCCAATTGAAAAAGTGGGTGAAAAGCTTAGAGGAATGATGCCTTGGATCTCGGACAATAAAATTATTGATAAGGACAAAAACTAGAATAGGGGGTATTTCCCTTTCTTTTTTTGCATCAAGGCTATAAGAACACAATACAATTTATACGTTAAAAGTAGATTTTTTCGTAAAGCTTTATTACATTGTGACCATGGATAAAAACCAGATTATTATATTTGACACGACTCTTAGAGATGGAGAACAATCTCCTGGAGCTTCTATGAGCTTAGAAGAAAAAGTTCAGATTGCAAAAGCATTTCAAGATTTGGGTGTGGATGTTATGGAAGCTGGATTTCCAGCAGCTTCACAAGGTGACTTTGAAGCTGTTTCAGAAATTAGTAAAATTTTAACAAAAACGATTCCCTGCGGTTTGGCAAGATCTTTAAAAAATGATTTAGACAAATGTTACGAGTCATTAAAGCATTCTAAGCATTTTAGAATTCATACTTTTATTGCCACTAGTGATCTTCATATGAAGCACAAGTTACAAAAAACACGTGAAGAGGTGTTAGGCTTAATTAAATTTAGTGTTGAGTATGCAAAAAAATTTACACCAGATGTCGAATGGTCACCAGAAGATGCAACTAGAACAGATTCTGATTTTTTATGCAAAACTGTAGAGTTGGCAATTAAATCTGGAGCAACTACTATTAATATTCCAGATACGGTTGGTTACGCAACTCCTTCAGATTACGAAAGAATTATCAAAGATTTATATAATCGAGTTCCCAACATAGACAAAGTAGTCATTTCTACTCATACCCATAATGATTTAGGATTAGCAGTAGCAAATGCTTTAGCAGGTGTGGCAGCAGGTGCAAGGCAAGTAGAATGTACTATTAATGGTATTGGAGAGAGAGCTGGTAATGCTGCTTTAGAAGAAGTGGTAATGGCCATTAAAACTAGAAACGATTTAATGCCATACACAACTAATATTAATACGAAAAAAATTAGCCCTTGTTCAAAATTATTATCTAGTACCATTGGTTTTCCTGTTCAGTATAATAAAGCCATTGTAGGAAAGAATGCCTTTGCCCACGAATCTGGAATTCACCAAGACGGAATGTTAAAGAATAAAAATACTTATGAAATTATGACTCCAGAAAGCGTTGGGGTAAGCAAGTCTTCTCTTGTCATGGGAAAACATTCTGGTCGACATGCATTTAAAGAAAAATTAATTGTATTAGGATACCCCAACTTTGACGAATCTAAAATTGACGAGGCATTTAAAAAATTTAAAGACCTGGCTGATAAAAAGAAACATGTATTTGATGATGATATAGCAGCTTTAGTTGACGATGAATTAATGAACGATAAAAATGTCATCAAGTTGGTTTCTCTAGATGTGTTTGCTGGAACTAAGGGTCAAAAAGCAGTTTTAGAACTTGATGTTTATGGAACTATCTCAAAAACAGAACAGTCTGGAGATGGACCTGTAGATTCTATTTTTAAAGGTATTAAAGAATTGTTCCCCCATGAAGCACACTTACAATTATATCAAGTTCATGCTGTGACTGAAGGTACAGATGCACAAGCAACGGTTAGCGTTAGAATTGAAGAAAAAGGAAAAATTTCTGTAGGCCAAGCAGCAGATACGGATACATTGGTAGCTTCTGCAAAAGCTTATATTAATGCTTTAAATAAGTTAATAATAAAAAGAAAAAGAACCGCGCCAAACGAAGAGTTTTCAACTGCTATTTAATAAGAAAGGATAAAGAATGTTTAATAAAATAATGTCAATGTGGTCAACCGATATGGCAATAGATCTGGGTACGGCCAATACCTTAGTGTATGTAAAAGGAAAAGGCATTGTCTTAAACGAACCTTCTGTAGTTGCTATCATTAATGACAAGGGTAAAAATCAAGTTCTTGCAGTTGGAGAAGATGCTAAGCAAATGCTAGGAAGAACCCCTGGAAGTATTCAGGCTATACGTCCACTAAGAGACGGTGTGATCGCAGACTTTGTGGTTACGGAAGAAATGATTAAACATTTTATTAAAAAAGTTCACAAAAGATCGGCATTTGCCAATCCTAGAATTATTATTTGTGTTCCTACAGGATCTACTCCTGTTGAAAGAAGAGCCATTCAGGAAGCAGCACATGCGGCAGGTGCTAGAAAAGTTCAACTTATTGAAGAGCCAGTAGCAGCTGCGATTGGAGCTGGATTGCCAATTTCAGAACCAACGGGTTCTATGATTGTAGATATTGGAGGAGGTACTACAGAAATTGCCGTATTGTCTTTGGGAGGAATTGTTTATTCAAAATCTTTACGACTAGCAGGTGATGCCCTGGATCATGCAATTATAACTTTTATGAGAAAAAGATTTAATTTGCTTATTGGAGAATCTACAGCAGAAAAAATTAAAAAAGAAATTGGCTCTGCGATTCCATCAAATTCAGAAAATACCTACATCATGAAGGGAAGAGATGTAAGAACAGGTGTTCCTAAGGAAGTTAAATTGACAGAAAAAGATACGGCAGAAGCATTAGCGCCTGTCGTAAGTCAAATCATTGCAGCAATTAGAGAAGCTTTAGAAAATACACCTCCTGAACTAGCGGCGGATTTAGTAGACATGGGTATGGTTTTGGCTGGTGGTGGAGCATATCTAAAAAATTTAGACAAACTAATTGCAAAGGAAACAGGATTGCCCGTATCTATAGCTGAAGATCCTTTGTCTTGTGTTGCAATCGGTACCGGAAAAGCATTAGAACAAGAAGGAATATTTTCTGCAATGTTAACTGAATACTAAAGGTTAAATGAATGCAAAAAATGGTTGGTTTGAACAAAGCAATTTAAGAGTTATTTTATTATTTTCTATTGCTTGTTCATTTATTTATTTAGACAGTTCTAATCAAAAATACTTTAAAAACACAAAAGCAGTTATTAATGATGTAATTGCCCACACCAGTTTCATCATTACCTGGCCGATCAAAGAAGCTTTGAATATACCCAATTATGTTATCCATATTGCTACTCTTAAAAAAGAAAATGAGCAGATAAGTATTTTGCAAGAAGAAAAACAAAAATTAATAGCTGATAACAATTTCTTAAGACAAGAGAGTCAAAAAATTCAAAAATTTATTCAAGAAGAAAAAATATATCAAGATGAAGTAATTCTAGCCAAGGTAATTTTAAAAGCAAATACAATCACGGCAAGCTCAATGACTATTAACAAAGGGGCAGGAGACGGGCTAAAAATTGGAAATCCAGTGGTCAAAAATAATAATTTGATAGGACAGATAGAGGAAGTGAATTATAAATCATCCAGAGTAAAATTATTAAACGATATTAATAGCAACATACCTGTTGTAATAGGAGAATTATTAACTCAAGCTATTTTTTCAGGAGATCCAAGCTCTAAAAGCAAATTTAATATTCAATACTTGCCTAAAAATTTTCGATTGAACAATGGAGATAGTATTTACACTTCCGATATAGATGGGATTTTAAAAAAAGGTATTTTAGTTGGAACAGTTTCTGATGTAAAATATGATGAGAGTACCAAAAAGCAAACTTATAGCATAAACTTTAATTACAATCCGTATCAAACAGACTATGTTTCTGTTTTCATTAATTAGTCATGAATAAAAGAAAAAAGGATTATTATGAACTTTTAGGAATAACGTTAGTTTTGTTATCCATCTGGAGTAACACTATTTTGGCACAATTCTCATTAAATCTGAATTTATACAAATTCTCAAACATAACATATGTGTTGATATATTTTTTTACATTCCACAATTATAAATATTTTTCTTTTACTTCTATGTTTGTAATAGGTCTTATTTCAGATTCAATTTCTGGAATTCCATTTGGGACTTCGTCGATAGCTTATATGGTGATTTATAGAATAGCAGTTTTTCAAGAAACAATTAAATTACGAACTGTTTTTTTATCTGAATGGGTGGCCTTAGGAAGTGCTCTTTTTATTGCATACGCAATAGTTTTAATTATGCTTTTTTTAAGCGGCAGGTCTTTTGACATCTTAATTCACACATATAATTTTATAGGATCTTTTGCTTTATACCCGTTTATTTGGTTTATCTTAAAATTTTTACTTTCTAAATATAATCAAAGAATAACAAATGACTAACATAGAAAAGAAAAAAATTTTAAATTTGTTATTGAAACAAAATTCTTCTTTTAGTTTTTTAAGATTAAAAGAATTAGATTTGGTAAAAAAAAACAAGAATTGTCGCTATTTAGATAGTAAAGAAATAGCGTTTATAATACTTTCATTTTATTTTGAACAAAATCTTAAACAACTTGACTGGTTGATTCCCAAAACTCAAAAAACTAAGAGCACTACAGTTAAAATTAAACAATTTCTACAATTTCAGCTAGAGGCTGATCTTAAAAAAAAGAACTTTTTAAAAAAAAGCTTTTTATTTTTAGTCACCGAAAAAAAAGTGTCGCAAATTTTAGATTATTTTTTTTCGACCAGCAGTAAAATGTGGAGTCTAGCAGGTGACACGGCTACAGATATTAATTACTATTCTAAAAGATTAATATTAGCCTCAATTTATTCTAAAATTTTTATCAAAATGTTAAATCTTTCTAATTATTCAAAAGAACTTATTGAGGAGGACATTCAAAGCTCTCTCAAAAAAGTAAAACAATTTAATGATTTTAAATCTAAAATTTGCTCCACTGACATTTTGTCTATAATTAAAAACTTTAATTTCGGCTCAAAGGCAAAAGGTCGAGGATTTTAAGTTTCCTAGTCAATTACCTTATGTGTCGAGAAGAGTGGTTATATGGCCCATTTTTCTTTTGTCTTTAATTTCTTTTTTAAGATAATCAAACAAGAACTGGTTTTTGTTTAGTGTTTTACCTCGGTATTCTTTAATTTCATGGCCTATAATATTAAACATTTTTGCATTAGATTTTTTTTGTAATTCAATTTTTTCTAAATCGCATACAGCTCTCACATGATTTTCAAATTGACTGATATTAAAAGCATTGATTGTTAAGTGTCCAGAGTTGTGCACTCTGGGTGCAATTTCATTTACATAGAGCTTATTTTCCTTATCTATAAAAAACTCAACACACATCGTTCCTATATATTTTAATTTTTCTGATATTTTTTTTGCTACAGTTTTTGCCTCCTCCTTCATTTCTAAGCTAATGGTAGCTGGAATAACGGAGGTATTTAAAATCTGTTCTTTGTGTATATTTTCTATAGGTTCATAAATTGACAAACCCCCATCTGAATATCTAGTTATAATTACAGAAATTTCTTGTTTCAAATCAATAAATTTTTCTAAAATATAATCAGATGAAAAGCACCAATCCTCTTTTACATCTTTCATACTGTTAAGGACATGCTGTCCCTTGCCATCGTATCCAAGTGTACAAGTTTTTAAAATTCCAGGTAATAAATTTTGATTTTTTTCTATATCTATTTTAGATTTAATAAATGTATAAGAGGTGGTTGCAATTCCTAAAGTCTTGAGGAAATTTTTTTCAGTAAATCTGTTTTGCACAATTTTATTAATGTTTGGATCTGGATGAACTTTAGTAATAGATGAAATTTTTTCTAAAATTTCAAAAGGAATATTTTCAAATTCAAAAGTAATATAATCACACGATTTAGCGAACTTTTCTAAAGTGGAAGAATCTTTGTAATCAGAATGGACAAAGGTATCACAAAAGCTTTGAGCAGGGGCGTGTAGATCGTCTGTTAGAATCGTAGTTAAAATGTTAAGTTTTTTGGCAGCCTGACAAAGCATACTTCCCAATTGTCCACCACCAATAATACCTAAAATTGGCTTGTCAGAACTCATTAATTAGGTTTTTTTTTAACAGAATTAGTTTGTTTGTTTCTCCAAAGAACTAAGTTTTTTTTAACTTTTTTATTTTCAAGAGCAATAATGGAAGCTGCCATAATCCCAGCATTGATAGCTCCATCCTCTCCAATGGCAACTGTTCCCACAGGAATACCTTTTGGCATTTGAACAATTGATAACAAGCTATCTAAACCTTTTAATTTTTTACTTTCAATAGGAACACCTATTACTGGCAATGTACTCATCGACGCAATCATACCAGGTAAATGTGCGGAACCACCAGCTCCGGCAATAATAACTGAATAATTTTCTTTTTCAGCACTTTTGGCAAATGCATACATTCGATCTGGAGTTCTGTGTGCAGAAATTATTTTAACATCAAACTTCACTTGAAGTTTTTTTAAAGTTTCCGTGCAGAATTTCATGGTTGGCCAGTCTGATTTACTACCCATTATGACAGCAACTTTTGGACTAGAATTTTTTTTTGTTTTCACGGAAAAAAGTCTCCTATTCAGAAGGATTAGCTTGTTTTGCTTTTTCTTTTTCTTTCTTTTTTTCTTTTTCAATTCGTTCTTGTTTTCTTTTAGCTTTTTCTATTGCAGCAACCAAATCTGTTTGTGTACATAAATTTGCAGCCACAGGATCTTTTGGAGACACATTAGACATATTCCAATATTTCCTTGTTCTAATTCCCACTACAGTATTCTTGGTAGTTCCAACCAATCTACAAATTTGACTGTCTGCTAAATGAGGATAATTTTTTGTTAACCACGCAATTGCATTAGGTCGATCTTCTCTTTTTGCAATAGGAGTATATTTCGTTCCAACCATCTTTTTTACTTCGATATCCATATTTTTTTTCTTCATGGTCAAAGGTCTAGATGGGTCTTCGGAGGATAATTGAATTTCCTCTCTAGTAAGCTGATTAGATAAAATGGGATTGTAAGCCTTAATACCTATCGCAACATCTCCATCTGCAATTCCTTTAATTTCCAATTCATGCAATCCAGAAAAATCTGCAATTTGTTTAAATGTTAATGTTGTGTTTTCAATCAGCCAAACAGCTGTCGCTTTTGGCATTAATGGTAGATTCATAAAAATTTAAGCCTTCTTTAAATTTGCAAACCTTTTATTAAATTTGCTTACTCTTCCTTTGTCTTGAAGCTTTTGGGTAACTCCTGTCCATGCCGGATGAGATTTTGGATCAATATCGAGTTTCATAACATCACCATCTTTTCCCCATGTAGACATAGTTTCAAATTCAGTACCATCTGTCATTTGTACTTTAATGGGATGTAAGTTTGGGTGCACGTTTTTTTTCATAATAATAAGAGGGGTTTATAGCAAATAAGTGGAAATAAACAAGAAACTATACAAAAGACAATTAAAGGGTTTTCGTTCGATTTAAATTAATAAAGAAATAAAAAAGAGCCAAAAGCGAGAGAAAAATTACATCAAAATAAAAATGATAATTTTTACCAAGATATAAAAACATAAGTCCAGCAAGAGGTTGCCCTAAAAACCTTGCTGCTGCTTGGGAAGAATATGCTGAGCCCATAGCAAGCCCTCTAGAATCGGGGGTAGCATTTTTGGATATTAAACTGTTTAAACAAGGGTTTGAAACTCCAATCCCATAACAAAGCAAGATAACTGCAATGGGCATAAGGTATAAATTAGAAAATGGGATAATAAAAAATCCTAAAATTAAAGAAATGTAACCGCTTCGAATAATTATTATTTCATTTAAATATTTTAATAGCACTCTTAACAACACTCCTTGAACTAAAATTTGAGTAAGCCCAGCAAGTAACATGATAAATCCTATTTCTTTTGGTCCCCAAACAAAGGTTTCCTGTCCCCAGATTGCTATAGTTCCTTCCATTCCTGAAAAAGTTAAATGAATACAAAATATTAGAAAAAAAAAAGGAAGTAGGTTTTTGTTAGTAACAATATTTATTTGAGATCTAAATTTTTCAAATGAATAGCTGATCCTGTAGTCTTTTTTTTCTATTAAACTTTCATCTAAAAAAAAGAAAACATAAAGCAAATTAATTAAATTAATAAAGCAGGCAAACCAAGCAACATTTTGCAAAGAGTCTAATGTAAAATTAGATCCTGCAATTAACCCTCCCACTAAGGGTCCAATGGTAAAGCCTAGTCCAAAAGCTACACCAAACATTCCCATTCCTTTGGCTCTATTTTTTTCATCCGTGATATCAGCAATATAAGCTGTACCCACTGAAACATTAGTTTTAAACAATCCGGCTATAAGTCTAGAAATAAATATAATCAATATAGTTCCACTTAAGGCTAAAATAATATTTGCAATCAATTCTGCAATACAATTCATTAGTAATAATGGTTTTCGTCCAAACTTATCTGAAAGACCTCCCCAAAAAGGAGATACAAAAAATTGAAAAAAAGAAAAAGATCCAAAAGCTAAAGTGATTATAAAAATATCACCACCATAGTTATTTATAAGAAAAGGAAGGGTAGAAATTAGTATTCCACTAAATGCAAGAACATCTAGGAATAAGAAAATGATAAATTTTATCATTTAATAGAAGATAATATTTTGCTAGTCTCATTATCAAGTCTAGAGTTTGTTGCTAGTAATTGATTGTTTGTAAGATCAAAGGTTTTGCCCCTGAAATCAGTAATGGTTCCACCGGCTTCTCTAACTATAATAAGCCCAGCAGCAATATCCCAATATTTTAAATTCTTGTGCCAAAAAATTTCAGCTCTACCTGCCGCAATATAAGCCAAATCCAAAGCAGCACTTCCTAACTTTCTTACTTGGTTAAAGTTGTTACACATAGCAATGTACTCTTCATAAAAAATTTTCTTATTGGGTTCTGCATAAGCTGGGCCCCCGGTTAAGGCGATAGAATCAGCAACAATATTTCTTGAAGAGACTCGAATTCTACTATTATTTAAGTAAGCGCCGCGTCCTTTTTCAGCAAAAAACATTTCATTTTTAATAGGGTCAAAAATCATTCCTGCAATAACTTCATTATTTTTTTCTAGTCCTATAGAAATCGCAAAGTGGGGAATCCCATGTAAAAAATTATTGGTTCCATCGATAGGATCTATAATCCATGTAAATTCACTTTTTTTTTCTTTGGTAGTTCCACCTTCTTCAGCAATAAAATTATAACCTGGTCTTGCTCTTCCAAGCTCTTCAATAATGATTTCCTCAACTTTTTGATCAGTTTTAGTAACAAAGTCACCTGGACCTTTTTTAGAAACTTGAAGTTTTTCAATCTCTCCAAAATCACGGATGATTATCTTAGAGGCTTTAATACAAACTTTTTCTAAAATGTTAATTTCTGGTGATAGTAATGGCACTTAGCTAACCTTCTTCACATAGTCTCTGGAAGCAGATTCAATTACTACTTTATCCCCTTGATTAATAAAAGGAGGAACTTGAATTTTAATATTATTTTGAATCACAGCAGGTTTGTAAGAACTAGAAGCCGTTTGGCCTTTGACCACACCATCCGTCTCAATAATTTCAAACTCTAGGTGCTTAGGCAAATTGACTTTTAAAGGTTTATCTTCATAAAATTCAATGGCCACATCTAAATTTTCAGTCAATAAATCTTCATCTTCACCTATCAGCTCTTTGGAAATAGAAATTTGTTCATAATCTTTTGTATCCATAAAATATAAGCTTTGTTCGTCACTATATAGAAATTGATAATTTCTTTCATCTAAGGAAGCTTTCTCAATAGTTTCATCAGATCTAAATCTTTCATTAAGTTTAGTTCCCTTAGTGATACTTTTTAATTCTACTTGATTAAATGCACCACCTTTTCCAGGTTTTACATGCTGAGTTTTAAGACAAAGATACAAATCATTCTTATGCTCAATGATATTTCCAGGCTTAATTTCAATTGCAGATATTTTCATAATGAAGAGGGTAATACACTTTTTTTGCTTTTAAATAAATTACTTTAATCTATTCAGAGCTTGCAAGGGGTTGTATTTCTTATTTTTCCATACAAAACTAGAGCAAGCAATAAGATTGGCTCCATTTTTTAATAAAGGCTGGTAATTATGCTCATTGATTCCGCCAATAGCAACGACTGGAACTTTGATTTTATCTTTTGCCCATTTTAACAAAGCTACCGTTGCATTAAATTTTGTCTTCTTGGTGCTGGTCTTATAAAATGATCCAAAAGCAACATAGGAGGCACCTTTTTTTACTGAGCTCAAAGCTATTTTTTTAGAATTGTGACAAGTAACACCCACAATGTTTAGGGTTTTAAACTTTTTCTTTACTAGAGAAATTTCCTCATCTTTTTGACCGAGGTGGCAACCGTCACAATTTAATAAAGAAGCTATTTCAGGAAAATCATTAATAATAATTTTTGTTTTCTTATTAACAATTTTTTTTATTTTTTTAATTTCTTGGACAAGTTTTTTTTTAGACAATTTTTTTAATCTTATTTGAAGATATCTGATACGTTTTGTTTTTAATAATTTTGGAAGAAAGTAATAAAAAGATTTATTGAGTGTGTTGGGTGTAATTAGATAAATGTTTTTGTTTAACAATCTATTATGACAATACTTCTTTATCTTGCTTCCAACTGCCTGTAGCTGCAAGACTGTTCATATAAGCTCTGTGGCTAAAAACAGATTGAGCAGCCTTTTTATCGTGAATATTTTTTGCCCATTGTTTTAGAGCACCTTGTTGCAACGCTCTTCCATAAGAAAATGTAAATATTAACTTAGTGTCGTTTATTTTGTTAATTTCATTGAGATTAATAGTGGCCTCAAGTTCACTTTGGCCTCCTGACAAGAACGCAATACCAGGAACTTCTTTGGGTACATTAGTCTTTAAGCATTCTAAAGTTTTGGCAGCAACAATTGCTGGGTCATTTTTTAATCCAGAGTCTGCTCCATTTAAAATCATATTTGGCTTCAGTACAATTCCTTCCATTTTAACTTTTTCATTTTTTAATTCTTGAAAACATTCTTTAAGAACAGCGGAAGTAACCTCAAAGCATCTATTGATATCGTGATCGCCATCCATTAACACTTCTGGTTCCACAATAGGTACCATGTTCGCTTCTTGAACTAACGCCGCGTATTTTGCAAGGGATTTTGCATTATTAGTAATTGCATTTTGGCTAGGATGGTCTTTTGATATTTTGTATACAGCTCTCCACTTTGTAAAGCGAGCACCTAAATTATAATATTCTTTTAATCTTTCAGTAAGACCAGTTAAACCATCTGTATATAATTCGTCAGGTGATCCATCTAAAGGTTTGGTCCCAGCATCTACTTTTATTCCTGGAAGTATATTTTGTTTATTTAAAAGTTCAGGAATAGTATCCCCATTGCTGGACTTTTGTTTAATTGTTTCATCATAAAGAATAACTCCACTCACATAAGAACCTACTTTGTTGGAAGTGAATAACGTTTCTCTAAATCCTAATCTATTTTCTTCTGTAGAAGAGACCTTTACCGAATCTAATCTTTTAGTCATAGTTCCCGTGCTTTCGTCAGCAGCAAGAATTCCTTTTCCAGAAGTTAGCATTTGAAGGGCAATTTTTTCAATTTCCATGACAATAAACTATAAATTTAATTTTTAATTTCAAGAACTTTTAATCCCGGTAAAACTTTTCCTTCCAGCCACTCAAGAAAGGCACCTCCAGCTGTGGATATATAAGTAAATTCATTTTCTCGTTTAGATTTCTTAATTGAAGCAAAGGTATCACCACCTCCTGCAATTGAGACTAGTTTCCCCTGTTTTGTTAAGTCAGCAACAGTATTGGAAATTTCTTTCGTACCATTTGCAAAGTTATCTTTTTCAAAAAAACCAAATGGACCATTCCAGAAAACAGTTTTAGATTCTTGTAGAATCTTAGATATAGAGGCTATTGTTTCGGTTCCAATATCTAGAATCATTTCATCATCCGTTACTTGGTCTAAGGTTTTGTTTACTCCTTGGTCTTCAAATGTTTTTGCCGTGACTACATCAATAGGTAGTACTAATTTACAATTATTCTTAGAGGCTGTGGCAATAATGTTTTTAATTACAGAATCTATATTTTCCTCTATCTTAGATTTTCCCACTTGGAATCCTTGGTGTTTAAAAAAGTTATTTGCCATTGCACCTCCAATAATCATGTAGTCTATTTTTGGCATAAGGGACGTGATTAAATCTATTTTAGTAGAGATTTTAGATCCTCCTATTAAGCAAGCCACTGGCTTTTGAGTGTTTGTAACAATTGAATTTAAAGCAGTCAGTTCTTGATGAATAGTTTCTCCAGCATAAGAATCTACAAATTGAGTAATTCCAAATATAGAGGCGTGTTTACGGTGAGAACAAGAAAATGCTTCATTAATATAAATATCACAAAGATCTGCTAATTTTTTTGATAATTCATCACCATTTTTTTCTTCATTAGGATCAAAGCGTATATTCTCCAGCAAAAAAAGTTTTTTATTTTCAGATATTTTTTTTGAAATAATATTTTTAAAGTCTTCAGCAACAAAAACAACTTCTCTTCCAATAATCTTTTCTGCTTCAGATCGAATAGGTTCTAATGAGAATCCTTCTTTACCTTTTACCTGTGGTCTTCCTAAATGGGAGCATAAGATAACAACTGCACCTCTATTTAAAAGATCTTCAACTATAGTTTTTACTTTAGTTATTTTGGTTGAATCAGAAACGGCTTGGTTTTGCATGGGAACATTAAAGTCTACCCTCAGAAAAACTTTTAAATTTTTAATATCTTTATTTTTTTCTAGAAGCTTTAATTCCTGCATTAACTTATTATTTTTTTAGGTATAATGCTAAGTCGATCATTCTATTAGAAAAACCCCACTCGTTATCATACCAAGCAAATACAGTTGCGATTTTATGGTCTACGACTTTAGTTAATAGAGTGTCCACAATAGAAGATCTTGGATCATGATTAAAATCTGAAGAAACCAAGGGTTGGTCTGTTACACCTAAAATATTTTTTAGATAAGTTTTGCTAGCTTTTTTTAATGCTAAATTAATAGATCTTTCATTTACTTTTCTTTTTGCAGTGAAAGAAAGTTGTACCAAGGAAACGTTGGGCGTGGGTACTCTTATAGATATGCCGTCTACTTTGTTCTTAAGGTTTGGTAAAATTAAAGACAATGACTTTGCAGCTCCTGTGCTGGTGGGTACTATTGCGTTGGGAGCACTTCTTGCTCTTCTTAAATCTTTATGAGAATTGTCTAATAGTCTTTGATCGCTAGTATAAGAATGAATAGTAGTCATATATCCTTTTTCAATAGAAAAATTTTTATCCATCACATATGCTAAAGGCGCTAAACAATTGGTAGTACACGAAGCAACAGAAATAATTTTATCTTTTGCTTTTATTTTTTTTTCGTTTACTCCATACACAACAGTTTGATCGGCATTTTTGCAAGGAGCAGAAACCAAAACTCTTTTAGCCCCAGCAGTTAAGTGCTTAGATGACTGTTCTTTAGAGTTGAATTTTCCTGTACATTCAAAAACTGTATTAATGCCTAGCCTTTTCCAAGGAAGGTTAGTCGGATCGTCTTCATGGAATAAAATAATTTTTTGACCATTGACTGTGATGCTTTTTTTATCAAATTGAATAGAAGCATCTAAATTTCCATGTATGCTATCTTTTTCTAATAAAAAAGCGCTTGTTCCAGAATCGGCTCTATTATTTATAGCAACCACTTTGATGCCTTTGGTTTTGTTTTCAATTATAGATCTTAGAACCATTCTTCCAATTCTACCAAAACCATTAATTGCAACTTTGTTCATTATTTTTGAATAATTTTTTTTGCTTGTTGTATTATATTATTACTCGTTAATTTAAAATGTTCATATATTTTTTTATATGGAGCGCTTTTTCCAAAGGTATCAATACCAAGTTCCACACCCTGATTTCCTGTATATTTTTTCCAACCCATGGTAGAGGCCGCTTCTATCGATATTTTGGCAGTAGTTTCTTCCAGTAGATTTTTTTTATAAGAACTTTCTTGCTGCTCAAATAGTTCTTGGCACGGCATTGAGATTACTTTGCTATGAATGTTTTCTTTTGCCAGTTGTTGGCTTGCCTCGACTGCAATTTCCACTTCTGAACCAGTCGCTATAATAGTTAGGTTAATTTCTGGATTGCTTCGGTAAATTTCATAAGCACCGTATGAGCATTTATTTATTTGATCATTGTTCGTTCTAAGTAATTTTAAATTTTGTCTTGTGAGAGAAAGAACACTAGGAGTATTTGTTTGTCTTAATGCCAAATCCCAACATTCTATAGTTTCTATTGTGTCGGCTGGTCTAAATACATTCAAGTTAGGAATGGCTCTTAATCCAGCAATTTGTTCAACCGGCTGATGGGTCGGTCCGTCTTCTCCAAGGCCAATAGAGTCGTGAGTCATGACATAAACAACACGCTGTTTCATTAAAGCAGATAGTCTAATGGATGGTTTACAGTAATCGCTAAAAATTAAAAAAGTGCCCCCGTAAGGAATAAGCTCTCCATGAAGAGCTATACCATTCATGATACCGCACATTGCATGCTCTCGAACACCATAGTGAATATAGCTACCCGCAAAATTTCCTGGCTTAATAATTTTTTGACTCTTTGTTTTTGTGTTGTTGGATCCGGCAAGATCTGCAGATCCTCCTATTAATTCTGGGATATGCACAGTTAATAGATTTAAAATATCTTCAGAAGATTTCCTAGTTGCCATAGGTTTAGATTCTTTTATTGCCATATTTTTAGCATCGGCAAAAAGTTTTGTTAGTTTTTGAGAATTCTTATGTGTTATTTTTTTTAATTTAGATTCTGCTTTTTTTTCCCATTTTTTTACTTCTCTTTTTCCGTTCTCACCAACACTTCTCCATTCTTGTAAAATTTCTTTCGGTATTTCAAATGGTTCGTGTTTCCATTTTAGTTTTTTTCGAACCAGTTGTATTTCCTCATCTCCCAAAGGACTTCCATGAGCAGAGGACTTTCCTGATTTGTTTGGAGACCCAAAGCCAATAGTAGTTTTGCAAGCTATAACCGTAGGTCTTTTTGCATTTTGACATTTTTTAATTGCTTTAAATATTTGCTTTTCATTATGACCATTTATGTCAATGTAGTCCCATCCGTAAGCTTCAAGTCGTTTTTTATAATTATCTGATACTGCAAGACTAGTTGGACCATCTATAGAAATGGAATTGTTATCAAAAAACATAACTAGATTTTTCAACTTTAAATGGCCAGCTAAACTTAAAGCCTCGTGGCTTATACCTTCCATCAAGCAACCATCTCCTGCAACTACATAAGTTTTGTGATTATAAATATCTTTTCCTTTTTTCGATTTTAAAATTTCTTCTGAAATGGCAAAGCCTACCGCATTAGCAATACCTTGTCCAAGAGGACCGGTGGTAGTTTCAATGCCAGTTCCTTTTTCATATTCTGGGTGCCCAGCACAAATAGAATTTAGTTGTCTAAAATTTTTTATATCATCTAAAGAAACACTTTTATAACCTGTTAAATGCAGAAGAGCATAAAGCAACATGGAGCCATGTCCCGCAGATAAAACGAATCGATCTCTATTAATCCAATCAGGTCTACTAGGATCAAATTTTAAAAAATGCCTAAAAAGAACGGTACACACATCTGCCATACCCATGGGCATTCCAGGATGTCCTGAATTTGCTTTTTGTACAGCATCTATTGATAAAAAACGAATAGCATTCGCGAGATCGGTATGTGTAACTTGTTTCATTAAAACCTTTTAGACTTTGCTTCTCGAAATTAATATTACTTTGTTATATAAATAAAAACATAAATATATAAATATTAGTATTTATGATTAATTTAAAAGATAAAGAAGAGAACCTACTTAGATCCTTATCTAAGCTAGATTCAATTACTGATTTAGTACAAAATTCCAAAAGAAAAATAGTAGACTTAGAACAGTTAAAGATAGAGTTAGAGCAAGAAAAACTGAGTTTACGATCAAAGTTATCCACATTAGATTCAGAGAATATTGTTTTAAAAGAAAGTTTAAAAACAATTCAAGATAGGGTTAACCTTGAAGACCAGTCTTCTAACGAACTAAAGGCAAAGATTGAACTGGTTGAACAAGAAAACAATAAGCTTAAAAACGAAATTACCGATATGGAAAAAGAGCTAGAGGTTTCAAGGTATAAGTTAGCAGAGCACGAAGAAAAAAAACAAGAGGTAGAAAAAAAAATTGACGAACTAAGTCAAGAAACCAATACAATGCTGGATGGTCAAGAATGGTAAATGTAAATGTACGTTTTAATTCCAGGGATTATTTACTTGCTTGTGAGGACGGGCAAGAAAAAGAATTAGAAAAGCTTACCACTGAACTAAATAACAAATTTGGTAAATTAAAAGCAGATTTGGGAAATCTTGGTGAAGGAAAGCTTTTATTGATAACCGCTATTCAGCTTGTAGACGAAATGTCAGCTATGAAAGGCTCTATGCAAAAATTTAAAGAGCACAACAAAGAGTTAGAAATTAAATTTAAAGAAATTAAAGACCTGTCAGTTCAATACAAGGATGATCGAGACAGGGAAGTTAGAAACTTAAATGAAGAATTAGCCAATCTCAAAGCAATGATCACTCAAAGTGAAAGTAGTTATAATGAAGTTCTAACTAAAGTTAATAGCTCTATTGATAATTTCTTATCCAAAGCTATCTAGCTTGAATGAAAAATAAGTTACGAAAAAAATTCACACAATTACGTGCAAAAAAATATCTAGAGTTAAATTCTAAGCAAATCCAAACTATTTACTCTTCTTTATTGCGTATTATTAAACAGCATAAAATAAAAGTTATAGGAAGCTATCAACCAATCCACACGGAGCTAAATATTAAGCCAGTACTAGAATTGCTAAAGAAGAAGTGTGTTATTGCATTACCTAGAGTATTAAACAAAAACAACATGGAGTTCAGAGCTTGGAATGAGCACGATCCATTATATGTAAGTAAGTTTGGAATTTTAGAGCCGTCAGCAAAAAATAAAAAATTAGTACCACAGCTATTTTTAGCTCCATTGTTAGCATTTGATTTAAATTTTAACCGACTAGGTTATGGAAGAGGGTATTATGATAAATATTTATCAAAAAATAAAAATTTTTTAACTTATGGAATTGCTTTTTCTTTTCAGCAAGCAAAAACAATACCCGTTCATAAAAATGACGTTGTTTTAAAAGGAATTATTACAGAAGAGGGGAGTGTCATTAACTAAATGAATTTTTTATTTCTAGGAGATATTATGGGAAGAGCAGGAAGAAACATTGTCATAGAAAAACTTCCTTCACTTATTCAATCTCACAAAATTGACTTTGTAATTGCCAATGGAGAAAATTCTGCTGGCGGCTATGGTATTACACAAGCTATTTGCAAAGACCTATTTAAGTGTGGAGTGGATGTCATCACCTCTGGAAATCACATTTGGGATCAAAAAGAGACAATAGATTTTATTAGAGAGGAAAATAGATTGTTAAGACCTTGGAATTGGGGAGAAGGAACACCTGGCAATGGTTTTCAAATATATGAAAAAAAAGGTTTTAAGGTTGGAGTTATGAATTTAATGGGCAATGTGTATATGAAGAAAACAGATGATGTATTCCCATTCATTGAAGAAAAAATGAAAACAATAAGATTAAAAAAAGAGGTAGATTTTTTATTAGTAGATATTCATGCTGAAATCACTAGTGAAAAACAAGCCATGGGATATTTTTTAGATGGAACAGCGACTCTAGTGGTAGGAACCCACACTCACACACCTACGTTGGACTTTAGAGTTCTTGAGAATGGAACTGCTTATCAAACAGATGCAGGAATGTGTGGTGATTATAATTCTATTATTGGTATGGACCGAGACATAGCACTACAAAGATTTTTTAAGCATGAACGAGGAGAAAGGTTGGTACCTTCCAATAAAGTAGCAACTATTTCTGGAATTCGTGTAGTTGCAGATGAGCAAACAGGACTCGCTAAAGAAATCGAACCCATTATTATTGGCGGAAACTTAACTAAAAAATTCAATTAATATGGCAGGTCACTCTCATTGGGCGGGTATTAAACATAAAAAAGGAAAAGCAGATAAGCAACGATCAAAACTATTTTCTAAATTAAGTAGAGAGATTACGGTTGCTGCAAAATTGGGACTACCAGATATTGAATTTAACCCAAGATTACGATCTGCAGTTCAGGCTGCTAGAGAGGCTAACATGCCTAAAGACAATATTTTAAGAGCCATTAAGAAATCTCAAGGACCTAGTGAAGAATCTAATTATGAAAAAAGTCAGTATGAAGGATTTGGTCCAGGAGGAGTTGCTTTTATTGTAGAGGCACTGACGGATAATAAAAATAGAACTTTTACCAATCTAAGACTTTTATTTGAAAAGAATAATGCTTCTCTAGGAGTGGAAGGTTCCGTTTCATATCAATTTGAAGAGGTTGGCCATATCAAAATTAAAAAAGAATTAATCACAGAAGATGAAATTTTTTCTCATGCGATAGAAGCAGGCGCAGAGGATTGCATAAGTGGAGAAGAACATCATGAAATTTATTGTAAAAAAGAAAAATTTAATGAAGTGAGAGTTTCTATTGAGACAAAAATAAAAGAGCTGAGTTTTTCCGGAATTATTTGGAAACCTAAAAATACAGTCTCTATAAACAAAGAAGTGTTTGAAAAGATTATTAATTTTATAGACTTGCTAGAGGATGATGAGGATGTTCAAAATGTGTATACCAATTTTGATATTGATGAAAATATATTAAAGGAGCTAGAGCTTTGATTGTATTTGGAATAGACCCTGGAGTAAGTGGAGCCATCAGTGTATTTGAGGATAAAAAGATTACTACCTTTTTTGATATGCCAACGATGATCGAAGGAAAAAAGAATAAACGACAAGTGAATGCAGCCCAGTTAGCTCATGAAATAAAATCGAGAATAATAGATAGAGATGATTCAGCAGTATTAATCGAGCAAGTAGGTGCTATGCCAGGACAGGGAGTTACCAGCATGTTTAATTTTGGACAATCTTTTGGAGTTATCAAAGGAATATGTTCTGCCCTAGGAATTCCAATTTATTTCATTAGACCAGTAAAATGGAAAAAGCATTTTAATTTAATAGGTACAGAAAAAGATGCCAGCAGAACTAAAGTTATAGAAATGTTTCCTGATTTGTCTCCACAGCTTACTAAAAAAAAGGATTCCAACAAGACGGATGCAATTTTAATAGGAAAGTATTTTGTTGATCATTATTCTAACGAAGGATTTCATGGCTAAAAATTTTGAAATAAAGATTAGAGTATATTATGAAGACACGGATGCTGGTGGAATAGTATATTATGCAAATTATCTCAAGTATTTAGAACGAGCTAGAACAGAGCTGATTTATAGTCTCGGCTTAAAACATAAGAAGCTTATTGAAGAGTATGGCTTTCAAATTATAGTAGCTCATTGCGATATTGCATTTAAAAAACCAGCTTATTTCGAAGACCATTTGGTTATTAAGACGGAACTAAAAAGCTTATCTGCAGTTAAGCTAGAAATGGTTCAAAAAGTCTACAAAGTAGACTGCTGGACGACCACAACAGAAGAAGAGTTGTTAGTGGATGCAAAAGTAACTTTGGCTTGCGTTAATCCACAAGGAAAGCCAAAAAAAATGCCATCAGCAGCTTCACTTTTATTTAAAAGTTGTCTTTAACTACGAACCTTTGTAGTCCTAAAAAGACAAAATAATGACAATATTTAAAACTAGAACATAATTATGGATCCAGTTACTACAGCAGCAACCAGTTTAGGAACTACTGATTTTTCAATCGTAACGCTTTTTATGCGTGCTGATTTAGTAGTAAAATTAGTAATGATATCTTTAGTATTAGCCTCTATTTTTTCTTGGGCGCTTATTATTGATAAAATTAAAATATTTAAAAAAATATTTAAAGAAACCGATATTGCAGAAGACCAATTTTGGTCATCGAAATCAGCTGGAGATTTTTATAAAAAAACAAGTAGCAGTTCAGACAATCCTTTGGTGGTTGTCTTTAGAGCTGGAATGGAATGTGTTCAAGATCACAAAAGCAAAGGTCAAATTGTCGAGAGAACTAAGCGAGTGATGGATGTGGCAATTGATAAGCAAATTGACAAATATGAAAAAAACTTAACTTTTCTTGCAACCGTTGGTTCAGTTGCTCCATTTGTTGGATTGTTCGGAACTGTTTGGGGTATTATGAATTCGTTTCAATCTATTGCTATTTCTAGAAATACTAGTTTGGCAATTGTTGCTCCTGGAATTGCAGAAGCATTATTTGCAACTGCCCTAGGTCTACTGGCTGCTATACCAGCGGTTGTTGCCTACAATAAATTTTCTAGCGATTCTAGAAGATACACTCAAAAATTAGAAAATTTTACCCAAAGCTTTTTAACGATCATTTAAATGGCATTTCAGTTTTCAAAATCTAACTCTCGCTCGAGAACATTGATGAGCGATATCAACGTCACTCCATTTGTAGATGTTATGTTGGTGCTATTGATTGTATTTATGGTTACCGCGCCAATGCTAACGGTTGGTGTTCCTGTAAACTTACCGGATAGCAATGCCGATTCTTTACCCGACGACAAAGAGCCTCTGACTTTGACAATAAATTCTAAAGGAGAAATTTTTATTCAAAAAACTAAAGTAGGATTTAGTGAGTTAATACCAAAATTATTAGCTATTGCCAAAAACAGAACTGATACTAGAATTTATGTGCGTGGAGATAAGAATATAGATTACGGGAGAGTAATGGAGGTTATGGGTAAGCTATCTGGATCAGGATTTTCTAAGGTAGCACTTATTTCTGAAACAAAAAGGTAGTTCATGTATAAAAGTGTATCGCTTTCGGTCTTTTTGCACTTGGCTTTTGTGTTGTTGACGGTTCTCACCTTACCCTTTGTCAAAAAAGAACCTATTACCGCTCAACAATTAATAGCTATAGATATCATTCAAATTTCAGAAAAAACACAACTTCCTTTTGCTCCTAAAGCTAGAGAGATCATTGAAAAAATTAAAAAAGAAAAAAAGAAAGAGAGGGTGGTTACCAAACAAGCTCCGCCTAAAATTATTCCCAAAGAAAAGCCAGATACTGTCCCACTTCCAGACCAATTAAAATTGAAGAAAAAAGAAGAAAAGAAAAAGAAACAAAATCCCAAGGAAGTAAAAGAATTAATAAGACAGTCCTCCGAATTTGAAAAAAAAGAATTATTTGATCCTAATAAAATAGCCGCCCTTATTGATAAATCTAAAGAAGAAACAGCAGATATAAAAAAAAAACAAAGCTTAGAGCTAACTCAAAATCAGGATAGCTCCGTCACTTTAAACAAAGGGATTACTCTTAGCCAGCAAGACGCCATCAAAGCTCAAATTTACAAATGTTGGAATATTCCTTTAGGACTTCCTTTTGATCAAAATTTACTTGTTAGAATAAAACTTAAATTAAAAGAGGATGGATCCATTCTGTCTTCAGAAGTGCTAGATCATAGAAGAATGAATCAGCCAGGCCAAGCTTATTATAAAGTACTTGCGGAAAGTGCTCTTCGAGCAGTAAAACTTTGTGATCCATTAAAGATGCCAACCACAGGCTATGACAAGTGGAAAGATCTTCAGCTTAATTTTGATGCAAAGGAAATGTTAAGAGGATAATATAAAAGCTATGAAGAAACTTTGTTTAATTTTTATTTCAATTCTTTTTTTGAACCACAGCGCTTTTGCGGTTGTAAAAATTGATATTACTAGAGGTAATTTAGAACCATTGCCCACAGCGATATCTAAATTTTACATAGATAAGCCATCTAAATTTTCACCTGAACTCAAAGCTTTAGAGTTAGATAAAAAAATATCTGAAGTTATTTCTAATAATTTAAAAAGATCGGGACTCTTTTCTATTATTGACCAAGAGTCATATATTCAGTCCCCTCGCATTGCTCATGCCAAGCCAACCTTTCAAGATTGGGCTTTGATCAAGGCACAAATTATGGTTTCGGGTAAATTAGTTATTGATGAAAAAAAACGATTGAGAGTAGAGTTTAGGCTTTGGGATGTGGTTAATGCAAAAGAAATAGAAGGGTTGGCTTTGTTTGCAACTCCTAATAGTTGGAGACGAATTGCTCACATTATTTCAGATAAAATTTATGAACGAATGACGGGGGAGCTCGGTTATTTTGACACTAGAATTATTTACGTAGCAGAATCCGGACCAAAAGATCAAAGAATTAAAAAATTAGCTATCATGGACCAGGATGGAGCCAATAATAAATATTTAACTCTTGGTAACGAGTTAGTATTAACCCCAAGGTTTAACCCAGCTTCACAAATGGTTACCTACATGTCTTATTTTAAGAATTTACCGAGAGTGTATTTGTTAAATATTGAAACGGGGATGCAGGAACTGGTAGGAGATTTTCCTGGCATGACATTTGCTCCTAGATTTTCTCCAGACGGTAAGAAAATTATTATGAGTTTTGCAAAAGATGGAAATTCCGACATTTATTCTATGGACATTAAATCTCGAGTAGTAGAACAGTTAACATCCCACCCCTCCATTGATACCTCACCATCCTATTCATCCGATGGAAGCCAAATTACTTTTAATTCAGATCGTAGCGGCGCACAGCAAATTTACGTTATGAAAAGCGATGGCTCCAAAGTAAAAAGAATATCTTTTGGTCAGGGCTTATATGGAACCCCAGTCTGGTCACCAAGAGGAGATCTAATTGCGTTTACTAAAATATATAGAGGAAAATTTTATATAGGAGTCATGAGAAGTGATGGAACAGGAGAGAGGCTATTAACAGAAAACTATTATCAAGAAGCACCTTCTTGGTCACCGAATGGTCGTGTATTAATTTTTTATAGAGAATCGAGAACTAAAAAATCAAAAACTGGGTTTAGCACATCCTCGTCCTTATGGTCCATTGATTTGACCGGATATAATGAAAGAAAAATCAAAACGTTAACCGATGCTTCAGACCCTGCATGGTCAGGCTTGCTTTCAAAATAATTAAAAAATAACCCATTTTGGTACCTTTGCTTGATTTTTATAGTTGCGCACAAAAGCCTAATTATGTAGAAGTAGTGGTAAGTAAATCATTTTTTGAGAGGTATCGTTAATGTTTAAAATTTTAAAGAATACATTTTTAGTCGTAATATTAGGAATTTTTATTTCTGCGTGTTCAACAACTGCAAAAAAAAGTAAAAGTACAAGTGCAGGAGATGTCTACACCGGAACTGATACAGTTAAGTATTTAGCAACAGGTGTTGCTGACAGAGTATTTTTCGCAACTAACAGCACTGGACTAACTTCAGCAGCAAAAGCAACTTTAACTAAACAAGCAGGATATATTAAAGCTAGCAAAATTTCTGTGGTGATTGAAGGTCATGCAGATGAACGTGGTACTAGAGAATATAACTTAGCACTTGGTGAAAGACGTGCAAATGCAGCTAGGGATTATTTAATGACCAAAGGTGTTGCAAAATCTTCAATTAAAGTAATCAGCTATGGAAAAGAAAGACCAGCAAACACTGACTCTTCTAAACTAGCTTGGTCTCAAAACAGAAGATCAGTTACTGTTAAAGCTAATTAATAATTAATTTTTTTAAGTATCTAAAGACCTTGGAATAGAAATGTTCCAGGGTCTTTTTTTTGCCTAAATTTATTGTACTAATGTCTTAATAGAATGAAAAAAATATTTATATTTATAATTTTTTGTATGTATGCCTGGGGAGCACAGGCAGATGAGCAGCTCACCACAATTATTAATGAGCTAAAAACTTTAAATAAGGATTTAAAAACTTTAGAAAAAGCAGTTTATAGTAAAAGTTTTTCTTCACAAAGTTCTACCAATTCTTCATCTGGTAATATTCCAGCTACTTTAGAAGGAGCTCTTACAAGACAATTGGTAAAACTTTCTGAATTAGAAGAGCAAATTCAAAAAATGACTGCCAGTAATGAAGAAACACTATTTAATTTACAAAAAATTTCCGACCGAGTTGATAAAATTCAAAAAGATACAGAGTTACGATTTAGTGAGCTAGGATCAGGATCCGTTCCTACTTCCGATAGCGTACAAAAAACAAATACACCAAAAAAATTACCTGGAACTGGAAAGATGCAAGATTTTAGTAAAGTATTAGATACCTCATCCAATGATACAAAAGTTGCATCGAATCAAAAACAAGAAATTAGAAGCATAAGTCCAGCTGCAGTGGTGCAGACTGCTGATGTGGAAGCAGAATCTATTTTACCCAAAGGGACTCCAGCAAGCCAATATAAGTTTGCAACTAATTTTATTAAAGTAGGAGATTATCAAAAAGCAGAGATCGCATTAAAAGAATTTATTGAAAAAAATCCCAATCACACATTGTCGGGAAGCGCACAGTATTGGTTTGCTGAAACATTTTATATCAGACAATTGTATCATGATGCAGCAGCAGCGTATTTAGATGGATATCAAAAATTTCCCAAAAGTACAAAAGCTCCACAAAATCTTTTGAAGTTAGGAATTGTCATGAATGAATTAGGAGAAAAAGACCAGGGCTGTTTAATGTTGAGTGGTGTTAAAAAACAATATCCAAAAGCAGATAAGTCAATTCTTCAGAAAGCTAAATATGAAACCAAAAAGTTCAAATGTGCAAAATCATAATAGCTTTTTACAAAACAAACTAACCTCAGAAATCTATCTTCAATTTGAAAAAATTGTAAAAAAAAACATTGGCTCCAAGCCATATGTTGCCTGTATCTCTGGCGGTCCTGATAGCTTGGCTCTTGCGGTTTGTTCTAAAATTTATTCAGAAAGAAATTTGATAAAAGTTTTTTATTTAATTGTAGACCACAATATTCGAGCAAACAGTGCCCTGGAGGCAAAGAGAGTGCAGAAAAATTTATTAAAAATTTCTGCTAAAGCTAAAATTTTAACTATAAAAAAAACAATTTCTCGAAGTATTCAAAAAAATGCAAGAGATCATAGATATAAAATAATGAGTGATTTTTGTAAAAAAAATAAAATTAGCTATATGTTAACCGCCCATCATTTAGACGACCAGATAGAAAATTTTTATATTCGCTTAAGTAGGGGTAGTGGTTTGCAGGGACTTTCATCCATGAAAATTGCTGAAAAAAATAAAGAGAAAATTACTATTGTTCGTCCTTTTTTGTCTAGTTCTAAAAAAACTCTAATACAGATTGCTAAAAAAATATTTACCACATTTATTAAAGACCCATCCAATACGAATGACCGTTTTTTAAGATCTAGAATTAGAAAATTAAAATCTAATTTGGAAAAGGAAGGATTGGATCAAACTCGTATATTAAAAACTATTGATAATTTAAATACCGCTAAAGAAGCGATTGATTTTTATGTTCGCTACTCTGAAAAAAAATATATCCAAACTAAGCCAAACAACAAAATCCAAATTGATTTAAAATTGTTTCAAGAGCAGCCCTCCGAAATAAGTTATCGTGTTATAGCCTCTTTAATTAAAAAAAAATCAAAAAAGGATTATCCACCAAGAGCAAAAGGAATTCTGAACCTTATGAATTCTGTTCAAAAAAAGAATTTTAAAAGAGTAACTTTGGGAGGATTTGTGTTTAGCTTAAGTGAAAAAAAAATTATAATGACAAAAGAAAATAGAAATAACAAAGAAATTTAGTTATTTAGTTGTTTTCTGTGATATTTTGCTCCTTGTAAGATTAATTTAAATACTTATTTTATAACTTATGAATATGAAAAATTTGACGATGTGGGGAATTATAGCTCTGTTGGTGCTGGGACTATTTAATTTATTCCAAAATCCAGCAACGATTACTGCATCTAAAGATTTACCTTTCTCCACTTTTATTGAAGAACTAGATAAAGGAAATGTGATCTCTGTTGACATTAAGGGAAATAATATTGCAGGTACTTTTTCCAACGGTAGTAAATTTAAAACATATTCTCCTAATTACCCAAATTTAGTAGAGAAGCTTACGTCTAAAGGAATTTCTTTTTCAGCAGGACCAGTAGAAGATAAAATGCCTTCTTTTTTCAGTGTCCTTTTATCTTGGTTTCCTATGATATTATTAATTGCAGTTTGGATTTTTTTCATGCGTCAGATGCAAGGTGGAAAAGGCGGAGCCATGGGTTTTGGAAAATCAAAAGCAAAATTATTAACAGAAGCACATGGTCGAGTTACCTTTAAGGATGTGGCTGGTGTAGATGAGGCAAAAGAAGAGCTGGAAGAAGTAGTAGATTTTTTAAAAGATCCAAGAAAATTTCAAAAATTAGGAGGAAAAATTCCTAAAGGTGCATTGCTAATTGGACCTCCCGGTACCGGTAAGACATTAATTGCAAGAGCAGTTGCTGGTGAAGCAAACGTTCCTTTCTTTACTATTTCAGGTTCTGATTTCGTTGAAATGTTTGTGGGTGTAGGTGCTTCTCGAGTAAGAGATATGTTTGAACAAGGAAAGAAAAATGCACCTTGTATTATTTTTATCGATGAAATCGATGCAGTTGGAAGAAGTAGAGGAGCAGGTTTGGGTGGTGGAAATGATGAGCGTGAACAAACATTAAACCAATTGTTAGTTGAAATGGATGGCTTTGAAACGAATGAAGGCGTTATTTTAATTGCAGCCACTAACAGACCAGATGTATTAGACCCTGCATTATTAAGACCAGGACGTTTTGATAGACAGGTAGTAGTACCTAATCCAGATATTCTTGGAAGAGAAGCAATTTTAAAAGTCCATTTAAAAAAGATTACTACTGGTCCAGATGTAAATCCAAGAACGATTGCTCGTGGGACTCCAGGATTTTCAGGAGCGGATCTTGCAAATATTTGTAACGAAGCTGCATTATTGGCAGCTAGAAAAAATAAAAGAATTGTAACTCTTTCTGATTTAGAAGAAGCTAAAGACAAAGTCATGATGGGATCTGAGAGAAGATCTATGGTGATGTCAGAAGATGAAAAAAAATTAACAGCTTATCATGAGGGTGGCCATGCAATTGTAGCATTATTTGAAAAAGCATCCGACCCTATTCATAAAGCAACTATCATTCCAAGAGGAAGAGCATTGGGAATGGTGATGAGACTGCCAGAACGAGACCAGCTTTCTATGACTAGAGAAAAAATGTATGCGGATATTTCTGTTGCCATGGGGGGAAGAATTGCAGAAGAGATTATTTTTGGTCATGACCAAGTAACTTCTGGAGCTTCATCGGACATTGAAATGGTAACTAAAATGGCAAAAAATATGGTTACAAGATGGGGAATGAGTGAAATTATGGGACCTGTTTCTTACCAAGAAAATGAAGAAGAGGTATTTTTGGGAAGATCTGTTTCTAGAACTCAAAATGTTTCAGAAGAAACAGCTAAAAAAATTGATGCAGAGGTAAGAAAAATTGTAGATAGCGGGTACAATCGTGCTAAAAAAATTCTTACAGAAAAGTTAGAAGATTTGCACAAAATTTCTAAAGCTCTATTAGTGTACGAAACATTAAATGGAGATGAAATTAGAGATTTAATTTATAAAAATATTCAACCAAGTAGAGGGGTCTCCAAAGATGATGAAGACTCTTCGTCTGCTAGCGCTCTAGGAACCATTGGTTTAAAACCAAAATTACAAAACTAAACTGTTCTATGAGGTCTGTTTACATTAGGCCCCTTAATTTTCTGCATGGAAAAGACGCTCAATTCCATATTCAAAAAAAATTAGCAGCTTCTGTTTGTGGAAATAAATTTTTAGGATTTACTAAAATAGAAATTGTTAACAAAAAAAATAACAAATCCATACTGATCGATATTTCTCAAATAAATAAGTTAAAAAATAAAAATAAAAAACAAATTCTTAAAGATTTAAAATATATTCAAAAAAAACGAAGCACGATTATCAACCTAAATAATACCAAGCCTGTACTCATGGGAGTGCTAAATGCAACACCAGATAGTTTCTCAGATGGAGGAAAGTTTAATAAACTCAAACCTGCAATTCAACATGCAAAATTGATGCTTGAGCAAGGAGCTCAGATTATTGATATAGGGGGAGAATCCACCAGACCAGGTGCCGAGCTTATTTCGGAACAAGAAGAATGTAAAAGAGTTATCCAAATTGTAAAAAAAATTAGTCAAATAAAAAAATGTATTGTTTCTATAGATACCAGAAAATCTTCTGTGATGGAGGCCGCAGTCAAGGCAGGAGCCAAAATTATTAACGATGTTTCAGCTTTAGATTTTGATTCAAACTCTATATCGCTCGTAGCCAAGTTAAGAAAACCAATTATTTTAAATCACTCTCAAGGAACTCCAAAGACTATGCAAAAAAATCCAAACTATCAAAATGTCTTAATCGATATTTATGATTATTTTGAAAATAAAATTAATCAGTTGGAAAAAAGAGGCTTTAAAAGAAACAATATTATTTTAGATCCGGGCATTGGTTTTGGAAAAAATGTTCAACACAACTTAACTTTAATGAGTAAAATTTCTTTTTTTCATTCTCTGGGTTGTCCGTTAATGCTAGGGCCTTCTAGAAAAAGTTTTATTGGAAAAATTATGGGATCTAAAGATACTATTTCAAGATTAGGTGGGACGATATCATCGGTAATAATTGGTGCGAACCAAGGCGTTCAATTTTTTAGAGTGCATGATATAAAAGAGATACAAGAAGCATTAACAATTAATGCAGAGCTGCAGGCAATTTAATGAAAAAATATTTTGGAACAGATGGAATAAGAGGAGTAGTAAATCAAGGTAATATCACTGGTGAACATTTTTATAAATTTGGATTAGCAGCAGGATCTTTTTTTAAAATTAAAGATAAGAAAAAACATTTAGCTATTATTGCTAAAGATACCAGAGTATCGGGCTACATGTTAGAGCCAGCATTGGTTTCAGGACTGACTTCTGCTGGAATGGATGTGATCACTTTTGGGCCTATTCCTACTAATGGACTGGCCATGCTCACCAGATCCATGAAGGCAGATATGGGAATTATGATTACAGCATCTCATAACCCTTATACAGATAACGGCTTAAAATTATTTGGACCCGATGGATTAAAGTTATCCGACCAAGTTGAAAAAAGAATTGAAACGTTAATTGATGCTAAGCAATCTAAGTTACTTGTCTCTGTTAAAGAGTTAGGTAGAGTGAAAAGACTAGAGGATGGAAATTCAAGATATATTGAAATTCTAAAGAGCAATTTTCCAAATAATTTTGATTTAAAAGGAATGAAGATTGTAGTCGATTGCGCTAATGGAGCTGGATATAAAGCTGCACCTAAAATACTAGAAGAATTAGGAGCAAAAGTATTCGCGATCGGAATTGATCCCAATGGAATTAATATTAATCAAAAATGCGGATCCACCTATCCACAAATGTTAAAACAGGCAGTTAAAAAACACAAAGCCAATCTTGGTATTGCTTTAGACGGAGATGCGGACCGAGTTATTTTATGTGATGAAAAGGGAGCGATAGTAGATGGTGATCAAATTATAGGAATGATTGCTACGAGATGGCATAAGAAAAATATTCTTAAAGGTGGTGTGGTCGGAACTTTGATGAGCAATTTAGGATTAGAGCACTATTTTGAAAAAGAAAATATTCCATTCGTAAGATCAGATGTGGGAGATCGATACGTTAAAGAAACCATGCAAGCAATGAAATATAATTTAGGAGGCGAACAGTCAGGTCATGTTATTTTAGGAGACTTCACCACTACGGGAGACGGACTGTTAGTTGCTCTAGAAGTTTTGTTTTCCATGAGGAAAGGAATTAAGTCTAGTAAATTGTTAAAAGTATTCAAACCGGTTCCTCAAATATTAGAAAATAAAGAAGTAGCTGATAAAAATATCATTCATAGTAAAGGTTGCAAAATTGCCATTAAGAAAGCAAAAAAATTATTAGGAACAGAAGGTCGTTTGCTAGTTAGAAAATCAGGAACAGAATCAAAGGTAAGAATTATGGGTGAGTGTCATAATGCAAAGTTATTAGCCAAAGCCATTCAAGTAGTATCTAGATCTATCAAGTGAAACCAAAAACTAAAATTTTAATTATTGCAGGATCAGACTCTTCAGGAGGAGCAGGTATTCAAGCAGATATTAAAACTGTAACTTCACTAGGAGGTTATGCCATGACCGCTGTTACTGCAATTACAGCACAAAATACTACCGGAGTATTGTCTATTGTAAGCATTCCTCCAAAAGAAATTGAGAATCAAATTTTATTTACCGCAAAAGATATAAAGCCTGATGCTATCAAAATAGGAATGTTGCATTCTAAGGAAGTGATCGAGAAGGTCTTGTTTTCATTAAATAAAATAAAAAATTCAAAAATAGTTTTAGATCCAGTGATGGTGGCCAAGGGAGGAACTAAATTAATAAATAATCCAGCAATTTCTATTTTAAAAAATAAGCTTATGAAAAAAGTTTTTTTAATCACACCCAATATTCCAGAAGCTGAAGTTTTGGTAGGAAAAAAAATAACTAATTTAGACGAGATGATACTTGCCGCATATACACTTATTCATTTAGGAGCCAACAATGTTTTGTTAAAAGGGGGTCACTTAAAAGGCAACAATGTCCAAGATGTTTTGGTGAATCAAAAAGAACTTCATATATTTAAAAATAAAAAACTATCCACGCATAATACACATGGAACAGGATGTACCTTATCTTCTGCCATTGCTACTTTTTTAGGCTGTGGAAAACCTTTATATAAATCATGTGAACTAGGAATTCTCTATGTTAATAATGCTATACGATCTAATCTAACTTATGGAAAAGGTCGTGGACCAATTAACCACTTAAACTCTATAGAACTTAATAAAAAATTTAAATAAATGAAAAACGTTGTAGTCGTAGGCTCTCAGTGGGGAGACGAAGGAAAAGGAAAAATTGTAGATTGGTTATCTGAGCAAGCGGATGTGGTCGTTCGTTTTCAAGGGGGACACAACGCAGGACACACATTAGTTATTGATGGTAAAGTATATAAATTAAAACTTCTTCCATCTGGAATTGTTAGATCTGACAAAATATCGGTCATAGGAAATGGAGTGGTGGTAGACCCTTGGGCTCTATTAGATGAAATAGAACAAATTACTAAACAAGGCGTGACCGTAAATGAAAAAAATCTTATTTTAGCAGAGACAGCAAGTTTGATTATGCCATTTCATAGAGAGATGGATGAGATTAGAGAAGATTCAGCTGGTAAAGGAAAAATTGGAACAACCAGAAGAGGCATAGGACCAGCTTATGAAGATAAGGTAGGAAGACGTTCTATTCGAGTAATGGATTTAAAATCAGAAAGTAATTTAAGTAACCGCCTAGAAATAGTTCTAGAGCACCACAATGCTATTCGAAAAGGTTTGAAGAAAAAAGAATTTAAGAAAGACGATCTAATGAAAGATCTTCTTACCATTGCTCCAGAAATTTTAAAGTTTTCTCAACCTGTGTGGAGAAAAATGGATCAATATAGAAACGAAGCAAAAAGAATATTGTTTGAAGGTGCCCAAGGAATTTTACTCGATGTGGATCATGGTACTTATCCTTACGTAACCTCTTCCAATACAGTAGCAGGGGCTGCAGCCACTGGAACAGGATGCGGACCTAATGTAATTGATTATGTACTTGGAATTACCAAGGCATACACCACCAGAGTAGGTGAAGGACCTTTTCCAACCGAATTGAATGATAAAATGGGAGAATTGCTAGGAGAACGAGGAAATGAATTTGGTACTGTTACGGGAAGAAAAAGAAGGTGCGGTTGGTTTGATGCAGTCCTAGTAAGACAAACAGCAAAAGTTTCAGGAATTTCGGGAATAGCTTTAACTAAGTTGGATGTGTTAGATGCCTGTTCAGAAATTAAGATGTGTGTAGAGTATGAGCTAGATGGGAAAAAACTAGACTATTTACCTGCTGCTGCAGAAGATCAAGCAAGAATTAAGCCTATTTATAAAACTTTTCCTGGATGGATGAAAAGTACAGTAGGTACAAGAAGCTATGAAGAGTTACCTCAAGAAGCAAAAATTTATTTAAGTGAACTAGAAGATTTTATTGAAACCAAAATCTCAAGCATTTCCACAAGTCCAGAACGAGAAGATACAATATTAGTTGAAAATCCTTTTAAAATATAAACAATACTGTCTTATACTTTTAAGAAAAATTTTTAGTAAAGAATAATTAATTTATAGAAAGTTGCTTTGGTTGCTTAATATTTTCAAGCATCGCTTTTTGTAATTTTTCAAAAGCTCTATTTTCGATTTGACGAATTCGTTCTCTACTTACTTTATGTTTTTGACTAAGCTCTTCTAGGGTTTTAGGTTCGTCAATTAGTCTTCGGTCTTGTAGAATTTCTTTTTCCCTCTCATCAAGCACAGACATCGCATTTTTTAATAAAGCTTGTTTTTGTTGTAATTCTTGACGTTGGGAAACTTGTAATTCTTGATCTGCATTTTCATCTACTACCCAATCTTGCCATTCTGCATCACCTTCTTCACTACCCACAGGTGCATTTAATGAATGCTCATGGCCTGCTAATCTTTGATTCATTGATACCACCTCATCTTCCCTAACGTCCAACTGCGTAGCAATCTCAGTAATATGCTCTGGTAGCATATTACCTTGTTCTGCAGCAAAAATTTGGTTCTTAATTTTTTTTAAATTAAAAAATAGTTTCTTTTGAGCAGCGGTAGTTCCAATTTTAACCAAACTCCAAGAGCGTAATACATATTCTTGAATAGAGGCTTTAATCCACCACATAGCATACGTTGCAAGTCGAAACCCTTTCTCAGGGTCGAATTTTTTTACCGCTTGCATCAATCCAATATTTCCCTCAGATACTAATTCACTAACTGGTAATCCATAACCTCGATAACCCATGGCAATCTTTGCAACTAATCGCAAATGACTAGTCACCAACTTGTGAGCAGCCTCTTTGTCTCCTTGTTCTCTCCAGTTTTTAGCGAGTACATATTCTTCTGCAGCATCCAACATGGGAAATTTTCTAATCTTAGAAAGATAAGAAGAAAAACTTCCCTCAGGCGTAAGGGTAGGTAAGCTAGTTTTGGTTAGGTCTTGGTTCATATTTATATATTTATGTAATTTCTAAAATTAAAAAAACAAGAGGTTAATTTCCAAGTTTTTTTAACATTTTTTGTAAGTTTAACAAATCTTTAGGCAATTCTGCGGTAAAAAATAGTTCTTTCTCAGATTTTGGATGCAGGAAACCCAGTGATTGAGCGTGTAATGCTTGAAAATTTATATTCTCCAAAACAATAGAAAGCTGCTCATCCAAATCTCTAATTTTTCTAACTTTTTTACCATACATCTGATCGCCTAAAATAGGATTTCCTTGATGAGCTAGGTGAACACGAATTTGATGGGTTCTTCCAGTTTCCAATCTACATTCTATTAAGCTAATGTCAGGAATTGTTTTTCCCTTAAATACTTCTAGAGTTTTATAATTCGTAATTGCATCTTTACCAATTCCAACCTCCGCACTCATTTTTTGGCGATTATATTTACTCCTTCCAATCAGTGTTTCAATTCTTCCATGAATAGGTCTTGGCATACCCCATACAAATGCAAGATAAGTTCGTTGAATAGAATGATCTTCAAATTGTTTTGCTAGGACGTTATGTGCAATGTCATTTTTAGCTACAACCAATAAACCAGAAGTATCTTTATCTATTCTGTGAACGATACCAGGACGAAGTTCTCCATTAATTCCAGATAAATTTTCCTTACAATGATGCAACAAGGCATTGACCAATGTGCCATCTGGATTTCCTGCACCAGGATGAACCACCATGCCAATTGGCTTGTTAATTACAAGCAAGTCATCATCTTCATAAACAACATCCAAAGGAATATTTTGAGGTTTAAGATCTGTGGGTACTGGCTCTGGTACGGATAGCTCCACCTCATCACCAAAGGAAACTTTTTTGGACCTTTCTTTTATAGAATCATTGTTGACCAGAAGAGCACCCTCTTTAATTAGTTTGCTTATTTTAGTTCGGCTAAATGTGGGCAGTTCTTCCACAATAAACTGATCCACTCTTTTTAAATTCTGCTCTTCTGAAACAGTAAACTTGTATTTTTTATCTGGCATTATCCTGATATAACATCTTTATGGTCTTGTAGTGAAATGGATATCATTCTTGTCTTCGAAACAAGCGTTTTAGGTTCGAATCCTAACAGGACCACCAAAAATAAGCTTCTTATTAGCAAGACTATGTGCTACTATCTATTTTTTAGATACTACCATAACTAATTATTTCGTCATTCCCAACGCCTTGGTAAGTATTTTTCGAAAAGTACCGATCTAAAATTATGGAACATTCACAGGCTTTGCTCTGAATGTAACCTACTGCTTGTTAGAAAGTTAAAATTTATGAAAGATATGAGAACTGATAGTATTAAAACGATCGAAAAAAAGATCATCCCTTTTAAAGTAAAGCATCCAGCTATATTAAAAAGTGATAAGAAAATTGAAGTGCTTATTGTTCCGAAGGGCCTGAATCCAAATAAAAATCAAAAAAATGTTGCGATTGTTTGGGATGAGCATTCCATTTTTAATATATTATCATCAGCATACAACTGTGTAATTATTACGGAAATAAAATCTGAAAATGACTTAAAGCAATTAGCTTTAAGAAAGCCAGATTTGGTTTTCTCAGGTGTTAAATATTTTACATTTAACGACAGGGTTATTTGGTTAAATGATTATCTTGAAACGCATGGAATATCTTACATTGCATCAGGAAGAGAGGCGTTAGAGTACGAGCATGACAAGAGTAGAGCAAAAGAGATCATGCAAAAAGCCGACATTAAAACTGCTGACTTTTTTACCGCAGAGCCTGGAGAGCATCCAAATAAAGAATCTTTACCAGTTAAATTTCCTTTGTTTATTAAGCCTGTAACCGGTGGAGATAGTAGAGGTGTAGATTTTAAATCTGTTGTGCATGATTTTGAAAGTTTCGAAGCAAAGGTGCTAGATATTAAAATAAAACAAAAATCCACTTCTCTAGTAGAGACTTTTCTCTCTGGAAAAGAATATAGTGTTGGAATTTTGCAAGATAGTATTAGTGGAACTTTAAATGCAATGCCTGTTGAGATTATGGTTGATAAAAATATTAATGGCCATTGTATTCTTGACTTTGATATTAAAAAAAATGATGAAGAAGTAGTCATTGCCGTAACCGACAAAGAGATATTTAATCAATTGTGCAATTTAGCTAAAAAGTCTTTTATTGCATTGGGTGGAAAATCTTTAGGACGTATTGATATTAAAATGAATCATTTAAACGAACCTCATTTCATCGAAGCAAATCTTATGCCGGGCTTAAGCAAGGGATATTTTTTCAGATCATGTTTTTTAAATCTTAATATGAGTTACGAGGAAATGATTTTATTAATTGCTAAAAATGGAATAGCCTCAAGTAAAGCTCCCATTATCTCCAAAGCATCTATTTTGGAAATTGTGGAATCAGTCTCTCTAAACTAAAAAATTTATTCTCCGACATTTATTAAACTACCTTTAATTTTAGCAGTTTTGAAAGATCGATAAAAAGTCAACAGGGCGATACTTAGGTAAACTAAGTTCAGCATAAGAGCATTGTAAATATTCACATAGTTAACTGTATTGGTAATTAGTATAGATCTTGTTTCTTCAAAAATGTGAGCCAATGGCAAGGCTAATGCAACGACTTGTAGCCAGTTAGGTAATATTTCTACAGGATAATAAATGCAGCCTAGTGGAGCTATAAAAAATAAACTTGCCCAAGCAATATTTTCAAAAGATGGTCCAAATCTTACTAATCCTGCCGTAACTAACAGGCCTAAAGTAATTCCAAACAGATAAAGACTAAGTAGTAGCAACATTAGAGGTAAGCCTAAATCTATAAGGGAAATACCAAAAAGAGGAATAGCAATGAGCACTGCCGGAACCAGTCCTATTAAGGTTCGAATAAGAGCGGTGCAAGTCAATGCGACTATAATTTCACTAATTTTTAATGGAGAAACAAAAAGATTAATTAAATTCCTGCTCCAAATTTCTTCTAAAAATAACATATTATAGCTAATGCTAGATCTAAATAAAAAATCATACAAAATAGCTGCAGTTAGAATAATACCAGCTGTATTGTTAAAATAAGTGCTATGCATCGTAAAGAATTTGGAAACAAAGCCCCATAAAATAATTTGAACAGTTGGCCAGTAAATAAGATCAATAATTCTCGGAAAAGAAGCTTTTATTAAATATAAATGCCTGAGCATCAATGACAAGATTCTTCTAATTTTCATTCTGCCTCACCAATTTTAAAAATACCTGTTCTAGATTTTCCTTACCATGTTTGGAAATTAAATTAAGTGCAGTACCTTCATCTATAATAGAGCCTTCTTTCATCATCAGAACATAATCGCTCAGTCTGGAAACTTCATCCATGTTATGAGAAGCTAACAAGGTAGCCATGGAGTTTTTCTTTTTATAATTTTCTAAAAAAGTTCTTATAAAATCACCAGTGTCTGGATCCAAACTGGCTGTAGGCTCATCTAATAGAAGGATTTCAGGATTGTTAATAATGGACTTGGCCAATGAAACCCTGTTTCTTTGCCCAGAAGAAAGTTCTCCTGTCTTTTTATTCAGTATAGGAGCAAGATTTAGCTCCTCCACCAATTGTTCTATTCTATTTTTAGTATCAGGTACTTCATACATCATGGCATATACATTTAGGTTCTCCAGGACTGTTAATTTTTTAGGAAGCTCTACATAAGGAGATGCAAAATTCATCTTGGATAGATAGTGATGATCTTGCTTGAGCATTTGATTATTAATTGAAATAGAACCAGAGGTTGGAGTAATTAAGCCCAAGATCATTGCAATAGTAGTTGTCTTGCCACAACCATTCGGGCCCAGCAAAGCAACAGTTTGGTTTTCGGCGATAGAAAAAGAAATTTTTTTTACAGCCTCAAACGACCCAAATTTTTTTTGTAAATTATTTATGTTTAGTTTGTTCATGAGGATGCTCTGCGTATACGATCATTAATAGCTTTGCCAATTCCTGTGTTGGGAATGTTAGTGATTGATATACTCTTATATCCTAGTTCTTTAATTTTTCGTAAAAGAACATACAAATTACTAGCTGCCTCTTTTAAAGAAGATCGTTTACTAAGAAAAAAAATATTTTTTTTAATTTTGTGTTTCCCAAGTACTAATAATGCTCCATTCGGTTTAGGTTTTTTTTGATTTAAATAAACGGGAATTCCTGGGGAGTAATGTTTTTTAAATTGACCAGGAGATATTATGTCTCCTTGTTTTTTTACTTCATGGACTTTCTCTCGCAATACTTTAAAAATCATCTCTTTAGTGATAGCGCCAGGTCTTAAAATTTTTAGCGAAGCACCCAACAGCAAAACTGTAGATTCTAATCCAATTGAAGTTTTCTTAGAGTCTAATATGTAAGACAATTTTTTTCCAAACTCTTTTTCTACATCAACAGATCTTGTAGTACTAAGCTTGTTACTTAGGTTTGCACTAGGAGCTGCGATGGGAACCCCAGACTGTTTAAGCACAGCCAAAAAAGTTTTGTTATTAGGAATTCTGCAGGCAATTTGATTCTTCTTATTTAATACTAATTTTGAAATTTTAGATTCTTTTTTTAGAGGAAGAATGTAAGTTAACGGACCAGGAGAAAACTTCTTAGCTAGCTTGATTAATTGTTCATTTATTACCACTTCTTGCTTCATTGTTTTGATATTTGAAAAATGAACAATCAAAGGATTGTTTTTTGGCCTTTTCTTTAAAGAGTATATTTTTTTTATAGAGTCGTTTCGGTAAGCATTTCCAGCAAGTCCATAAACCGTTTCTGAGGGTATTGCTATAACTTTGCCTGATTTTATAAGCTTTGAGGCTTTGGTTAAATTTTTTTTATTCGGCTGGTAGATATTTGAATAGAATTTCATTGTTAAATATTTATTATGCTTTTAATGAAAAAAAACAATATTCCAGCTGATATAGAAAAGCTATCCTTTGAACAAGCACTAGAGCAATTAGAGCAAATTGTATCAAAATTAGAGGATGGAAGTGCCAAATTAGAAGAATCGATTGATGAGTACACAAGGGGTATTCAGTTAAAAAAACAATGTGAAGCCAAACTTAAAGAAGCTGCGATGAAAGTTGAGCAAATTTCCATCGACAAGAATGGCAAAATAAGCAAAAAAGATTTTGTAAGAGAGTAGTCGTTATGTCTACTTTTGATACCGATATTAAATTAGTTGCAGACAAAACTGATCAATATTTAAAATCTTACTTTTCCCAACAAAAGCAAAATAACGAATTATTCGAAGCTATGGGGTATGGCCTGTTTGCTGGTGGAAAAAAAATTAGATCTTATCTAACCGTTGCTGCTTTTGACTTGTTTGACATAAAGGAAGAGACTGCAATTGCGGTTGCTGCAGCAATTGAGTGTGTTCATAGCTACTCTTTAATTCATGATGATTTGCCATCTATGGATAATGATGATTTTAGAAGAGGTAAAGAAAGTACACATAAAAAATTTGGAGAATCTACAGCTATCTTAGCTGGAAACTCTTTGCTTACTATCGCTTTTGAAATCTTAACTAGTAATCATTTAAATTTAGACAAGGAAGTAAAAAGTGATTTGGTATTTGCCTTAGCATCTTGTTCAGGACACTTAGGTATTGCTGGAGGCCAGTTTTTGGATTTGTCTTTTGAAGGAAAAGCACAGGATGAAAAAACTATTATCCATATGCAAAATAAAAAAACTGGCGAGCTAATGGGGTTTTGCACAGAGGCAGCGGCTATCGTAGCAAAAAAAAATAATGATAGAGAAGAATTAAAAAAAATTGGATTAGATATTGGATTGTTATTTCAAATTGCAGACGATCTATTGGATGTCTATGGAGATCAGAACAAATTAGGTAAGCCTTCTAAACAAGATGATAAAAAAGGCAAGGCTACTTTAATAGCTACTCTTGGACTGGATAAAACAAATGCTCTAGCAAATGAATTACACGATAAGATAAAGCACTCTCTAGAAAAATATGGAACCAAAGCAAATAGACTGTTATCATCAGCAGAGTTTATTTTAAAAAGAGATCATTAATGCCAAATACACCTCTATTAGATACCATTCATTACCCGGCAGATTTAAGAAAGTTAGAAAAAAAACAACTTACTCAATTAGCTTCAGAATTGAGAGAGGAGCTGGTGGACGCTGTTTCTTTTACTGGAGGACACTTAGGGGCAGGTTTAGGAGTGGTCGAATTAACCATAGCAATCCATTATTTATTTAACACACCTGATGACAGATTGATTTGGGATGTAGGACATCAAGCATACCCACACAAAATTTTAACTGGAAGAAGAAATAAAATTAGAACTTTAAGACAAGGGGGTGGATTATCTGGCTTTACAAAAAGAGCTGAGAGTCAATATGATCCTTTCGGTACTGCACATAGTTCCACTTCTATTTCTGCAGGATTGGGAATGGCAGTTGCTAGAGATTTGGAAGGTAAAAATAATAGTATCATTAGCGTCATAGGAGATGGGGCTATGAGTGCTGGGATGGCTTATGAAGCAATGAATAATGCTGGAGCTATGGATTCTAGATTAATAGTTATTTTAAATGATAATGACATGTCGATTGCGCCACCAGTTGGAGCTATGAGTTCTTATCTTGCAAAATTATTATCGGGGAAAAAATATATAGGTTTTAGAAATTTCTTTAAAAAAATATCAGATAAGTTTCCTGGAAGATTGAAACAAAGGATAGGACAAGCTGAAGAGTATCTAAGAGGAATGGCAGTAGGGGGAACTTTATTTGAAGAGATGGGTTTCTTTTATGTAGGATCAGTTGATGGACACAGTTTTGATCAGTTATTACCGGTACTCGAGAATGTTAAAAATTCTACACATGAAGGCCCCTTTTTAATTCATGCTATCACTCAAAAAGGAAAAGGATATCAGCCTGCAGAAGATTCTAAAGACAAGTACCATGGAGTTACAAAATTTAATGTAGCAACCGGAGAGCAGTCCAAAAGCTCTTCGAACAAACCTTCTTACACCAATGTATTTGGAGAAACCTTAGCTGCCCATGCACAGCAAGATAATAAAATTGTAGCTGTGACAGGGGCTATGCCTTCTGGAACTGGGATTAATATTTTTCAAAAACAATTTCCTAAAAGAACTTTTGATGTGGGAATTGCAGAACAGCATGCAGTAACTTTTGCTGCAGGATTAGCAACAGAAGGATACAAGCCTTATGCTGCTATTTATTCTACTTTTTTACAACGTGCCTACGACCAGGTAGTACACGATGTGGCTATTCAAAGTTTACCGGTACGATTTGCTATTGATAGAGCAGGTTTAGTCGGAGCGGATGGACCCACACATGCAGGATCTTTTGATATTACGTATCTTGCAACTCTTCCTAACTTTGTTGTCATGGCTGCTAGTGATGAGGCGGAACTGGTTCGAATGATTAATACTTCTATTGATATTAACGACAGACCTTGCGCTTTTAGATACCCAAGAGGAAATGGAATAGGAATAGATCTTCCATCTATAGATGAAAAATTAAAAATTGGAAAAGGAAGAGTTGTTCAAGAGGGAACTAACGTTTGTATTTTGAGTTTGGGAACTAGATTGGAAGAATGTAAAATTGCAGCGAAAGAATTAAAAAATAAAGGAATTAGCACTACTATCGTAGATGCTAGATTTGCAAAACCCCTTGATGAAGAGTTGATCATTCGATGCGCCAGAGAGCACGAAATGATGATTACTATAGAAGAAGGATCGATCGGTGGATTTGGGTCGCATGTAGCAAATCTATTAGCAGAAAAAGGAATTTTTGATAAAGGATTAAAGTTTAGGTCGTTGATGTTGCCAGATGTTTTTATCGATCAAGACACACCAGAAAAAATGTACGATGTGGCAGGTTTAAACGCTAAGCAAATTACAGAAAAAATACTAGACATTTTTTTTAATAAAGAGACAATTAAAGTAATCAAATAAATATAATGAAACAGTTAATATTTTTTTTTCTTTTTTTATATTCCTCCATGTCTTTTGCTGAAATAAAAAGATTTTACCCTGAAGGAAAAATTAGATATTACTCAACTTTAGTTGATGATTTAGGAAAAAACTACGACAATACAAGACCAGGGGTGACTTTTGATTTACATTTTACTTATCTATTAAATAAAAATTTTGCTATACGCAGCCTTAATTACATTGTTCCCTATGATGATACCAACAACGATGGAACAACCCAAAATTATGAATTTAATCAAAGATTAGGACTTATAATAAAAGAAAAAAATTTTACACTAATTCCATATGGAAAAATTGTACACCATGATAAAAATGGACCTAAGCAAAATGACAATTCTCATTTCGGTATTGTAGGCCAGGTAGAGATAGCAAAAGATTTAACTTTTTCTTATGACTATCGAGAAGAAAATACCAATGGCGCTAAACTAGCAGGTACAGTTTATGGAGATGTTGTAACAGACATGAGGTTAGTGAAAAAAAATGTATTTTTTATTAATAGCATGCCTGTTCATTTTAAGTTGGGGCAAACAGATGGAAAAAATCTTAGAAGATCTACCGTAGTTAAGGCAACAATAGATATTACTAAGAAAATAGACTTATCAATTAAGCATGTAGACAATAAAGGTAAAGGCTTATTCAAAAATAATGTTGCGCAAAATAGAAACTATTTAGTTATGGACATAGGATATAAGTTTTAAAAAAAATTCTTAATTTAAATCATCAATTTAAGGAATATTTCAAGATTAATGTAGACTAAGCAGCAATTCTTAATTATTCATAAATTGAATAATTAAATATTTTAATTTAAAAAATATAAAAATAATTTCGGGGGTATTATTTTTAATGACTGATATTTATAAGCAAGTTAAAGATGGTCTAAAGGACGATCAAACTAAAAATCACTTATCACAAAATCAAATTGCAGAGGCTTCTTATGGATGGGTTGCTACTATTATAAGCTTTTACTCGCGCGCAAGAAGTTTTTATAAAATAGATTTCGATTCGTTTATGATTATCTTAGTAGTTTTAAGTCATATTAATTACGTAACAAAAAAAAAAAAATCTAAAAAATCAGTGGAAGATATTGATAGTTTTTTGGAAGATATGTATTCATCATTAATGCAAAAAGAACCTTTATCAGTAAAGGGTCGAGGATTAGGATCTACTAGTATCGCGCATGTTTTGGGGTTACCAGAAGAGACATGTAGAAGAAAAATTCAACAATTAATTAAAAAGAATTTACTTATAAGGTCAACTGAGCAAGGAATTACTGTGCACCAAAATCTTGTAAAAAAGCATAAGGTGTTCGGATTGCAAACATTGAAAGAGGTTAAAATTTTAATGAGAATATTTACTAAACAAAATTTGATCAAAGGCTTGACTCTACCTTTCGAAGTGTTTGGTACAAAAACTAAGCTGTGAATAAGAAATACAGTTATGGATTGTTTGATGTAGGTAACTCAGCTTACTTAATAGTCACTTTAAGTTTTATTTTTGGTCCTTATTTTGCAAAAGAGATAGTTGGTGATATTCAATTAGGATCAGCATATTGGCAGTGGACCTCTGGAGCAGTCGGAATTTTAGTTGCTCTTACAGCCCCTTTTATTGGTTCCTATGCAGACCATGTGGCAAATGGAAGAATTAAAGTATTAATCGTCTCCACTGTTCTGACAGTATTGATAAATGCTTTATTCTGGTTTTCTGAAGCTAGAGATTCATTTATTGTATATACTTTAATAATTTTCTTTTTAAGTAGCTATTTTTTTGAAATTTCTAATGCTTCTTATAATTCTTTATTAAGAGATAGCTCTAATAAAAAAGATGAAATCGGTAGAACTTCAGGATTAGGATATGCCTTAGGCTACATTGGAATAGTTCCCTTCTTATTATTTATTTTACTCTTTGTAATCAAGACTGATCAGCCAATACTGAACTTACAAAAAGAAAATTTTGAACATATTAGATTTATAGCAATTTTAGTAAGTTTTTGGTTTTTTATCTTTGCAATACCAATGATGACATTTTTTTGGAAAGGTAAAAAAAGTAAGAAAAAAAAATACACTTCTATAAAAGATATTAAAAAAATTATTTGGAATAATAAATTAACTACTACGGGAAAATTTTTGATTGCGAGAATGTTTTATGCAGATGCTGTAATTGCGATGCAGACGGGCGGCGGTGTTTATGCAGTTGGAGTTCATGGTTTTAACTTTAAGGAATTAATCTCTGTTCTTATCGTAGGTAATCTAGTCGCTGGAGTTTTTACCTATCTTGGAGGATACTTAAATGATAAATTTAATAGCAAGATGATTATTATGTGGTCAATTGCTGCACTGGTGTTAGCTGTTTTTGCTGTTGTTTTTTCACCATCAAAGGAATTTTTTTTCTTTTCATTACTACTAGTTGCTGGCGTTATTGGACCTTTGCAAAGTGCTAGTCGAACATTAATGTCTAGAATTAGCCCACAAAATACGCAAGGTAAATCCTTTGGTCTTTATGCATTGTCCAGTAAAGCAACTGCATTTGTTGGTCCGTTGATGGCAGGTTCTATTACTTATTTTGTATCTCAGCAGGCAGGATTTGCCTCGATATCTATCTTGTTTTTATTAAGCTTGTTTATGCTATCGAAATTAAAACTGGATAATAAAAATTAAAATTTTTATTCATAGGATAGTTTAGAATTTAATATAAAAAGTGAAGAAAAGAAGAAGATGAGAATTAATTGTAATAATTAAAACCAGGTGTAATTGGGACTACCACCTGGTTTTAATATTTTTTTAAAGGTCCTTTAAAAAAATTTGTGATTATTAGAAAGATGGTCTGAGTTTTCGCTTCCGTGACCAGCTATAAGTCTTACTTTAATTCTCAGTTTTGATTGTTTCTCTGAAATTTGTGTTTTAATTCTTTCTATTTCTTTGGAAATATTTTTTATTGCGCTACCACCATTAGCGTTTCTGCTGAGTAAATCTTTTTTTCTTATATCTAGGTTTTTTAGTTCAAAAAATAAAGGATCCATATTTTCTAAATATTCCATCCAGAGAAGTTTTTGCACTCCCGTTTTATTGTGAATAAATAAAGCAATATTCTGACCGCAATTATCGCAATTAAATCTTTTTTTGACTGTGTAATCTTGAATATTTCTAAAATTATTTTCGTAAGTAATACCATTCGTTTTAATAAATAAAACTTTGCTACAGCATGGACAGCGTTTAATTATTGGAAATATCATAAATTTGATTGAACTATAATTATTTTAATTTTTCAATCTAATGAGCACCCAAAATGGGGGGGTGGGGGTAGAGAAATTATTTGTTCGTATCTTCATCATCATCAGAGTTTTTTTTCACAATGGGTGTTTCATCACTTGGCTGATCAGAAGGTTCTTCTTCACGATTGTTTTTTAAATCATCTGATTCTGTTTTAATTTCAGCGAATAAGCGAGTACCATCAGTCTCAACCCCCTCCTCCCGAACAGGAGTGTCCTCAGATTCAGGGCTTAAAATTTCTTTTTCTTGTTCTGATTGTAATTCTTCAGTTCTAATATTTAATTCTGGTGAAATTTCTTCAATTTTTTCGTCTGTATTAATTATACTTTTGTCATTTTTCTCTTCTGAAGTCGTGTTGATCTGTTTTAAAATATTTTCAATATATTCTGAATGTGGAATGTTATTTTTATCTATATTTTCCTTTACTTGTTTAGTTTGTTTATTTTTTTTTATTTTAGTCTTGGATTTAATAATACTCTTCTTTGATTTATTTTTAACTTTTTTAATTGATTTAGGTTTTTTATTTTTTAAAATTTTCTTTGCTATAATTTTGGATGTTTTTTTCTTTACCTTTTTTTTAGGTTTTAAAACTTTTTTAATAGATTTAGGTTTTTTATTTTTTATAATTTTCTTTACTTTGATTTTGGATGTTTTTTTCTTTACCTTTTTTTTTGGTTTTAAAACTTTTTTTAATTTTTTCTTTTTTTTAACTATTTTCTTCTTTTTTTTCTTAGTCATAAAGATTATATTTGAACAAATTTTTTTTAATCATTCAATAAAGGCATAGATATTTTTCACTCATATTGGGTGTAAATTTCTGAATAAAGCTTATATACCTTGATTATGGATACTTCTGAAAATTACAACTATGACACGATAATAGTTGGTGCCGGAAGTGCCGGCTGCTTATTAGCAAACAGACTGTCGGCCAATCCAAATCACAAAGTCCTTTTAATTGAGGCGGGCGGTCAAGATGACTGGATTTGGATTAAAATTCCTGTGGGATATTTATTTACTATTAACAATCCTAGAACTGACTGGTGCTTTAAGACTGAACCCGACCCTGGATTGAATGGAAGATCTATTCATTATGCCAGAGGCAAAGTGATAGGAGGATCTTCCTCTATCAACGCTATGATTTATATGCGTGGCCAAGAAAGTGATTATCAACAATGGAGTAAGCTTACAGGAGATACTATTTGGGATTGGAATAATTCCTTATCTACTTTTAAATCGATAGAAAACTATTTTGCAGGAGAGAATGAATGGCATGGCAGTAAAGGAGAAATGAGAGTGGAAGAGCCTAGAGTGCAATGGCCTATTTTAGATTCTTGGAGAAAAGCTGCAAGTGAACAAGGCATTCCTAGTATTGAAGAATTTAATAGAGGAGACAACGAAGGTTGTGCTTATTTTCACCAAACTCAAAAAAAAGGAATTCGCTGGTCTATGGCAGATGCTTTTTTAAAACCTATTAAGCACAGAAAAAACTTAACCATCATGATTAATACTCAAGTATTAAAAATATTAACCAAACCCATTACTAACGAAACAAATAATCAATCTAAATATTCAGAATATGCTTGGGCTAATTCTAAATTGGAAACATATGGACTGGAAATTTTAAACAAAGGAGAAAAACAAATAGTCACTGCATCGGATCAAGTTATTTTATCCGCAGGTGCAGTAAGTTCTCCACACTTGTTGCAAGTCTCAGGAATAGGACCAGCTTCTTTATTAAATAGTATTGGAATAAGCTCTACACATGATTTACCAGGGGTAGGGGAGAATTTACAAGATCATTTGCAAATTAGAACTGTTTACAAAGTTACAAATTGCACAACAGTAAACACTTTATATCACAATTTGTTTTCGAGAATGATGATGGGAATTCAATATGCTTTATTTAGAAAGGGCCCTATGACTATGCCACCTTCGACACTGGGAGCCTTTGCTAAAAGTGATCCAAGTCAGAAAAGTGCTAATTTAGAATGGCATGTTCAGCCCTTGTCTCTTGATAAGTTTGGTGAACCACTCCATACTTTTAATGCTATTACTCCAAGTGTACTTAATCTTAGGCCAAGTTCTAGAGGATGGATACGTGCAGTTAGTTCCGATCCATTGGAGTACCCAAAAATTTTATGCAATTATTTATCTACCAAAGAAGATTTAGATGTAGCAGTTGCAGGAATGAAAATAACTCGTAATATTATGAGCAGTAAGGCTTTAGAATCTTTTCAACCAGAAGAAATATTGCCTGGAACAAGTGTAAAAACAGATAAAGATTTAGAAAATGAAGCAAAAAATTTGGGAACTACTATTTTTCATCCCATAGGAACTTGCGCTATGGGCAAAGTAGATGGTCAAGGAGTTGCGGAAGACCCTATGACTGTTCTTGATTCAGAATGTAGGCTAAGGGGAGTATCTAAATTACGAGTCATCGATGCTTCTGCTATGCCGAGCATTCCTTCTGGAAATACTAATGCGCCTGTAATGTTGATTGCAGAGACTATTGCTAAGAAAATAATAAGATCTAACTAACTATCAATACACTCTTTTAGGTTGCATTTTTGATTCAAAATAGAATCAAAACGGAATCAAAGCGAGAACATCGGGCAATTTATCCATACAAATTGTGGATAAATGTTCTACATGGATTGGATGGCACTCCATACTAGCCTGATAGCTGCAAATATTAAGAAGAGGTTAAGAACGGTTTTAAAGTAGTATTGTCCTTTGCTAATAAGGAATTTTTTTCCAATGTAAGTTCCAAAAAATCCACCAATAATCATAGCTACAACTAAAGGCGCATAAGAGGCAAAAGAAAAACCAAAAATTCCAAACACAATACATTTAATTAAATGTTGAAAAGTCATCATAGCTCCATGAGTTGCCACATGATTAACAGGTGGAAGTTTCATACTCTTAACTACCGCTACCATAATAAAACCAGAGGCACCAAACAACATGGAGATTAAGGAAACTAAAAAACCAATTGGAAGTAATAATTTACTTTTAATAGCTGGAACCTTTCCAAACACAGACCATAAAATAAAAAAAGCAATTCCAAATTTTAAATAATTGGTAGGAAGGCTGGTAAAGATAAAGCCTCCCATGGTAGAACCAATAAGACAACCTATTACAAACGGAATAACCGCCTGTTTGTTAATTTCTTTAAAAGAAAGAGTAGCCCTAAAAAAGTTAGAACCAAATTGTATGATTCCATGAATGGGAACCAAATACATAGGTGGAAGTAAGGCTGATAAAAATGCCAGCATCATTAATCCTCCTCCAATTCCAGCAGCGGCAGAGATAAAAGAACATAGTAAGCTAACTGTAATCATTAACACTGCAGTTAGGTTGCTAATTTCTTCTGGGAGATAAAAAAACTCCATTAAGAGCTCCATGGATTATTAGGTTTTTTTTTACTGCTTGTTTTAACAATTCTTGTTTTTGCTTTTCGGTTAAAAAATAAAATAGCAATAACCCCAAATATAAATCCTCCTATGTGAGCACCATAAGCAACTCCACCACCTGTGGAAGAGGAAAAATAAGAGCTAATAAATTGTAAAACAAACCAAAAACCCAAAACATAGATAGCAGGAATTCTTACAATCTGTGAAAAAAAACCAAGAGGTATTAATACTAAAACTTTAGCCTTAGGATGATTCACAATATAAGCTCCCAGCACTCCACCAATAGCACCACTAGCCCCCACCATAGGAATGGTAGATTCTGTATTCATATACACTTGCGTTAAGGCTGCAGCTATTCCCGCTAAAATATAAAAAGCAATAAATTTAACAGGACCTAATTCATCCTCAATATTGTCAGCAAAAATCCACATATACAGCATATTACCTGCGAGGTGCATAAATCCACCATGCATAAACATAGAGGTAATAAGTGTAAGTTCGGTTGGAACCGCCGAAAGCTCCATGGGAAGTTCTGCTTTTCCAGTGAATACTGCCGGGATTATGCCGTACGAATAAAAAATTCTTCCATTACTGTAAGACGCTGATGTAATTTCTAAAATAAATACAAGAACGCAAATTCCAATTAACACATAGGTTATGATTGGCTTGTTATGTGTGGGATTATCGTCTTTTAATGGTATCAATTTTTTTCAGATTAACCGCACTGTCCACGATTAAGAAGAAAATGATCCAGCAGAACGCATGCTAACATAGCCTCTCCAATAGGTACTGCTCGAATACCAACGCAAGGATCATGCCTACCATGAACGGAAATTTTTGTATTCTTTCCAGATTTATCAATTGTCTCCCTAGTATTTAAGATGGAAGAAGTTGGTTTCACGGAAAAAGAACAGATAATATCTTGTCCAGAAGAGATGCCACCTAAAATTCCACCGGCATTATTAGTTTTAAAATTTACTTTTCCATTTTTATTTCTAATCTCATCAGAATTGGTTTCACCGGTTAAACTAGCAGCATCCATTCCAGCTCCAATATTGACAGCTTTGACTGCATTGATGCTCATCAAAGCTGACGCAATATCTGAATCTAATTTAGAATAAATGGGAGCACCCAATCCAACAGGAATACCTTTGGCCCTAAGTTCAATTAATGCGCCACAAGAGCTTCCTTGTTTTCGAATATCTAATAAATAATCTTCATAAACTTCTACAATATCTTTATCAGCTGAGAAAAAAGGATTTTTTCGAATTTGTTTTTCATCCCAATTATCAGGGTTACTCATGATGGGGCCTATTTGAGTTACTGCACCTATAACTCCAAATTTTTTACCTAACAATTGAGACAATACTTTTTTAGCAATTGCACCTGCTGCTACACGAGAAGCCGTTTCTCTTGCAGAAGATCTTCCACCACCTCGGTAATCTCGAATACCGTATTTTTTAAAGTAAGTGTAATCGGCGTGACCAGGACGAAATTTATTTTTAATATTTCCATAATCTTTAGACTTCATATCCTCATTATAAATAATCATAGATATAGGAGTCCCGGTTGTTTTTCCTTCAAAGACACCCGATAAAATTTGAACTAAATCACGTTCTTTTCTTTGGGTGGTAAATTTTGATTGTCCTGGCTTTCTTCGATTTAAGTCGCCCTGTATATCCTTTTCAGACAAAGCAATGTTAGGAGGACAACCATCCACTACACAGCCTATGGCAGGACCGTGAGATTCCCCCCAAGTAGTAAATCTAAAAACTTTTCCAAATGTATTAAATGACATATAGGTATTATATAAGTTAATTTGACTGAATTATGAACGAAAAATTAGGATTAGACCCAGCTTTTTTAAATGAAGAGAATCCATACAATCTCTTTAAGATTTGGATGAAAGAAGCAGAGAAGTCTGAAATCAATGACCCTAACGCATTGTCTGTTGCAACAGTTGATAGCGCTGGTCAGCCAGATAATAGAATGGTGTTACTTAAAGGTTTAACAGAAGAGGGTTTTGTTTTTTACACCAATTTAGAGAGCAAAAAAGGTAAGGATTTAAAAGCTAATCCTAAAGCCTCCATGTGTTTTCATTGGAAATCTCTTCAAAGACAGGTGAGAATTCAAGGATCAGTTACTTTAGTGGATAATCAAACTGCAGATGAATATTACAATTCTAGAGCTTATGAAAGTAGGATAGGAGCGTGGGCTTCTACTCAGTCAGAAGTGATGCAAACTAGAGATGAGTTTGAAAAAAAAGTGGAAGAATTTAAAAAGAAATATCCTGACCCAAACAATGTACCAAGACCATCATATTGGTCTGGTTGGTTGCTTAGCCCTTACAAAATAGAATTCTGGATGGATGTGAAAAATCGTCTGCACCAAAGATTATGTTACTCTAAAATTGGTAACGCTTGGCACCAAGAAATTTTATATCCTTAATTTTTTTTCAAAATAGTTTTTGCGTACACTTTTGACAAAGGATGAGTAACTTTTTTTAATTGTTTAGAACGAATACTGAGCCAAGGATTAGGACAACCCCACTTTGCAAAGGTAGGAATGAGTTGATGCTCCCAATTTAAATATCCTTTGGCATCTTGTTTGTTTCCCTTATGACGTTTCGGAAAAAAATAAGTAGGATCGTTAAAATCTTTTTTGTTAAACATTCTAGTTAGATTTTTTCTAGGAGGGTTCTTGTGCCAAATAGCTGGGTAGCCTAATCGGCGCAACCACAGCACAGTAAAAATTGCCGAAGTAGAAATTTCAGAAAATATATAAATAGGCGTGTTAGTTGCTGCAATAAATTTGTCCCCACTTTGTATAAGAGTTGTTGCATTTACTTTTTTCCAAACAGGTGGAGTGGTATTTTTTTTTATTTCTGATTCTATAATAAAAGAATAGCAATTTTGAATGCTCCTAGCTTGATTTACAGAAGGTAGTTGAAATTTTTTCTGAATTTTAGAAGCTAATTTTTTATCTCTAGCTAAGTCAATTTTTTTTTGGTGAATTTTTGATTTTTGTTTGTAATCTCTTTGAAAACCATTCAATTCCCAGTTTTGGGTGCCACCATTTAAAACATACTTTTTATTAGAAAAATTGAAATCCGTTAACGTTTGGTAAGCTATAATACTTCTAGTCCTTCCCGCACAGTGGACAACGAACGTTTGGGAGTTATATTTTTTATCTTTTAAATACACCGGCAGTTCACCTCCGGAACACTGCTTTGAAAAAGGAAGAGTAAATTTTTCATACTCTGCTTTAGGACGAGCATCTATCTGAGCCACAGAGCTCATATCTTTTTGATGTAACTTTTTTAGCTGTTTTGGGTATATATTATTAATATTCCCAGAGACTTCTATCCATTCCCCAAAAGCCTTACAGAAAGTATGTTCACCAGCCCACATGGGTAATTTGGCCTTGGACCACGCTTTATAGTCATCTTTAATGTAATGGAAATTTGAATATTTTTTTTTAGATAGAAGTAAAATAGTTTTTTTAACAGATGCAACGCTAGTTCCTATGAGAATTAAATATGTAGATTTGTCTGGTACCAGATCATCTATAGTTTTAGAAAAACGTTCTAGCGGGCAGTTGATTGCTCCAAAAGCAAAACCTTGAACATATTTTTTTCTATTACGTATATCTACAAAAGCTACATTATTTTTTTTGTTTTTAAAAATAGCCACAACTTCTTGGCAATTTAAATAAGAAGGATTAGACAATTTCAATCCAGTAGCCGTCAGGATCTTTTATAAAAGCAATGCTTTTCATAGAG